>NZ_RAWB01000826.1 GCF_003612055.1 Corallococcus llansteffanensis
GAGGGGCTGAAGCAGGTGTCCGCGGGGCGCCGGGTGAAGGTGGGGGGGATGATGATCTGCCGACAGATGCCGCCGACGGCGAAGGGCATCTGCTTCATCTCGCTGGAGGACGAGACGGGGATCGCGAACCTGGTCGTCCCCGCGGACGTGTACGCGCAGTGCCGCAAGGAGATCCACGGCGCGCTGTTCCTGGTGGGGGAGGGGATGTTGGAGCGCTCGGGGAAGGTGACGAACGTGAAGACGCGCAGCGTGATGTCGGTGCGGCAATAGGGCGCTACATCTGCACGTCTGTTCCCGTAAAGGCAGCAACAGACCCGGGGACGGATCCGTCAGGGATACCCATGAGGGCATGGAAGAACCCGTATTGCTGGCGATATAGGTGGCGTCCGTCGGGAGTGTAGTAGCGTGGATCAGAACGGGAGGGTTCTCCAAGTGCGCAACAGTCTTCGGTGGTTGGGGTCGCTGCTCGATCGCGTGGGCCTCACGGATGTGGTGGAGGAGGCGAGCGATTGGGTGCGGTACTACGCGCAGGGGAAGCCACCTCCGAGTGAATCCCGGCAGACCCGTGTCTCCCGGCCGGTGCACTCCGAACCCCCGCACGCCTCCGTGCACGAGGTCGTCGCTCCCGCGACAGTGTCAGAACGAAACATCAACGCGACAGTGGTAGAGATTCCCTTCGAGGGGCGTATGGAACTGGCGACTGCGGCACGTCGGAAGACGGCGCCCAAGGCGAAGAAGAGCGTGGGCAAGGCTGCTGCCCGGAAGAAGACGGCTCCCGCGGCGAAGAAGGCGGCGGCCAAGAAGGCTCCTGCGAAGAAGGCAGCGGCCCGGAAGGCGGCGCCCCGCGCGAAGTCCGCGGCGCAGCCCGCGAGCGAGGACGCGGTGTCGGTGCTGGAGGCCGCGCTGCGAAGCCACGCGCGTCAGCGGGACCTGGTCTCCGCCGGCAAGGAGAAGGACCAGCTCCTGCGCTCGCTGATCCCGCTGTACCTGGCGAAGTCCCTGGACGTGGAGATCACGTCGGGCACGACGTCGCGCTTCTGGAGCGGGCTGGGCGTGACGTACGCCGCGCCGAACGCCGCCAAGGCGCTGCGCCTGCACGCCGGCTACGCGCAGGACACCAAGAAGGGCAAGGCCATCACGGCCAAGGGCGTCCGCTACGTGGAAGACGCGCTCGGTCAGTCGGCGAAGGGTTAGTCGCGTCAGGTCTCAGGGAGGGCAATGCCTTGCATTCCCTCCCTGAAGACAGCTCACTCCCGCTGCGCTGAACGCGAACCGGAGACTCACCCCAGCAGCCGCGAGTCATCCAGATCAATCTCATCCTGGATGAGGTCCACGCCGTTCTGCCGGAACCGCCGCGCCGCCGCGCGGGTGCGCGGGCCGTGCCCGTGGTCCAGGCACCACTGCGCGTGCTCGCTCAGGAGCGCCAACTCCAGCGTGCGCCCCAGCGTCAGTGAGAACCGCCGCGCCCCGGCCTCCATCGTCGTCGGGTTCGCCATCGCGCCGGCCACCCAGGTCCGCGCGTGCTCCAGCGCGTCCTGCGCCGTCCGCACGCACGGGCGCAGGCCCACGTCCGTCACCTTCGCGAGCCGGGTCTCCACCTCGTGGAAGTACGCCTCCAGCGTGCCTTCCTTCGCCAGCGCGCGCAGCGCATCCAGGGACAGCACGTTCGTCGTGCCCTCCCAGATGGACAGCACCTGCGAGTCCGCCTGGATGCGCGGCAGCCCCGTGTCCTCCACGTAGCCCGCGCCGCCGAAGGACTCCGTCACCTCCGACGTCACGTGCACCACCTGCCGGCCCGTCGTCAGCTTCGCCAGCGGCGTCACCAGCCGCTGCAAGAGCTGCTCCTGCTCCGTCGCCGTGCGCGTCTCCAGCTTGCCCAAGAGCTCCACCCCGCGGAACGCCAGCAGGAAGCCTGCCTGGAACTCCGCCTCCAGCCCCGCCAGCGTGTCCACGTGCAGCGGCTTCTCCGACAGCGGCGCTCCGAACTGCACCCGGCGCTTCGCGTAGTCGTGCGCCAGCGCCAGCGCGCGCCGCATGCTCCACGTCGCGCCCATCGCGTTCCAGGTGCGCGTCACGTTCAGCATCATCGCCATGTTGCGGATGCCGTCCGTCAGCCCCGCCACCGGCGTCGCCAGCGTCCCATCCAGCGTCAGCTCCGCCGTGGGCACCTTGCGCGTCCCCAGCTTGTCCTTCAGCCGGTTGATCTGGATGTGATTGAGCTTCCCCGCCGCGTCCCGCGTCTCCACGAAGAAGAGCGCCAGGCCCTTGCCGCCGGGGCCATTGCCCTGGGGTCGCGCCAGCGTCAGCGCCATCTGCGCCGTCGTCGCGGACGTGAACCACTTCGTCCCGTACAGCCGCCAGCCCTCGGGCGAGTTGCGCGCCTCGGTCAGCGTCAGCCCCACGTCCGAGCCGCCCGTGCGCTCCGTCATCCACTGCCCGGAGGTCCAGAACGTCGCCGGGTCGCGCGACGTCAGGCGGGGCAGGGCGTGGTCGATGAGTGCCTGGTTGCCCAGCGACACGAGCGAGCGCGCCGCGCCGTCCGTCATCGCCAGCGGACACGAATAGACATCCAGCGACGGCTGCACCAGATAGTTCAGCGCGAACTGGTGCACGCGGCTGAGCGCGCCGCTCTTCTGCTCGTAGGCCACCGCCACCAGGCCCTTGCGCGCCGTCAGCGCCTCCGCCTCCTTCCACAGCGGCGTGACCTCGATGTGGTCGATGCGCTGTCCCCACGCATCCCACTGCGTCAGCACCGGCTCGTTCAGCCGGTCGCGCAGCTGGAACTCATAGAAGTGCTTGCCGCCCAGCTCTCCCAGCTCGCGGAAGTCGTCGGTGATGGAGCGGCGAAGGTCCTCCGGCAGGGTGCGGGCCAGATATCCCTGCAGGAACGCGTCGTCGTCGTACTGGTTGCCAAGACCGGGGGGCGCCTGGAAGAAGCTCATGCCCCGAAGTTAACACCCCGGCCCGGGGCGGTGGAGTAGGCTGGCCGCCCCTCTGCCGGAGCCGTGATGACCGACTTCTTCCGCAGGACCCCTCCTGGCGCGGGTCCGTCCTCCCAGGACGACGAGCAGGATCCGAACCGCAGCATCACCCCCCTCGAGACGCCCGCCGCGGCGCCGAACCCGGTCCTGGCTCCGCCGCCGCGCCCGCGCTCGCCCACCACCACCGCGCTGCCCGTCACGCAGCCGCCGCCCGAAGCACCCGCCCGGTCCCGACCGCCACCGCCGCCGGCCCCGCTGCCGTCCGTCATCTTCGACCC
>NZ_RAWB01000827.1 GCF_003612055.1 Corallococcus llansteffanensis
GTCCACGGGTGGCGGGGGCGGCCGGGGTGGCGCCTCGCAGGAGGGCGCCGAGGCGGACGCGGCCCCCCGGCGGTTCGAGTCCGGGACGTGCTGGCGGGACCTGGAGCGCTTCAACGAGCAGGTGACGCTGGAGACGTTCCGCGACTGGGCGGCGCCGCTGCTGGCGTCGCGCGACAGCGTCGTCCGCGCGTACCTGAAGGAGCGGCTGACGGAGCTGATTGGCAACGACGCGGGCCGCGCCCAGGAGGTGCTGGGGTGGGCTCGCGACGCCCAGGGCAAGGAGTTCCAGGTGTTCCTGTCGGCCCTGCGCGACTCGGAGGCCGTGCAGCAACCGCAGGTCGCCGCGCGCCTGATGGCCGCGGGCCTGGACGCCACCCTGGAGCCGGGGCGGCGCGCGGGCATCCTGTCCGCGCTGGACACGCAGAAGCGCCTGGAGCCGGCGGCGCTGGACACGCTGACGAACTTCGCGAAGGACCCGGGCTCCGGCGAGGCGGGCTGGGCGGCCACCCGCACGCTCGCGCGCGTGATGAAGAAGGACTTCGAGAAGTCGGGCAACGCCGCGCCGTACCTGGACAAGCTGCTCACCATCGGCACGGACTCGCCCGACGAGCACATCCGCTACCTGGCGCAGTCCATGCCCATGCACGCGGCCCCGGTGCTCGACGCGGCGTCCACGGAGCGCTACTCGCGCATCCTCACCAGCGAGGGCAACGAGGACGGCCGCGACGCGGCGGCGCACAACCTGTCCCTGTCCCAGGACAAGGCGAAGGTGCTGGAGCTGTTCGCCCAGACGTTCCCGCGCGAGCCGTCCGTGTGCGTGCGCTGGGCGCTGTTCCGCTTCTCCGCGCGCGTGGCGGGCAAGGACGCGCTGCCGGTGATGGCGAACATGGCCGTCGTCGACCCGCGCTTCCAGCCGCAGTACCGCGTCTTCGAACAGCTCTACGCCAGCGGCGTCCTCGACTTCATGCGGGTGTGGAACAGCCTGCCCGACCAGGACCCCTTCGGCTGCATGGACCACCACGACTGAGCTCGGGAGTGCCAATGACTCGCAGGTCTTCCTTCCAAAGGGGCACGTGGGGCTGGCTGGCGTTCGCGCTGGTCCCCTTCCTTCCCCTGACCTCCGTCGCCCAGAGCACGGCCCCCTCTACCGCCCCGGCGCTCCAGGGCGAGACGTGTTCGGTGCCGGGGCTGATGGATCAGATCCGCCGGGGGCTCGCTTCGAAGTCCCCGGCCTACCAGCGCTACCTGCGCGCGCTCCTGCGCGAGGCGGCCGTCACCCTGCCCGGCGCGGAGCTCCAGGCCGCGTTCGAGCGGGAGACGGACCCGGTGATGGCGGAGCACCTGGCGGCGGCCCTGGTCGCGCGCAGCGAGCGGGAGGCGGACCGCGACGCGATGCAGGCCGTGGCGAAGCGGGCGCTGGAGGACCGCGACCCGGCCGTGCGCTCGGCCACGGTCCGCGCCATGCGGCGCACGGGCGCGCTGGAGAAGACCGGGGACCTGTACGAGCGGCTGATGCGCGACGCCTCGCCGGAGGTGCGCATGGAGGCCGCGACCAACCTGGTGGAGGACAACAAATTCGTCTACGCGGGCCAGCACGGCCCGGCGACGGACACGGCGGTGGCCGCCGCGGCGGCGTCCACGGACCCCAAGGCGACGGCGAGGATATTGGCCACGCTCAACACGGAGAAGCTGGGCGCGGAGGCCGCGGGCACGCTCCAGGGGCTCCTGCGCAGCGACTCGGCGGAGGTGCGCAGGTCGGCGGCGCTCGCGCTGGGCGGTGTGCCGGCGGAGCAGATGTCCCCGGCCCGCGAGGCCCTGGTCTCCATGTACCGGGGTGAGCGGGACGCGGGCGTGCGCAAGGCCTTGGTGCAAGGCATTGCGCAGCTGGGCTTCGCGAGCGCGGTGCCGGAGCTGCAACGGCTCAAGGGCATTGACCCGAGCATGGCACCGGAAATCGACGCGTGGATCCGCGCGCTCGACACAGGTCTTCAGGAGTGGGAGCTGCTCCTGAGGGAGAAGCAGCGGCTGCAACAGGCTCCGTAGTCAGCGGTAACGGTAGCGGTACCTCCACCCCCCAGGGCCGGGAGTCCGGCCCGAAAGGAACACCCCGATGCGTTACATGACGAAGGTTTCCCTCGCGGCACTGGCCCTCCTCCCCCTGGTCGCGTCCGCGCACACGGTCAAGTCGCCCTTCCCCGGCACGGTGACGGCCACCACCTACTATTCGAGCGGCAGTTTCCACGGCGCCGTGGACATCTCCAGCGGCCGTTGCAACTACTGGGGCGCGGAGACGGGCGTGGTGGGCTCCGTGTACTGGAACGTGACGGTCCGCACGTCGGGCGTCTACTGCAACGGTACCGGCAGCGGCACCCAGAACGAGGCCAAGCACGTCTGGGAGAGCGGCTGGACGTTCCGCCAGTGGCACTTCATCAAGACGTCGGACTCCTATGACCGCACCTGCGACCGCTGCCAGGTCGGCAACGAGGGCGCCACGGGCAACGCCACCGGTCCCCACGCCCACCTCCAGCAGGACAAGGCCGGCACGAACGACACGTCCTGGTACAACGGCTACACCGTCAAGGGCGAGGCCGTGGACCGCGCCGAGACCGTTGGCGTGCTGGACTGAGTGGGCGGAGGAGCCTGTTCCGACTGTCTGAGTGAGGCGTAGGCACGGGTCATGGCAGAGTTCCGCCATGACCCGTTCTTCCATCTTCGCGGCCCTGAGTCTGTTGTTTCTGTCCACGGCCTGCACGAAGCCCGACCACGCCCAGGATGAGGTGGCGCTCCGGCAGCTCGTGAGCGCGCAGACGGAGGCCTGGAACGCGCACGACGCGACGGCCTGGTCGAAGGACTTCGCGGACGACGCGGAGTTCATCAACATCGTCGGCACGGTGTTCAAAGGGCACGCGGAGATCGAGACGCGCCACGCGGCCATCTTCGCCAGCATCTTCAAGACGAGCCACGACGCGGTGACCGTGCGCAAGGTCGTCTTCCCCGGCCCGGACGTCGCGGTGGTGGACATGGTGCATGAGGTCACCGGCCACACGGGCCTTCCTCCCGGCGTGCAGAACACCGAGGAGGGGCTGCTGCGCACGCAGATGCGGTTCGTGCTGAAGCGCGCTGACGGGCGGTGGCGCATCGTCGCGGGACAGAACACGGACGTGAAGCCCGCGCCCGCCCGGTAGGCCGCGTGGGGGCGTGGGGAGGCCCCTGGCGGTGACCGCTGGACGCGGGGGCTTGCCGTTCGCTCCAGGCT
>NZ_RAWB01000828.1 GCF_003612055.1 Corallococcus llansteffanensis
GGGGATGCGGCGTGGCGGGAGGACCTGCGCAAGCGGGCCCTGGAGCGGGCGGAGGAGCTGTCCTCCGAGCGGGCACTCAAGGCCTGGGAGTCGCTGCTCGCGGACGTGTGACACGGCTTTGTCAAAACGGCGGGAGGGGGATTCGGGTCAGGAAACCCTTGCCCCCCTTGTCCGGCTTCAAGAGGATTCGCTCCAAATGACGACGACGAACGAGACGCAGGGCCTCAACTTCCTCCAGGAGGTCATCGAGGAGGACCAGAGGACCGGGAAGCACGGCGGTCGCGTGCACACCCGCTTCCCGCCCGAGCCCAACGGCTACCTCCACATCGGCCACGCCAAGGCCATTGTCGTGAACTTCGGGCTGGCGGGCCAGTATGGCGGCAAGTGCAACCTGCGCCTCGACGACACCAACCCGCTCACCGAGGACACGGACTACGTGGAGTCCATCCAGCGCGACGTGCGCTGGCTCGGGTTCGACTGGGACGACCGGCGCTTCTTCGCGTCCGACTACTTCGACCGGCTCTACGCCTTCGCCGAGCAGCTCATCACGGAGGGCAAGGCCTACGTGTGCAGCCTGTCCGCGGAGGAGATCAGCCAGTACCGGGGTGACTTCACCACGCCGGGGCGGGACAGCCCGTACCGGACGCGCACGGTGGAGGAGAACCTGGACCTGTTCCGCCGGATGAAGGCGGGCGAGTTCCCCGACGGCAAGCACACGCTGCGCGCGAAGATCGACATGACTTCGCCCAACCCCGTGCTGCGCGACCCGCCCATCTACCGCATCCGGAAGGCGCACCACCACCGCACGGGCGACAAGTGGTGCATCTACCCGCTCTACGACTTCGCGCACTGCCTGTCGGACGCCATCGAGGGCATCACCCATTCGGTGTGCACGCTGGAGTTCGAGAACCGGCGCGTGCTGTACGACTGGATCGTCGACGCGCTCATCAAGGGCGACCGGCCCTACCAGTACGAGTTCGCGCGGCTGAACCTCACCTACACGGTGATGAGCAAGCGCAAGCTGCTCCAACTGGTGACGGAGAAGCGGGTGTCGGGCTGGGATGATCCGCGCATGCTGACCATCAGCGGCCTGCGTCGCCGGGGCTACACGCCCGCGTCGCTGCGCGACTTCGCCAGGCGCATCGGCGTGAGCAAGTCGGACAGCCTCATCGACATGGGCGTGCTGGAGCTGAGCATCCGAGACGACCTCAACGAGACCGCGCCCCGCGCCATGGCGGTGCTGCGCCCGCTCAAGGTCGTGGTGGAGAACTACCCGGAAGGCCAGACCGAGGAGCTGGAGGTCGCCAACCACCCGAAGAAGGCGGAGCTGGGCTCGCGCAAGGTGCCGTTCATGCGCGAGCTGTACATCGAGGCGGACGACTTCCAGGAGGTGCCGGAGAAGGGCTTCTTCCGCCTCGCGCCAGGCAAGGAGGTGCGTCTGCGCTCGGCGTACTTCATCAAGTGCGAGCAGGTCATCAAGGACGCGGCGGGCCACATCACGGAGCTGCGCTGCACGTATGATCCGGCGACGCGCGGCGGGGACTCGCCGGATGGCCGCAAGGTGAAGGGCACGCTGCACTGGGTGCCGGGCAACGCGCCCACCGCGCAGGTGCGGCTCTATGACCGGCTCTTCTCCGTGGAGCAGCCGGACCGGGATAAGGAGAAGGACTTCAAGGAGTTCCTGAACCCGAACAGCCTGGAGGTCGTCACGGACGCGCGCGTGGAGCCGGCGCTCGCGCAGGCCAATCCGGGCGACCGCTTCCAGTTCGAGCGCCTGGGGTACTTCTGCGCGGACGCGAATGACTCGAAGCCGGGCGTGCCCGTCTTCAACCGCACGGTGACGCTGAAGGACTCGTGGGTGAAGGAGCAGAAGAAGTAGCCGTCGCCTCCCCGCGGGTGACGCTCCACCGGAGCCCCGGGTGTCCGCACCCGGGGCTTCGTCGTGTCTAGGGGGGCAGCAGGCCCCAGGCCTCCAGCGAGGCGCAGCGTCCCGCGCGCCAGGTCGTCTCCGTCGTGGCCGGCGTGTTCCAGGTGATGAACGTCCCGCCGGGAGAGAAGCGCAGCCACGCGGGGATGGGGGCGCCGGTGCGCGCCATCGCGCCCCAGGCGGACTGGAGCTGCTGGGACAGCGTCAGGTCCAGTGGCGTGGGCACGCTCCCCACGGCGTCGAAGTGGCCGAAGAGGTAGACGATGTCCGTCCCGTGCGCGACGCCCAGCGACACCAGGGGCCCGTTGGGGACGGCGCGCGCGAAGCGGTAGAGGTACGCGGGGGCCGTGCCCACGAGGGCGCTCGCGGTGGCCAGCCGCTGCGCCGGACACGCGAATGACAGGTCCGTGCCCAGGGCATCCGCCGCCGCGACCTCGCCCACGGCGGACGGCTGGTAGAGCGCGGTGAGCTCCGCCTTCTTCGCCCCCGCGCCGATGGCGTCCACGTAGCGGCCGAAGTCGCCCGGGTTGCCCACGACGCCCATGCTGGCCAGCACGAAGCTCGCCTCGTCGTCGTTGGCGCCCACCAGCACGGGCACGTCCCCGTGGCCCGCGAGCACCTGCGCGAGCGGCCGGCCCTTCAGCACGACGCCGTCCACCACCGGCAGCGTGGGCGTCAACGCGAGGCCCACTTCCATCACGGGCGCGAGCTGCGCCTGCGCGCCCAGCACCTGCGCGGGGGGCTTCGCGCGCAGGCACGCCGCGATGTCGCCGTCCGTGCAGCCCAGGCGGAGGGCGGTCTGCAGGCCCACGAGGTACGCGGAGGGGAAGGCGCCCACGGGCTGCTCCTTCTCCAGCACGGGCCGGTAGGTGCCGGACTGGATGGCGGCGCGCTGGAACAGGCCCTGGGCCGGCGTGGCCGCCAGCAGCGTCGTCACGGAGACGGCGCCCGCGGACTCCCCGGCGATCATCACGCGCTGGGGATCGCCTCCGAAGGCGGCGATGTTGCGGCGCACCCAGTCCAGCGCGGCGAGCTGATCCCTCAAGCCCCAGTTGCCGGTGCCCCCATCCGGCGCGGTGAGCTGGGGCAGGGCGAGAAACCCGAGCAGGCCCAGCCGGTAGTTGAACGACACGACGACCAGGTCCTCGCGCTGCGCGAGCTGCGTGGCGTCGTACCAGCCTTCGCCGGAGTGGCCCTCCACGTAGCCACCGCCGTGGATCCACACGAGCACCGCGTGGGAGCCCGCGGTGGTGGGGGCCCAGACGTTGAGGCGCAGGCAGTCCTCGGAAGAGGGCGGGATGTTGGCCTTGGCCTGGGGGCAGGGG
>NZ_RAWB01000829.1 GCF_003612055.1 Corallococcus llansteffanensis
CAGCCACCCCCGGAGACGCCACCATGAGTGCCACCTACATCGTCAAGGACAACGGCAAGCGCTGCTTCGCGCCGCCCTGCGACCACTACGACGTCTTCCTCGCGGACAAGCCGGGAGAGAAGATCAAGTCCATCCACGAGGTGGACCTGAGCGCCGTCACCGGCGGGGATGACACGAAGCAGGGCGAGCTGATGCAGAAGGCCTTCACGCCCGGGGGCCTGAAGCTGGAGGGCTCGCTGGGCGAAGGCCCCAACGCCGTCCGCGGCATCAAGCTGGACGTGCTGCGCGCCACCCGCGTCATCGACTGACGCGGGCCGTGGGGCCCCGAGGATTGCTCGGGGCCGCTTCAGATGCGCACGCCCAGCTGGAAGCCGGGCCAGTTCTGCACGCGATGGTCGAGGCCGGTGTGCGACTTCACCGGCAGCGTGGACAGCTTCGCGAAGCCCGGCTCCCCCCAGGTGAACCAGGCGTTGTAGGTCGGCCCTCCGAAGACGGCCAGCCGGGGCATGATCTGGAAGCCCAGCATGGCGCGCGCCTGCGCCAGCAGGTTGTTGGACTTGCTGGAGAACGGCGCGTCCTTGGACAGCACCTGGCTGCCCGCCACGTCCACGTCCACCCAGAGGCGGGAGCCCAGCGGGATGTGTCCGCCCACGCCCAGCCCCAGGCTGAAGCGCTGGAAGCGGTCATCCGGCCCCAGACCCGCGATGAGCGTGGTGTACACGTGCCGGCCGCCGAACTTCAGCGCCACGTTGGTGAGCTGGATGTCGCTGCCGAACACCTCCAGGTGCAGCTGGCCCTTCTGCTCGAAGGTCAGCAGGCCCAGCGGCACGCCGTCCACCTCCTTGGCCACGTTGATCAGGCCCAGCTGCACGCCGTGCACGACGCTGGCCACGTTGATCAACCCCAGCTGCATGCCCGTCACGTCGCCGCCCACGTTGATCACCGCGAGCTGCATGCCGGTGAGGGAAGAGGCGCGGTTGAGCAGGGCCGAGCCCTGCAGGCCCTGCACGTCCGACGCCGCGTTGTTGACGCCCAGCGTGAGCTGGAAGCCGTGGAGCGCGCCGCTCGCGTGGTTGACGCCCAGGGAGAGCTGCCCGCCGCTGACCTCGGCGGTGGTGACGTTGAGGCCCAGCGCCGCCTGGACGCCCGCCATGGAGCCCCGCGCGATGTTCGCCCCCAGGGCGAGCTGCCCCACGCCGGACACGTCCCCGGTGGAGAGGTTGAACCCGAGCGTCGCCTGTCCGCCGCGCACCCCGCCGCCCGCCACGTTGGCGGCGAGTGAGAGCTGTGCGCCGTCCACCGTCCCGCCCGCATGGTTGAAGCCCAGGGACAGCGCCGCGCCCCTCGTCTCCGCGTCGTACATGTTGCCCAGGAGCCCCAGCGCCAGCCCGCCCCCCAGCGCCGTGCCGCCGTTGATGAAGCCCACCGCGAACCGGTTCTCCACCGGCGCGCTGCCGACCCGGAGCGTGTTGATGCTCACCCCCGGGACGAGGCTCAGGTTCACCGGCACCCGCATCCGTCCCTCCGGGGACACCGCGTGCGCCGGCGCCAGGCCGCCGCCGCCGCGCATCACGGTGGCCTCACTGCCCACGCCCAGGAAGTCGCCGGGGGACAGCGGCGTGCGCAGGCCCTCCTTCAGCGTGAAGGCCGTCTCGGACACGCTGCCGCCCAGCTCGCGCCGCGCGCGGTAGGCGCCGGGGGCGAGCCCCAGCTCGGTGGCGCGGCCGGACACCTTCTGCACCTCCACCACCAGCGTGCCCACCGCGTCGCGCACGTACAGCCGGCCCTCCAGCGGCTCGGTGAGGATGAGCCCCGCGGTGGTGGCGCGCAGGTCGGTCATGACGAGGTCGCCGGTGCCCGCCAGCTCGATGTCGTAGTTGGGGTGCTGCGCGCCGCCCTGCGTGCGCTCGGTGCGCGCGAGCGTTTCGTGGAAGGCGAACTGGTACGCCTCCGTGAGCGAGACGCGGCCGTCGTGGGTGACGTCCGCGGCGCCGCGCAGGCCGGACACCAGGTGGTGGGTGAAGAACGAGCCGCCCAGCCGGTCCGACTCCTGCGACGCCTCGTCCGCGCTGGACGAGGTGAGGATGGCGTGGCCCTTCACCTGGATGGCGGAGTCCACCAGGAACGCGGGCCGCGCGACGCCGCCCTTGCGCCGCGCGAACGCGCCGGACGCGCACGAGTCCAGCACCGCGATGCGCACGTCCGCGGGCAGCCCCTCCAGCGCGCGGCGCAGCTCGCCGTAGTCCAGGCGCTCGCCCTTGAGGAGCAGGCCCTCGTCGTCCGAGTGGCCGGAGTAGTACAGCAGCACCTCCACGCGCCGCGCTCCGGAGGCCCGCGCGCCCTCCGCCAGCTTGCGCATGCGCTCGAAGCCGGCCAGGACGCCCGCGCGGTCCACGTCCGTGAGCAGCACGCGGTCCTGGGGCAGCACGCCGCCCAGCTCCGACAGCACCTGGGAGAAGGCGCGCGCGTCGGTGTCCGCGTAGCGCAGCCGCACGCGCTCCCGGCCGCCGTCGTTGACGCCCACGAGCAGGGCCAGGCGGCGCACGGCGACGGCTTCGGCGCGGGCCGGCGCGCCCACGAACAAGGAGAGCGACAGCGAGAGCAGCAGGAGGACGACGGGCGCTCTCATGGGGAGGGCTTCTCCAGCAGGAAGGAGGTCTGCCCCAGCTCTGGAGGCAGGCGCAGCGGCGCGGTGCGCGCGTCGGGGGAGGCGGCGAGGACGCGCGCGGCGGACAGGACGCCGTCCAGCGCGAAGGGCGCATCGGCGGTGATGAAGAAGAAGCGCTCGAAGCCGGGCGCGTCGTCCAGTTCGTAGGCGCGGGGCAGCAGGTGCGTGCCGGAGCGCTCCAGCACGGCGGACTGGTGCCCCGGCTTCTGCCCCGCTTCCCCGGTCTCCGGCAGGTGCAGGGTGACGGCGCCGCGGCCGTCCACGGAGACGAGGACGCCGTGGGCCTTGCCGGCGGAGGTGTAGGAGAGCTGCACCACGTCACCGGCCTGGGCGTGGGCGCCGTCGGTGAGGCGCTCGGAGCGGGCGGCGCTCTGGCGGTGCACGTCGAGCCGCGGCTGGAGGCCCTTGCTGCGCGTGGGCTCCAGGACCCCGGTGCCGCCCCACGAGCCTGGCGCCTCCCGCCCCTCGGACGATGTCAGGGGCCGCACGAGGACGATCAGGGTCGCGGCGGCGAGCACCGGCACCAGGAGGGGCAGGAAGCGCCACGAAGGGCGCGTTG
>NZ_RAWB01000082.1 GCF_003612055.1 Corallococcus llansteffanensis
GACGGAGTCCATGTCCGAGCGCGCCCGGGCGTATCAAGCGCAGGTGACGGGAACTCCGGAGGGGTCCGCGTACCGGGTGCAGGAGGGGGACATGGTCGCGGACTTCGACGGCTTCAATGCGACGGAGGACCTGCTCCTGGAAGCCAAGGGCCCGGGCTATGCGAAGTTCATCAAGGACGACATGGACATGAAGGAGTTCTTCCGGGGCTTTGGAAGTGTGCTCAAACAGGCCAAACGGCAATCCGACCTGGCGAATGGAATGCGCATCCGCTGGATTGTCGCGGAGGAGCGATTCGCCAACATCCTTCGTGAAGCCTTCAAAGCTCGCAGGTTCGCCATAGAGGTCGTGCACGTCCCACCCGTGCAATGAGGAGTCCTGGAGCCATGAAAGAGTCGTACTACGCGGGCAGCTACTGGCTGGCCCGGCAGGAGCCCGTCGAGGCTTGCGCCCAGCGATTGGCGGACTTCCTCCAGCAACTCGGCCCGTTGGAGCCCACGTGGAACCGCTGGCATCAAGCGGCGGCCAGCTTCAAGAAGGCCCGTCAGCGTCAGGTCCAGCCAGACACAACCACGCTCGCGAAACTCCTGGGCAAGAAGAGCAATCGCTTTGGTGACAGTTCGAGCTTCTGGCTCTGGGCAGGCGAGAACGAGGACGAGACCTCCGGTATTGATGGCCACTGCGGGAGTGCCTCCACGAGGGGGGCCTCCATGTGCATCCTCAACTCGCTCACTTCGGGCCGGGTCGCGGAGCGCGTGCTGACCGCCCCCGTCCTGACCGGCGTGGTGCGCGCCATGGCGCTCGCCTGGGAGCCCGAAGTCGGCCTTGCCACCTCCCAGGAGCATCGGAACCTCACCGTGACCGATGAGTTCCCCGAACCGGGCACCTTCGTCGGCTGGGTCATGTACTTCGCCCACTTCCGGGGCACGGTCCCCCCGCTCCCCGCCCCCGTCCAGGTGGAGCACCTGCCGGACCGGGGCACGCTCATCACCCTCACCCCGGAGAAGTTCACCGTCTCCAACCCGGCCCACGTCGCCCTGGCCGCCGACGTCCAGGCCCGCCTCCAGGACGCGGGGCTGCTGCGCCCCCTGCGCCCCTGGGGCACCTGAAGCCCCCCTCAGCGCGGACCGGGCTTCGCCAACCTGCGCAGCAGCGCTTCATGCGCGGGGTGGCGGGCCACCAGGGCCTCCGCCTCCGGCAGCTCGAAGTCCGCGAAGTCGAACCCCGGCGACACCGTGCAGCCCACCAACGAGTAGGCCCCCAACGGCTCCGCCGCCTGGAGCACCCCCGCCGGCACCAGCACCTGCGGCTGCTCGCCCTTCGTCACGTCCCGGCCCAGCACCGCCGTCTCCAGCCGGCCGTCCTCGTGCATCAGGTGCAGCGCCAGGGGCTCCCCGTCGTGGAACAGCCACAGCTCGTCCGAGCCCACCACCCGGTGCCACGCGGAGAAGATGCCCCGCGTCAGCAGGTAGTAGATGGCCGTCCCCGCCGACCTGCGGCCCCGCAGCGTCTGCACCTGGAACGCCGCCCGGTACGTCTCCCGGTAGTAGCCGCCCTCCGGGTGGGGCTTGAGGTCCAGCCTGCGCACCAGCTCGTCGACCATGGTGGCCCCAGTCTAACGCCCGCCCCTCTCAGGGCTTCTTCTTCTGCTGCTGCATCGCGGACGCCACCAGGTTCATCAGCTTGAGCTGCACCGGCGTCAGCCGCCGCAGGTTGCGCATCAGCCGGCGCATCTCCGGTGGCTCCTCGTCGGTGCGGGGCTTCGGCTTCTCCTTCGGCGGCGGCGCGGCGAATTCGTCCCCGAGCCCCAGCATGTCGTGCGGCGGGATGTTCAGGACGACGCACAGCCGGCGCAGGTTCTGGACGCTGGGCAGCATGTGGCCCCGCTCCAGCCGGCCATACACCTCCGACGCCATGCCGATGCGGTCCGCCACGTCCGCCTGGGTCAGGCCCATCCGCACCCGCACCGAGCGCGCCGCCGCGCCGAGGATGCCCGCCAGTTCAGTGTCCATGCCCTATGCCAGTCCCCGGTAGGATGCGCCCCCATGGCCGCGGGCGCACGGCATAACCCTGAAGGTCGGGTCATGTCACCATACCCCTGGCGTTTTTCAGCCCCCCACCAGCCCCTGCGCGCCCTTCACTTTTCCGAGGCGCTTGGAAGCCGGCCCCACCTCAGGGCGACGGCTCCACCAGCGGCGTGCGACGACGCTCCGCCGCCGTGAACAAGAGCGCCAGCGGCAGCCCCATGAACACCGCGTGCCACACAATCTGGAGGAACTGCGGCGCGTCCAGGAACCAGGGGAAGTAGCCGCGCGCCAGGAACTGGAAGTCCACCAGCCACACGAAGATGCCGAAGAGCATCCCCACCGCCGCCTGGAACTCCCAGCGGCCGCGCCCGTCCGTGGGCAGCAGCGCGTCCAGCAGCGAGTACATGAGCCCCCAGCCCGCGGAGATGGTCAGGTGCACCGCCAGCCCCACCGCCACCGCCACCCCGGTGGACACCTGGGGCGTGAAGGCCGGCGGCCCCAGCACCACCGCCGCGCTCATCCGCACCGGGTAGAAGGGGCTGTCCCCCGCCGCCACCGCCAGCGCTATCTCCGCCAACGCCAGCAGCACCCCCGCGGCCACGCCAAAGAGCAGCCCGTTCGTCAGCGACCAGGGGGTAGGGGTGCGCCGTTCCATGGATGCCTCCTCCGGCATGCGGGCCCGTTCGCGCGCGGGTCCCTGGGCTCAACGCTGCGCACCCGCGCGGAGCAGGGCAGCCACCCCGCACCGCACGCCCGCCGCATCGAAGCCCTGCCTTGCGGACGTCCCGGCCCCCTCTCCAGGAATGCCGCGCCGTCCAGTCATTTCTTCCCCTACGATTTCCGGAGCCCCGTAACTTCTTCAGCCCTCGCCCGTCTGCTTGCCGTGAAAGTGCCTGGAATTCCCGGGAGCGTAGGCAGGCACGGTGTTCGCAAGGCCCCTTGTCGCCAAGGAACCCGAACCCGTGTCCCAGTCCGCCCGAAATCGCCTGTCCCTTCCGTACCGCGTTCACTACGCGCCGCCCGCCTGGCGGGAAGTGGGGCGCATGTCCGCCGAGGCCTTCGAGGCCCTGCAGCAGGCGCTGCTGCGGCTGGCGGAGCGGTCGCGGAACCAGGACTCGTCGGTGGGGCCCGCACGCCACTGGGTGGAGGGCCACGACCTGGAGCTGCTCTACGAGCGCGATCCGCGAGCCAGCACCCTCACGCTGCTGGCCGTGAACCGCATGCGCTGACGGCCTCCCGCGGGCGCTCAGGCACTCCGGCCGGTCAGCCGGTGCACCGACGTCACCAGCTCGTCGGGGATGATGGGCTTGCGCAGGATGCCCCGCGTGTCGGGCAGCGCCTCCGTGACGACGGCGGTGAGCAGCAACACGGGCACGTCCTTCAGCCGGGGCCAGTCCGCGCGCAGCCGGCGCAGGAACTCCGGGCCGTCCATCACCGGCATCCTCAGGTCCAGCAGGATGAGGCACGGCGACGCCACGTGGACCAGCTCGTCCAGGGCCTCGCGGCCATTGGCGGCGACGACCACCTCGTACCCTTCCCCCTCCAGGATTTCGGCGACGGCGGCGCGGACGTCTTCATCGTCCTCCACCACGAGCACGGGCTTGCGCGGTGCGGGCTTGGCCATGGGGTACAGCATACGGACCCCCTCCCCCATCCAGGCCATGGCAGCCCGGAAAATCCCGCCGACTGGTGGACACATGCCAGACCGGAAATGCCCATTTCCCGCGACTCCTGGCGCAGCGGGTCAACGACTCATTTGAGCAAAAACCACCAGACCGGGAGCAGGCAACCCTGACGGTCGGTCCCTCGCGGGTTAGGACTGCCGGTCATCCCGGAGGGGATGACGGCTCGCAAACGTGTGGTCCCTCACGCGCCCCCTGCACCGGGGGAGCCCGGGGGGTTAGCGAGGCCCCGAGCCCCTTCCTACCTTGGGCGACCATGTCGATGAGGGCCATGAAGCAGGCAGGACCCTGGAGGTCGGAGGCGGACTGGAAGGCTCGCGCCTGGCGGGAGCTGGAGGCGGCGCGGGCCCGCACGCGGGCGATGCTGGAGCCCGTGCCGGAGACGGAGCTGATGCGGCAGCACTCGCCGCTGATGTCGCCGCTCGTCTGGGACGTGGCCCACATGGCCAACTACGAGGAGCAGTGGCTCTTGCGCGCGCTGGGGGCGCCGGCCATCACGGACCCCGCGTTCGACGCCATCTACGACGCCTTCCGCCACCCCCGGAACACCCGCGCCACGCTGCCGCTGCTGGAGCCCGAGGCCGCCTGGGCCTACGCCACGCGCGTGCGCGAGGCCGTGCGCGCGCACCTGGAAGTGCTGCCTCCCCAGAGCGCGGATCCGCTGCTCGCGGACGGCTTCGTCTTCGGCATGGTGGCGCAGCACGAGCAGCAGCACGCGGAGACGCTGGCCGCAACGCTGCAACTGATGACGGACGTGGAGTACCTGCCGGTGGAGGCGCTCCGCCCCCAGCCCGGCGCGGTGCCGCAGCACGAGGTCTTCATCCCCGGCGGCCCGGTGCACCTGGGCAGCAACGACGCGTGGGCCTACGACAACGAGCGCCCCCGGCACGCCGTGGACGTGGCGCCCTTCCTCCTGGACGCGCACCCCGTCACCACGGGGGACTACCTCGTGTTCGTCGAGTCCGGTGGCTACGAGGACGCCCGCTGGTGGGACCCCAAGGGCTTCGAGTGGCTTCAGGCGGAAGGGCTGCGCCACCCGCTCTTCTGGCTGCCGCGGGGCCAGCACGTGTGGCTGCGCCGCCGCTTCGGCACCGTGGAGCCGCTGCCCAAGGACGAACCCGTCCAGCACGTGTCCTGGTACGAGGCGGACGCCTACGCGCGCTGGGCCGGCAAGCGCCTGCCCACCGAGGCCGAGTGGGAGAAGGCCGCGCAGGGCAGTGACGGCGTGGCGCGCGCATACCCCTGGGGGAACGACGCGCCCACGGACGCGCACGCGAACCTGGGCGGGGCGCGGTGGGGCCCGTCCCCCGTGGGCAGCCACCCGCTGGGGCGCAGCGCGGACGGCGTCTTCGGGCTGCTGGGCGACGTGTGGGAATGGACCTCCAGCGACTTCCAGCCGTACGCGGGGTTCCGGGCCTTTCCCTACCGCGAGTACTCGGAGGTGTTCTTCGGCACCGCGTCGAAGGTGCTCCGGGGAGGCGCCTGGGCGAGCGCGCCGGTCGCGGTGCGCAACAGCTTCCGCAACTGGGACTTCCCCATCCGCCGGCAGATCTTCGCCGGCTTTCGCTGTGCACGGGACGTGAGGTGAGGGACGCATGAGGATGAGGACGGAGCAGGGCGAGGGACAGGTTCCGGGCACCGACGCGGCACCCGGCGTGCGGGTGGACGTCTACGTGAAGCCGGGGGACGCGCAGCGCGCGCTGCGGGAGGAGGTGCTCCAGGGCCTGTGCCAGCCCGCGCCCAAGGAGCTCTCCCCCAAGTGGCTCTACGACGAGCGCGGCAGCCAGCTCTTCGACGACATCACCCGGCTGCCGGAGTACTACCCGACGCGCCGCGAGCGCGAAATCCTGCACGCGCACGCGGACGACATCGCCCGGCTGAGCGGCGCGGACACGCTGGTGGAGCTGGGCAGCGGCACCAGTGAGAAGACGCGCCTGCTGCTGGACGCCATGGACGCGGCCGGGCAGCTCAAGCGCTTCGTGCCCTTCGACGTGAGCGAGGCGTTCCTGCGCAAGGCGGCGGACGGGCTCGCGCACGAGTACCCGCGCATCGCGGTGCACGCGGTGGTGGGCGACTTCGAGCACCACCTGGGGCGCATCCCCCGGGTGGGCCGCCGGCTCATCGCCTTCCTGGGCGGCACCATCGGCAACCTGAAGCCGGCGCAGCGCGCGCTGTTCCTGCGCGAGCTGTCCTCGGGGCTCAGGCCGGGAGACGGGCTGCTCCTGGGCACGGACCTCATCAAGGACCGCGAGCGCCTCTTCGCCGCCTACAACGACAGCGCGGGCGTGACGGCGGACTTCAACCGCAACGTGCTGCGCGTGCTCAACCGCGAGCTGAACGCGGACTTCGACCCGGAGGCCTTCGAACACCTGGCCCCGTTCGACGAAACGCACGCGTGGATCGAGATGCGGCTCATCTCCCGGAAGGCCCAGTCCGTGTGGCTGGGGGACCTGGAGCGGCGCGTGGACTTCGCGCAGGGCGAATGTCTGCGCACGGAGGTGAGCTGCAAGTTCTGTCGGGAGCAGGTGCAAACGGAGCTGCGCGACGCGGGCCTGGACCTGTCCGCCTGGTGGACGGACTCGGACGGCGACTTCGCGCTGTCGCTGGCGATGAAGCGCTGAAGCAGTGGGTCCCGCCCGGCGCGCTCCTTCGGGGGACGCCGGGCCGGAGACCTCTGGAGACGACGTGCGGCTTAGCGGCGGCGCGGCGGGTTGCGGCGCACCGGCACGGGCACCGGGGCCGGCTCGGCCGGGCGGGTCCACGCGGCCCAGAGCGCTGCCGCCGCGGTGATGACCAGGCCTCCCGCTGCTGCAAGCTGCTCACCCAGGGAGCTGATCTCCACGACGGCCAGGGGGAGGGGGAGCATCTCGGTGAGCGTCATGCGAACTCCTTACGAGGGGCACAGCGTGAGGACCTGATACGGGCCGGGACGGGAGCTCGACACAAGTCGGGAAGCTAAGGTTAGGAAGTCGGACGGCTTTCGGGAAGTCCCGGTGTGTCGTGTTGACGGGGCGTGGACGGAATTGCACCTCGGGTCGGGCCCGATGTCCATCCCCTCCCAGTCATACCCGCGCGAAACCATCACACGTTTCACGTAATGGGGACACGCGGGCCGCGCAGGAGGTTCACGCCTGCCCGCTCTTCGTCACCCGTGCGGGTGGTGCGTCCGCCACTCCACCATCATGCAGTGGTCCTGCACCACCTGGATGCCAGCGCGTGCCAGGCGCTCCGCCGCGGCGTCGTTGCGGATCCCCTTCTGGAACCACACCGCGCGAGGCTTCTTCGCGAGCAGGTCGTCCACGTGCGCGTTGATGTCCTCCGGGCGCAGGAACACGTCCACCACGTCCAGCTCCCCGGGCACGTCCTTCACCGACTTGAAGACGGGCTCGCCCAGGATGCTCCCATGCTCGCCGTGCGTGGGGACGGGCAGCACGGTGAAGCCGTGGTCCTTGAGGAACTTCGGGATGGCGTGCGCGGGCTTGTCCGCGTGGGACTCCGGACGGATGCCCAGCACGGCGACGCGCCTGCCGTTGCCGAGCAACGCTCCAATCGCCGTCGCGCCTTCGATGAGGTTCTTGCGCCAGTCGTCCATGGGCTGCTCCTTGTGGGAGCGCATATCGAAGGGGACGAGGCCGTCCGCGCACAACCCGGCGCCGGACGGAGCGGACGGGAAGCGTCCGCCGCAGGACGTCCGACTTGCACGGGGCGTGTCTAGCGGGGAGCGGCCTGGACCTGGATGGTGCGACAGGCCTCGGTGGCCAGCCGCACCTCCTCGGTGGATGCACCGGGGAGGCTCGCGCAGAGAAACAGGTCGTCGCCCACGCGCCGCGCGCCGAAGAACGCGGGGGCTTCCGCGCCCACGCCTCCGTCCGCCAGCGACGGGGCGAGGGTGACGCGCAGCAGGGAGAAGGACGTGGTGTCCTCCTCCTGATCCAACGACAGGGTGAAGTTCTTCATCTGCTCGCGGACGGTGTCCGCCAGCTTCTCCGAGGAGGGCATCTGTTCGCCCTGCCCCGGCTTCAGGTCCACGCGCAGCGCCGGGCGGCCGGGAGGGCCCGCCTGGAAGCTGCCGTCGGTGGCGACCTGCGCGGACCACCCGGGCGGCAGCGGCACCTTCACGCCCGAGCGCAGCCCCGCGTCTTCCGTCAGACTGCCGGAGGAAGGTGTCTCCTCCTGGCAGCCCCGGCACCCCGCGAGCAGCGCGAGGGTCACGAACGCGACCCCGCGCACGCTGGACGGGAAGACGGACACCTACTTCTTCTCGCCCATGGGCGGCGGCGGATTGCCCTTGCCGAGGTTCTCCATCTTGAGCGAGCCCTCGAGGATGGCGCCGCGGTCCATGGTGAACGACGGCGTCTCCAGGTTGCCCTTCATGCGGCCCGGCTGCTTCAGCTCGATGAGCTGCGCGGCGCGCACGTTGCCTTCCACGGTGCCATTGATGATGACGGTGCCGGCCTGGATCTCCGCCTGCACACGGGCGCCATCCCCAATGACGAGCACGTCCTTGGTGATGATCTGCCCGTTGAACTTCCCGTCAATTCGAACCTGACCTTCGAAGGTGAGCTTCCCCTCGAACTCGCTTCCCTTACCCAGAAGCGTGTGAACCTCACCCGGACGCGTCGACACGAAATCCTCCTCCCGTTTGAACAGGGGCTTGCTGGGTGCTTCGTCTTTCTTCCCGCCAAGGAGCGCCACGCCCTACTCCTTCCTCAGAAGCTTCAACAGCCGATCCAGGTCATCGTAGGAGAAGAAGTCCACTTCCAGGGTGCCTTTTCCCGGGCTTTTCTCCGACAAGCGCACCTTTGTCCCCAATCGACGTTGCAGCTCTTCGGTGAGTGCCTTCACCTGCGGGCTCACCTTGGGCGCCGGCTTCCCGGCGTCCTTCTTCGCGGACCGGCCCTGCTGCACCAGTCGCTCCGTGTCGCGCACGGACAGCTTCTTCTCCGTCACCTGGCGCGCCAGGTTCTGCAGCTCCGGCAGGCGGGGCACGCCCAACAGCGCGCGAGCATGGCCCATGCTGAGCGACCCGTCCGCCACCATCTCCTTCACGTCCGGAGGCAGCGCCAGGAGGCGCAGCGCGTTCGCGACGGTGGAGCGCTCCTTGCCCACGCGCTGGGCCACCTGCTCCTGCGTGAGCTTGAACTCGTCCACGAGGCGCTTGTAGCCATCCGCCTCTTCAATGGGGTTGAGGTCCGCGCGCTGGAGGTTCTCCACCAGGGCCAGCTCGAAGGCCTGCGCCTCGGTGACCTCCCGCACGATGGCGGGGATGTCCTTGAGGCCGGCGGCCTGGGAGGCGCGCCAACGGCGCTCGCCGGCGATGATCCGGTAGCCGTCTCCGTCCTTGCGCACGAGGATGGGCTGGAGCAGTCCCTGCGCCTTGATGGATTCGGTGAGCTCGTGGAGCTTCGTCTCGTCGAAGTGGCGGCGGGGCTGGAGGCTGTCGCGGTGGATGGATTCGATGGCCAGCTTCAGCACGCCGGCCTTCGCGGGCGCGTTGGCCGCCGGAGCGGCGGGGGCCGCCTGGGGGATGAGCGCGGAGAGGCCCCGTCCCAGGGCTCGCTTCTGGTTGTCTGCGGTCTTCTGCACGGCGGTCAGGGACTCCCGCGTCGGCGTGGAGCCGGCGCATCGGGCCTTCGTGTGTCCCCCGGCGAACCGGGGCACGCGTCAGTCCATTCGCTTCAAATGAGCAGGGCGGTCAGGCGACCCGGCGCTTGGGTGACCGGGGGGTCTCCCGACGCATCAGCTCCCGGCCGAGCGCCAGGTAGCTCTCACAGCCCTTCGACTTGATGTCATAGAGGATGATGGGCTTGCCGAAGGACGGGCACTCGGACAGGCGCACGTTGCGCGGCACGACGGCCTGGAAGACCTGGTCCTTGAAGTAGCCGCGCACCTCGTCCACGACCTGGTGGGCGATGTTCGCGCGCGAGTCGAACATGGTGAGCAGGATGCCCTCCATCTTGAGCGCGGGGTTCAGACCCTGCTTCACCAGGTCGATGGTGTGCGTGAGCTGCGACAGGCCCTCGAGCGCGTAGTACTCGCACTGGAGCGGGATGAGGACGGAGTCCGCCGTCACCAGCGCGTTGAGCGTGAGCAGGCCCAGCGAGGGCGGACAGTCGATGATGATGTAGTCGTACTTGTCCTTGAGCGGCAGCAGGGCTTCGCGCAGGCGGAACTCGCGCCGCTCCTGGTTGACCAGTTCGACCTCCGCGCCGGTGAGGTCGGGCGTGGCGGGGATGACCTGGAGGAATCTCAGCTCCGTGGGGTGGATGAGCTCCGACGCGGGACGGCCGCCGAGGAGGGCATCGTAGACGGTGCCATGGAGGGCATCGCGCTTGAGCCCCAGGCCGCTGCCCGCGTTGCCCTGGGGGTCCATGTCCACCAGCAGGGTGCGGCGCTCCGCGGACGCGAGACTCGCCGCGAGGTTGATGGCGGTGGTGGTCTTGCCCACCCCGCCCTTCTGGTTGGAGATGCAGATGATACGACCCACGTGGCCCATCCTCTCTCGCCCCGGGTTCACCGGAGCCCCGGGCACTCATTAGTGCTCGAGACGCACTAACTGGTGCTGATCAGGCAGCTAGCACGGGGTTCGCGGACGGATCAAATTCACGTCCGAGAAGAGCTGAAGCCCCTGCCAGGTCCCTTGCTCGGGGACCGTCACGCGCGGTGGAGCGGACAGCGCGTGGGCTGGAATTCGCGTAGCTGGAGGGTCTGGGCCGTGCCTGCCCGGCCGCTCCCGGTGGCTTTTCGGGCCCGTGCTTTTCGCCATCCGGAAGGTGGTTGGTTTTTCGGGGGGGTCGGCGGCGGGAAGTGCGCGCGGGTGGCTTCGGGCGGTTCGGTGATTCGGGTCGGTGGGCCTGGAGGTTCAGCGTTCGGAGTCCCAGTTGGAACCGGGAGCAGTCCGTCACGCGATTTCGTGGTGCGGGGTTTCGCGTTGGGTTCGTGTGCGGAGCTGCCGCTGCGTTCCGGTGGCTTCGCATCCGGCTTCGGGGTTTCGAGAACCGGGCTCAGCGTTCCACGTGGAACAACCCCGGTGCTTACAGCGCCGCGTGAGCAGCGCTCAACGGGATGCATCCCAGGCCAGTGCGTTCGGAGCATTTGCGTGAACGCGGCGCGGAGCATGGTGGCTGCCGCTCCTTGTCCGCATCAGCGCGGTCGGAAGGCACGCCCCCGAAGACGCGACGATTCAGCGGATGCGCCAGAACCAGCATCGCCTGTGGCGCGCTCGTTCGTGGTTCGCGCGAGGCCCGGTGGCGAACCGCTTCTCGCGATGCGGTCACCGCCAACGGACGGCGTTCTCATGCACCACGGCTGCGGTTGTTCCACGTGGAACAGCGGAGCGCTGGATCCGTGCGATGCGCTCGCATGAGCAGTTCCGCTCCTCAAGAGGAGCGCGGTTCATCCGCTTTCCACCGCACCCCCACCCGCGCGGTGTTCAGGGCGCTTCACCAACGCTGGGTCCAGGTGCAGGCGCGGCTTGAACCGGGGTGGTGTTCCACGTGGAACATGCCCTTCATTGATCTGCCTCGGGAGAGGTCGAACGGAGCCAGGGGACCAAAACCAGGATGGGGTTGGTGACAGAGCGGCCGTCCCAGCGCCTCCTTCCAGGTTCTTCGTTCAAGCCTCCACCCCATGGCCGAAGCATCACTGCGCTCGTGCGGATCCACGCCCCAGTCCCATGCGGGCCCACCGCCTGATTCATGAGGGACAGGTGTGGTCCCTTCGCGACCTGCGCCCATGCTCTTCGGCTTTCTTCGCGACTTCACATCCACCTGTTGGCAGGGGCATCACAGGGACTCAGAAGCAGCCTCAAAGGCAGGAGTCCGAGCGACCCGGAGAGCCCCGTCTTCGCGCATGTTCCACGTGGAACACGCATCGCATCCCGCCTTCCCTGACCACCTTCCGAACACCACCAGATGACGCCGCGGCGAAGCCTCGTGGAATGGGCACATGAACAGCCTCCCTTCCATCCAGCCTCTGAAGGGGTGGCTCCCGCGCCATCACGAAGGTCATGGATCCGCGCGGCCTGCTGGCCCATCCGCCTGGCGCCAGCACCAAGGCGCATGCATCACCAAAACGGCGTCACCTGAACCGCGGGCGTCATGCTGCTTGAAGCCCAGGCACCGGGAGCCATGCACCGCCCAGCCAGCCGGGCATCCACAGGCCCCCTTGTTCCACGTGGAACACGGATCCAGCTCCGCTTGGAGCATGGAGCGCCAATTCCGGAGGAACACCGGACGCCTTCGCCTGCCACCAATTGGGACCCGTCATCCCGACGTTCCACGTGGAACATGGCCCTCCGTCTTCTTCGGTGCCGGGCGCCCGTTCCGAAAAGACGCCGATGTCTCCGCATGGCACCACGCGGGATCCCGGCTCCACCTTCCGCGCTTCCGCGACGACTCCACGGCAAGGGGACCCGGCATCACCTCCGCATGTTCCACGTGGAACAACGACTGGCCCGAGCGCAGGCACGGCGGCATTGAAAGCGACCTGGGCTTCCGTCCTCGTGTTCCACGTGGAACACCGCCCCTCCGCCAGAGCCGCTCCCATAGGCTGACGCCCTCCCCTTCCCCCACGCGCCCATGTCCATCCGCTCCTCCGTGCTCGTCGTCCTCGCCCTGTTCAGCGGCGGCCCCGCCTGGAGCGCAGGTGCTCCTCCCACGGTCGCTCCGTTCAAGTTCGCCTGGCCCGTGCCTTCGCGCGTGGGCATCACGGAGCGGGTGGTCAGCGAACGTGAAACCGTCACGCTGAAGTACGACGCCGTGCTCACCGCGCGAAAAGCAGGGTCGGGATTCGAGCTCCACTTCGAACACCTCCAGCAGGTCGAACCGGACGCTCGGAAAGGCACGCCCGACTCGAAGTCGCTCGTCGCCACCTTCACGAAACCCACCCTCGTGCTCTCCAGCACCGGTGCCCTCACCGAGCTCGACGGACTGGACCTGGCGTTGGGGCGCGCCGTCACCGTGCTTGAACCAACCCCAGAGGCCCGCGAGTCCCTGCGCTCGCGATGGGACACGCCCCTCTTCCAGACCCTGCTGCGCGACCGGGCCGAAGACACGTGGAACGCGTGGGTGCGGACGTGGAGCGGCGTGGAGCTGGCGCCCGGGCAGGAGCGCACGCAGACCGTGCGGATCCGCCACCCCAACGGCCCCCTGGAACAGCGCTTCACGCTTCGCAACCGGGGCGCGGTCGCGGGCACGCCCGGCGTGGTGCGGCTGGAATGGGAGACAGCGCTGGATGGCGCGCCCTACCGCCAGGTCATCGCGCGAAGCCGGGAGCTGCGATGCAACACCGCGCTGGTCCGCAACCCGTCCGACCCCTGCGCCGCGGAGGTCCTCGAGTCCGCGAGCAGCGTGACCACCGTGGAGCTCCTCACCGAACCGGACACCCTGCGCCCCCTCTCCGTGCGCACCGAACGGACCGAAGCGTTCACCGTGAAGGGGCAGCCCCCGGTCCTCCAACGCGAGGCGCGGTCCTTCGACTTCGAGTGGCCCCGGAAGGCGAAGCGGACGACGTCCCGCTGACGCCTCCGCGCGACGCACCGGCGGCGGTCGGCCGCATCCTGGTGGTACGGGACATAGGATGAATTGACGCTCTTTTCGCGGAGGCCGCCCACCGTCAGGTTGCGGCCATGACCTCGAAACAAGAACCCCTGCGTTCGGGCTACGGCGCACAGACGACGGCTCGCGAAGTGATGGGTGACCGCCGGCTCGATGGCGTCATCGCCGTGGTGACCGGTGGCTACGCGGGCATCGGGTTGGAGACCACGCGCGTGCTCTCCGAAGCCGGTGCGACCGTCATCGTCCCCGCGCGCACACCGGACAAGGCCCGCGCGACGCTCGCGGGCCTGGAGCGCGTGGAGGTGGACCCGTTGGACCTCGCCGCCCCGGCCACGATTGAGGCCTTCGCCGAACGCTTCCTGGCCTCCGGCCGTCCCCTGCACCTGCTCATCAACAACGCCGGCATCATGGCGACGCCGCTCGCGCGGGATGCCCGGGGATTCGAATCCCAGCTCGCCACCAACCACCTGGGCCACTTCCAGCTCACCGCGCGACTCTGGCCCGCGCTGCGACGGGCGAACGGCGCGCGCGTGGTCTCGCTGTCGTCCCGGGGCCACCGCCGCGCGGGGATGGACTTCGAGGACCCGCACTTCGAACGGCGCCCCTACGACAAGTGGGTCGCGTACGGTCAGTCGAAGACGGCGAACATCCTCTTCGCGCTCGGGCTCGATGCGCGCGGGGAGGCCCACCGCATCCGCGCGTTCTCGCTCCATCCCGGAGCCATCGTCACGGAGTTGATGCGGTCCATGTCGGAAGCGGAGGTCCGTGCCGCCGTCGAGTCCTCGAACAAGGTGTCGCCCCTCAAGACGATCGAACAGGGCGCGGCGACCAGCATCTGGTGCGCGACGAGCCCCCAGCTCGACGGCCGGGGCGGCGTGTACTGCGAGGACTGCGACATCGCGGAGGTCGTAGGCGCGGACTCGCCCGTGCCTCGCGGCGTGATGCCGTGGGCGGTGGACAAGAACGCGGCCGAACGGCTGTGGACGATGAGCGAGGCGTGGACCGGCGCGAGGCTCAGCGGGTAGCGCGAGGGAACAGCTTCCGCGCGCGCTCCAGGCTCTGCCCGGGACGGGGCGAATAGAGCGAGACGCGGAGCGCGTGACCGTCCGCATCCGCGTGCGAGAGCGTGACGTGTTCGAACTCCATGGGCCCCACGTCGGGGTGGAGGATCACCTTCGACCCCTCGGGGATTTCGACCACATCATGCTCGCCCCAGATGCGCGCGAACTCCGGGCTGACCTCCGCGAGCGCGGTCGCGAGCGCATCGAACTCCGCCCGGTCGGCGGCGCGCGCGGCATCGAGCCGGAAGCCCGCCACGGCCCGGCGCGCATCGACTTCCCACCCCGGCAGGAGGGCGCGCCGCTCCGGGTTCATGAACATCGCCCACAAGCCGTTGCGCTGTTCGACGGGCCTGCGGATCAGGTCTCCAAAGAGGATGGCCGCCGCGTCGTTCCAGGCGAGCACGTCCCAGCGCCGGTTTGAAACCAACGCCGGAAAGGGATGCGCATCGAGGATCCGCCGGAGCGTGTCGCTGACCGCGGCGGTCGAAAGCTCCGGACGCGCCGCCGGTCGTCCATGGGCCAGGTCGAAGAGGTGCGCGCGCTCCGTCGGCGTCAGGCGCAGCGTCCGCGCGAGGCGCTCGAGCAACGGCTCCGACACGTGGATGCCCCGCCCCTGTTCGAGCCACGTGTACCAACTGACGCCGACGTCCGCGAGCCGGGCCACCTCTTCACGACGAAGGCCCGGCGTGCGCCGCCGAGCACCGGCCGGCAGGCCCACCTCCTCCGGATGAACCCGTGCACGGCGACTGCGAAGGAACCGCGCGAGTTCCTCGCGCCGAGGCATGCGTGGAGTACCCGAAGTCACGCCGCCGCACGTTAGGCGAACCTTCCGCGCGACACCGGCCCGTTTCATCCGCGCTTCACCGCGAGCACAGGCCGCCAGAGCGTGGGCCGCAGAAACGAGAACGGCCCCGAACCGCGAATCGAAACCGGCCTGTCTTGTCCGCCCCACCGCGAGCGCAGGAGGTCAGAACGAGGACCGCAGAAGCGAGAACGGCCTCGGAGAGGAAGCTCCGGGGCCGCGGTACTGATCAACGTCTCGCGCGAAGTGCACGCGGTGGAAGCCCGACTCCCCTACCCCTTCGTGGACACCGCAACCTGCCGCCAAGCCCGCCGGAGAGGGCACTCCGGGGCCGCCGTGCGGATCAACGCCGCGCGAAGTGCGAACTGCCTACCCCTTCGCGAACACCGCGACCTGCCGCTCGGCGCCGGAGAACGGCAGCCGGTAGGACCTCGCGGACACGACGCGCAGGTTCCGCTCCGCCGCGCGCGCTTGCAGCTCCGCATCCGTCTGCGCCTTGCCGAGCATCGCCACCACGCGCCCACCCTCCTCCACGTACGCGGGCGCCAGCGCGAGCCAGTCCGGCAGGTCCATGAACGCCCGCGCGATGAGCACCTGCGCGCGCGGAATCCCTTCCGTCTCCGGCTTCCCCTCCGCGCGCGCGTGCAGACCGCGCACGCCGGTGAGGGCCAGGCTCGCCGCCGCCGCCTTGATGAACGCGACCTTCTTGCCCACCGCGTCCACCAGCGTCACGCCCAGCGTCGGCAACACCAGCTTCAAGGGCAGTCCCGGGAAGCCCGCGCCCGCGCCCAGGTCGAGCAGCGTCGTCGCGCCCGTCACCTCCGGCAGCACCGCCAGCGAATCCAGGAAGTGCTTCTCCAGCACCTCCTCCGGCGCGGTGATGGCCGTGAGGTTCACCTTCGCGTTCCACTTCAGCAGCTCCGCCATCAAGCGCTGCAGCCGGGGGCCCACGTCCTCGCCCACCGTCACGCCCAACGCACTGCATCCCGAGGCCAGCAGATCTGCGAACCGCGCGTTATCCACAACACCTCCACCACGAAGGGGCCTTCAAGCCCCCGGAATTGCTCAGGGGACAGCGATCCCCAGAATTGCCCACACCTTATCCACAGCCCTGTTCCTGATCACCCGCCGCCCCGTTTCCCCGCTTCAACGCGACCAGGAGCAGCGACACCGCGGCCGGCGTGAGGCCCGGAATCCGGCGCGCCTGCCCCACCGTTCCGGGCCGCAGCGACGTCAGCTTCTCCACCGCCTCCGTGCTCAGCCCCCGCACGTCGGTGAACCGGAACGCCTCCGGGATCCGCCACCGGTCGGACGCCTCCGCCTCGCGCGACGCCGCCCGTTCGGCCTGGGCGATGTAGCCCTCGTACTTCACCTCGACCTCCACTTCCTCGGTGACGTCGGGGGTCAGGGCGGGAAAGTCCTCGCGGCCCTCGGCGAGCTGCGCGTACGTCACCTCCGGACGCTTGAGGCGCAGGGACAGCCCGGTGCGCTTGAGCCGCGCCACCTCCCCCGCCACCGCGTGGGCCCGCGCTTCGGCCCGCTCCAGCGCCTCCTTCGGCAGCAGGCCCACCCGGTGCCCGTGCCTTGCGAGGCGCAGGTCCGCGTTGCCTTCGCGCAGCTTGAGCCGGTGCTCGGAGCGGCTGGTGAACATGCGGAACGGCTCGTCCACGCCCCGGGTCACCAGGTCGTCCACGAGCACCGCGCCGTGCGCCTCGTCCCGGCCGATGTGCAGCGCCGGTTCGCCCTTCACCTTCAGCGCCGCCTGGAGGCCGGCCCACAGCCCCTGGAACGCGGCCTCCTCGTAGCCGGAGGTGCCGTTGAGCTGCCCCGCGAAGTACAGGCCCGCGACGGCCTTCGTCTCCAGCGTGGCGTGCAGCTGCGTGGGCGGCGCGTAGTCGTACTCCACCGCGTAGCCGTAGCGGACCACCTCCACGCGGGACAGGCCCGGGATGGTGCGCAGGAAGTCCAGCTGCACGTCCGCGGGCATGCTCGTGGACAGGCCCGCCGGGTACACCAGCGGCGACGTGGGGCCCTCCGGTTCGAGGAACACCTGGTGCCGTTCGCGCGCGGCGAAGCGCACCACCTTGTCCTCCAGCGACGGGCAGTAGCGAGGCCCCCGCCCCACGATGTCCCCCTGGAACAGCGGCGAGCGGTGCAGGTTGTCGCGCAGCAGCTGGTGCGTCGCCTGCGTCGTCGCGGTGAGGCCGCACATGACGGCGGGCTGGCGCGGGAACGGCAGGCCCCGCGAAATCTCCACCTGCGTGCGCCAGGAGAGCGGCCGCACGCCAGCGTCCCCGGGCTGCGGCGTCACGGCGTCCCAGTCGATGCTGTCGCGGGACAGGCGCGCGGGCGTGCCCGTCTTGAAGCGGCCCAGGGTGAAGCCCAACGCGTGCAGCGAGTCGGACAGGCCGCGCGCGGCGTCGTCGCCCAGCCGGCCGCCGACCTCCTTCTGCTCGCCCACGTGCATGAGGGCGCGCAGGAAGGTGCCGGTGGTGAGGAGCACCGCGCGGGCGACGACCTGCGTGCCATCTCCCAGCACCACGCCCCTCACCCTCCCCTCTTCCGCGACGACGGAGGCCACTTCCCCTTCGAGCACGGTGAGGTTCGGTTCATGGAAGAGCACCGCCTGCATGCCGGCGGCATAGGCGTCGCGGTCGCAGAGGACGCGGGTGGCCTGCACGGCCGGGCCCTTGGAGGGATTGAGCGTCTTGAAGTGCGTGCCCGTGAGGTCCGCCACGCGGCCCATCTGTCCGCCGAGCGCATCCAACTCCCGCACCAGGTGGCCCTTCGCGGTGCCCCCCACGGCGGGGTTGCAGCTCATCACGGCGGCGCGTTCGCGCTTGAGGGTCACGCCCAGCGTGGACAGGCCCAGCCGCGCGCAGGCGAGCGCCGCCTCGCACCCGGCATGGCCCAGGCCCACCACGACGATGTCGTATCGGAGTTCCATCGGCTCGCGTGGGGTATCACGCCCAGGCGCGTCCGGGGCAAGCCGGGGTGGCGCGGAGGTCGTCCGCCCGGCGCTCCCCTCCCCTGCCCGGGAGCGGCTTCAGTGCCGGAAAAAGACAGACATGCTCCCCAAGATGGAAGCGAGCGCGAGGCGGGCAGTGGGAGGGGTAACGACAACGCTGCCCACCTCGCGCACAAAAAAGGCATCCATGGGACCTGCTGCGTGCACGAGTCCCCCGGTCTCGTGCCTTCTCATGGCGTCGCGCACACGGGGAGACGGGCCTGCCCGTGCGGTGAGGGCGCATGGGGTGTCGGACTCGGACCTGCGAGGCCGGCCACCTTCCCGTGTGCGCGACAGGGAAGGGTATAGCGAAGGGGTCTGACATCCGGGCTTCCGGGCCCCGAGCCTGGGGGGCTCCGAGCCTGGGGCCCGGCTCCCGGTCAGCGCGTGGCGGGCGGCTTCGCGGTGGGGCAGTGCACGTTCTCCGGGCAGCGGCCCTCGGAGCGGGGGATGCACGCGCCGCAGCACTCCATCTCGTCCGGCTTGCACGCCGGCACGCACGGGCCGCACTGCACCACGCCGCCGCAGCCGTCCTGCGCCGTCCCGCACCTCAGCCCCAGCGAGGAGCACGTCGAGCGCTGGCAGATGCAGCGGTCGTCCACGCAGGACTCATTGGGTTTGCACCCGGGCTTGCACGCGCTGGTGGGGCTGCCGGACTCCTTCTTCGGCCCCGCGGGGGGTGACGGCGCCACGCACCGGCCCTCTGAACAGGTGCCGGCCTCGCAGTCCCCACAGTCGATGAAGCCGCCACAGCCATCCGGCGTCCGGCCACAGGAGACCATCGCCTGCGAGCACGTGGCCGGCGCACAGCCGTCCGGCGCCACGTTGTCCCGCGACGCGCTCGACGAGCCCCGCACCGCATCGCCCCGGCCCGGCGTGCACGCCGCCGACAGTCCCAGCACCACGAACAGCCCCGCCCACCGGCCCAGGCTCCGCACCGCTTCCATGTCGTCCACTCCCTCGCTCCCACGGAACGCGGCACCGCGCCCGGAGGCTTGAACGGGCGAGCCGCCAAGGAGGTCTTGCGCGGGCCCGGACCGCATCATGCGCACACCCGGGGCGATTGTCCGGAGCGGAGTCCGGAGTCAGCGGGGCAGGGGAGTGCTCAGCGCTGGATGAGCGAGCGCGCGCCTTCGATGCGCTTCGCCGCGGTCGCCGCATCCTCCGGCTTGCGAGGCGTGGGCACGTCCAGGCCGCGCTGGGCGGCGGGCCGGTTCTCGATGGCGGCCAGCCACCGCTGCACGCCTGGCAGACCCTCCACGGACACGCCGGCCCAGTCGTGCGAGCGCACCCAGGCCCAGTTCGCGATGTCCGCGATGCTGTAGTCCCCGGCCAGGTACTCGTGGTCCTTCAGCCGGCGCTCCAGCACCGTGTACAGGCGGCGCGTCTCGTTCTGGTACCGGTCGATGGCGGGCTGGAGCTTCTCCGGGAAGTAGCGGAAGAAGACATTGGCCTGGCCCTGCATGGGACCCACGCCAGCCATCTGGAACATCAGCCACTGGAGGACGACGGAGCGGCCCTTCGCGTCGGTGGGCATCAGCCGGCCCGTCTTCTCCGCGAGGTAGATGAGGATGGCGCCCGATTCGAAGACGGCGAAGTCCCCCTCCGCGCGGTCCACGATGGCCGGGATGCGGCCGTTGGGGTTGATGGCGAGGAACGCGGGCTCCTTCTGCACGCCCGTGGAGATGTCCAGGGCGTGCACCGTGTACGGCAGCGCCAGCTCCTCCAGCGCCACCGACACCTTGAAACCATTCGGCGTACCCCACGTGTACAGGTCGATCATCCGCGTACCCTCCCGCTTCCAAAAAGGAAGTGCCCACGTCTAACCGGGGCAGGGGAGGGGCGCTCGCCAGAAGTTCACGTCCGCTTCGGAGGCCGGAAGCGCACGACGCGCACCTGGAACGCGGGGGCGTCCCCCAATGCCTCGCACATCAGCTCCAGCGCACGGGCCTCGTCGAAGCTCCCGGAGCCCGCGCCGATGATGGGAAACGCCAGCGACTGGAAGCCATGCTCCCCGGCCCGCTTCAGCGCGTGGTGCACCGAATCCTGGATGGAGCGAGCGGACGCCCGCCACAGCATGTCGATGCCGGCGACGTGGATGATGCCCTTGAAAGGCAGACGTCCGGGCCCCGTCACCACCGCCGAGCCCAGGGGCATGGGCCCCACGCGCGCCAATTCGCGGAACGGCCCCGTGCCGCCCCGCCGCTTGATGGCGCCCGACACCCCCTGGGGCAACAACAGCCACCAGGGGATGATGTTGCGGTTCCACGCGTTGACGATGGCGTCCACCGGCTGGTCCAGCAGGTCGCCTTCCACGATGGCCACGGTCATGATTGGAAGCCTTACACAGACACGGCGCTCAAGGTGACGTGGGCGCGCTGACGGGCGGCTGGGCCTGCTTCGCCGCTCCGGCGAAGTCCCCCGCGCGCACGACGGTGGCCTTGCCCCAGTCCACGTGGTTGGCCAATGACTTGCGCACGTCCTCCGGCGTCAGCTTCTGGAGCTTCGCCTCCAGTTCGGCGTCGAACTTCAGCGTGCGTCCGAAGAAGAGGTAGTTGGCCAGTTGCTGCGCCAGGTTCCCGTCCTGCGCCCGAGCCGACTGGCGGTACTCCAGGAGTCCCGCGCGCGCCTTGTCCAGCTCCTCCTGGGTGAAGCCCTTCTGGACCGCGCGGGAAATCTCCTCGCGCATCGCGACCTCCAGCTTCTGGGCGTTCTGCGGCGCGTGGATGGCATAGGTGACGAACGAGCCCACCGCGTCCAGTTCCCCCGCGTCCACGCTGCTGCCCACGCCATAGGACAGGCCATCCTTCTGGCGCACGCGCGTGGCCAGCCGCGAGTTGAGGAAGCCGCCGCCCAGCACGAAGTTGCCCATCATCACGCCCGGCCAGTCCGCGTCATCCGAGCGCAGCTTCAAGGTCTGTCCCGCGAGGAAATAGGCATTGGCCTTGTCCGGCGTCTCCAGCGCGAGCGCCTTGGGCCCCACGGGCTGGAACACCTTCTGCACGCGCGCATAGGGCGCCGGGCTCTTCCAGCCGTTGAACAGCGTGCCCGCGAGCGCGACCACCTCCTTCGCGTCGAAGTCGCCCACCACCGCGAGCTCGCCGTTCGAGGCGCCGTAGAACTGGCGGTAGAAGTCGCGCGCCTGCTCCAGCGTGACGTCCTTCACGTCGGACAGGCGCTCCTCCAGCGTGGGCACGTAGAACGGGTGGCCCTTGGGGTAGTGCGCGGACAGCACGCGCCAGAACGCGATGCTGCCCTGGGTCTGCGGTTCGCTGCGCTGCGACTCCAGCGCGGCCAGCCGCTCCTGCTTGAGCACCGCGAACTCCTTGGCGTCGAAGGAGGGCTCGCGAAGCACCTCCGCCACCAGCTTGAGGACGGCCGGGAGGTTCGCACGCGGGCACTCGATGGAGACGCTCGCGCCCAGTGCGCTGCCATCCACGCCCACGCGGGCCTTGAGCGTGTCCAGCGCGTCCGCCAGTTGCTGGCGGGTGTGCTTCGTCGTGCCGCGCATCAGCATGCGGCCGGCGTAGGTGGCGGCAGGGAGCCTGCCGCGCACGGTCTCCTCGGTGCCCCAGCGCAGGGTGAGGGAGAGGTTGACCATCTCGCCGCGCGTCTTCTTGGGCAGCACCGCGTACTTGATTCCGCCAGGCAGCTCACCGCGCTGCACGCGGGATTCGATGTTGGAAGGGGAGGGGTCGAAGGCCTCACCCTGCGCGACGAGCGCCTTGCCCTGGTAGCCCTCCAGCGCCTTCGCGAGGTCCACCGGGGGCGGCAGCTCCGAGCGGTCCGGCTTCGGCGTGGGGAGGAACGCGCCCAGCGTGCGGTTGGAGCCCTTGAGGTACGCGGCGGCCACGCGGGTGACCTCCGCGGGGGTGACGGCCTCGATGCGGTCGCGGTGCAGGAAGAGCAGGCGCCAGTCGCCCACGGCGGTCCACTCGGACAGGAGGATGGCGGCGCGCTCGGAGTTGTTGAGCAGCAGCTCCGTCTGCTTCTCCAGGCTCGTCTTCGCGCGGTTCACCTCTTCCGCGGTGAAGGGCGTGCGCGCGGCCTCTTCCACGGTCTTGAGCAGCGCCTCGCGCGCGGGGCCCAGGGGCTGGTCCTGCCGGGCCTCGGTGCTGAAGCCGACCACGCCCGGGTCGCGCAGCTGGAAGTTGAAGGCCCCGGCGCGCGCGGCCTTCTTCGTCTCCACGAGCGCCTTGTAGAGCCGGCCGGAGGGCACGTCGCCCAGCACCTCGGTGAGCACGTCGATGGCGGCGAAGTCGGGGTGGGCGCCCTCGGGCACGTGGTAGAGGCTGGTGAGGAGCTGGTTGTCGCCCACGCGGCGCAGCGTCACCTCGCGCTCACCATCCTGGGTGGGCTCCTGGGTGTACGTGAGGGGCACGGGTTCGGCGGGGCGCGGCAGCTTGCCGAAGGTGGACTGCACGAGCGCCAGGGCCTTCTCCGGCTGGAAGCTGCCGGCGACGACGAGCACCGCGTTGTCGGGCCGGTAGTAGCGCCGGTAGAAGGCCTGGAGCCGGTCGATGGGGACGTGCTCCAGGTCCGCCTTGGCGCCAATGGTGGCCTTGCCGTAGTTGTGCCAGAGGTAGGCGGCGCTCATGGTGCGCTTGAAGAGGATGCCGCGCGGGTCGTTCTCGCCGGACTCGAACTCGTTGCGCACGACGGTCATCTCGCTGTCGAGGTCCTTCTGCGCGATGAAGCTGTTGCCCATGCGGTCCGCCTCGAAGGCGAGCGCCCATTGGAGGTTGTCGTCCGAAGCGGGCAGGGTCTCGTAGTAGTTGGTGCGGTCCAGCCAGGTGGTGCCGTTGGGCCGCGCGCCGCGCTCGGTGAGGGCCTGGGGCACGTTGGGGGTGGTGGGCGTGCCCTTGAACATCAGGTGTTCGAGCAGGTGCGCCATGCCCGACTCGCCGTAGCCCTCGTGCTTGCTGCCCACGAGGTAGGTGATGTTGACCGTCACGGTGGGCTTGGTGGGGTCCGGGAAGAGCAGCACGCGCAGGCCATTGGGCAGGCGGTATTC
>NZ_RAWB01000830.1 GCF_003612055.1 Corallococcus llansteffanensis
GGGACGGCGGTGGGCACGTTCAGCGCGGGCGCGCCGATGAGCCCCATCACGCCTCCGAGCACGCCCTCCAGGCCTCCGCTCTTGAGGATGTAGCCGTCCGCGCCGGAGTTCTTCGTCTTCGCGTCCAGCTCCGCCTCCGAGATGTCGGAGTAGAGGACCAGCTTGGCGACGACCTTCTTCACCTGCCGCAGGTATTCGACGACGTCATCGCCGAACATCTCCGGCATGTTGACGTCCATGAGGATGAGCGCGAACGGACCCTCGGCGAGCTTCTGGTCGAGCGTCGCCAGGTCGGGCGCACCCACGGCGTCATAGCCTGCGGCCGTCAGGGCGCGGACGGTGAGCTCCAGCAGCATCGGGCTGTCGTCAATGACCAGTACGCGGGACATCGTCCTCCTCAGGGGCTCCCGGCCCACAACCCTACACCTTTGGTCCCCGGCGAACCATCGAAACGGCGAGCAGGCGGACAGTCTTGGATGGACCCTTGACCCTTTTTCACCCGGTCCTGGATACTTCGGTGCCTTGACCCCGACCTCCACTCCCCTCCAACGCGCGCTCCGTCAGGCGCCGGACCGTACGCTGGCCGCCCAGGCCCGCCCCGAACTGGAGTTCTTCTGCTTCCGGGTAGGAGAGCTGCGCTTCGGCGTTCCCAGCGAGAACGTCACCGAGGTGCTGCGCGCCGGCCTGCTCACGCCGCTGCCGCGCACGCCGTCGTTCATCATGGGCGTCACCGGCCACCGCGGTCAGGTGCTGCCGGTGGTGGACCTGCTGCGCTTCCTCAGCAAGGGCGAGGCGCGCATCGGTCCGCGCACGCGCATCTTCGTGGGCGTCAGCGGCAGCTTCGTCTCCGGCGTGGTGGCGGACACCGTGCTGGGCCTGCGCCGCGTGCCCGTCTCCGACATCCTCCCGCCGCCCCTGGGCGGTGACGCGGCCGCCGAGCACCTGCTGGGCATCGTGTCGGGCGGAGGCCCGCACGACGGCCTCAACCTGCTCAACTTCTCCAAGCTGCTGCAGACGGCCCGTCAGCGCGCGGTGGTGCGATGAGCAACGGCGTCCTCGACGAGCGCTCCGCGGAGGAGCTGGGAGCGGTGGACATCCTCTTCTTCCAGATCGGCGACTCCGAGTACGGCACGGACGCCTCGCAGGTCCTGCGCATCGACCGGGCGCTGCCGGACGACCTCACCGTGCGAGACCTGGGCCTGCCGCACCGCGGCCTGCGCGCGCTGGTGTTCGACACCCCCGAAGGCGAGGGCCACCTGAAGGTGGACGCCGTCAACGGGGTGCGCTCCGTCGCGCTCGCCGTGCTACGCCGCATGCCCGCAGCCGCGGCGGCGGCCCCCTATGCCGTGGGCATTTGCCTGGATGAAGCCTCCCGGCGGCCCGTGTTGCTCATTGATTTGGCGGAAACCTTGAAGACGCAAGGAAGGCACTGACACACATGTCCCTGGAGAGCCCCAACGACAAGCCCGCGGCCAAGCCCCGCGGTGCCAAGAAGTCCCCGGGCGCGAAGGCCGGCGCTGATGCCGCCAACGCCATTGATCCGCTCAAGCCCTTCACCGACACGCTGATGGCGGTGCTGTCCGGCAACCTCAACGCGCGCGTGCCCCAGGACCGCGTCCAGGCGGATCCGACCGGCTTCGGCCACCTGCTCAACCAGGTGCTGGAGAACTTCTCCTCCGCGGAGCACCGCAAGCAGGTGGCGGCGCAGGAGATTGATCAGGCGCTCGACTCGCTCATCATCCTGGTGCGCGAGGGCGACCTGTCGCGCTGGAACACCTCCACCGAGGACCCCCAGCTCGGGCCCCTCCTGGAGGGCTTCGGCAAGGTCATCGAGACGCTGCGCATCTTCGTGCGGGAGATCAACGAGGCCGCGCTGCGGCTGTCGTCCTCCGCCAACCAGGTGCTGGCGGCGTCCACGCAGCACGAGACGTCCTCCACCGAGCAGGCCGCGGCCATCCATGAGACGACCGCGACCATGGAGGAATTGAAGCACGCCTCCGCGCAGATCGCGGAGAACGCGGGCAGCGTGGCGCGCGTGGCGGAGGAGACGCTGGGCGCGGCCCGCGCGGGTCGCGGCGCGATTGGCGAGTTCATCCAGGCCATGCAGCAGATCCGCAGCGACGGCGTCGCGGTGGCGGACTCCATCTCCAAGCTGTCCAAGCGCGTGGAGCGCATCGGCACGGTGGTGGAGGTCATCGACGAGATCGCGGACCGCTCCGACCTGCTCGCGCTCAACGCGGCGCTCGAGGGCAGCCGCGCGGGCGAGGCGGGCAAGGGCTTCTCCATCGTCGCGGCGGAGATGCGCCGGCTGGCGGAGAACGTCCTGGAGTCCACCAAGGAGATCAAGAACCTCATCACGGAGATCCGCGAGGCCACGGCCGCGGCGGCGGGCGCGGCGGACGCGTCCAAGCACGCCACGGAGTCCGGTGAGAAGCTGGGCGCGGTGGCGGCACAGGCCGTGGAAGGCATCCTCGCCGGCGTGCAGGAGACGAGCGACGCGGCCCGGGTCATCAACCTGGCCACGCAGCAGCAGCGCACGGCCACCGAGCAGGTGGTGGCGTCCATGGCGGAGATCGAGGACGTGACCCGTCAGACGACGCAGGCGTCGAAGCAGGCCACCGGGGCCGCCGCCGAGCTCACCCAGCTTGCGGGCCGGCTCGCCGAGCTCATCAAGCGCTTCAAGGCCGACTAGGCGTTCTCCTGAGGGGAGACCAGGGCTCTGGGGGATGCGGAAGTCGCGCCCCCGGGCCTGCCACCCATGGACACCGAGGCCCTCAAAAAGTCCCTCCTGAAGAAGTTCCAGGAGGTCACGGCCGACCGACTCCAGAAGATCCAACTGGGAGTCATCGACCTGGAGAAGGAGACCGCGGATCAGGCCGCGGACGACGTCGCGCGCGAACTGCACACGATGAAGGGCGAGGCCCGCATGCTGGGCCTGGCCGCCATCGGTCAGCTCGCGCACGCCGCCGAGGACGTCCTGCGCGCCGAGCGCGAAGGCAAGACGGCCACCGAGACCGCCACCGACGTCATGCTCCGCGCATGCGACGTGCTGTCGGACCTCATCGAGGACCTGGACGCCGCCCACACCGGGTCCACCGTCACCGAGGAGATGGTCAAGGCCCTGTCGGAGGTGTCCGGCCACCCGGTGCCCGCGCTGGGGCCGGTGCGCAAGCCCGCGGCTTCGTCCGCGCCTCCGCCGCCCGCCGCGGCCCCGCCCCGGCC
>NZ_RAWB01000831.1 GCF_003612055.1 Corallococcus llansteffanensis
CACCACCTCCGTCCCCGGCGCCACCGCCGCGGACTCCTGGTAGGTGGCACCATCCCCCACATCCACGTCGAACAGGTGCATCTTCCGGTACACGGCCAGCCGCGCGCCGTCCGGGCCGAACAGGACGCTGGTGTTGTAGAGCCGGCCGCCGGGCGCGCCCGCTTCCAGGATGGAGCCGGACAGCAGGGTGAGCTTCGTCTCCCGGGCCAGGTCCGCCATCCGGCTCAGCGTGGGCCCGTCCAGGGCCTCCGCGGCGCCGTGGCGCTCGGGCTCCGGGCCCATCCAGGAGAAGTTCTCCGGCAGACCCACCAGGCGGGCTCCCAGGCCAGCGGCCTGGCGCACGAGGCGGGCAGCCACGTCCAGGTTGTGGGCCTTGTCCGCGGTGGACACCATCTGGGCGGCGGCGATGAGGTGCATGGCGGCCGTTATAACGCCGCTCCGACTCGCGAACCCCTGGGAATCCTTCGTTCCAGGGGGGCGTTGACCAGGAGCCTCGGGGTGTGTCCTTCCTTTACACCCCGAGGGGGCGTGTGTTACGGACGCCCCGACATTTTTCGACGCATCACATCGAAAAGTGGGCCGCCGTGCCCGCTTTTCGTGTTTTTGGAGACCTGCATCCCGGTATGGAGTCGAAGAACATCAAACAGACGGTGGAGGAACAGGCGGCGACGCTGCTCGACCCCATCGTGGCGAACGAAGGCCTGGAGCTGGTGGACCTGGAGTACGTCCGCGAGCGCGAGGGCTGGGTGTTGCGGTTGTTCATCGACAAGCCAGGCGGCCGGGTGGGTCTGGAGGAGTGCTCCCAGGTGTCGCGCGCCGTGGATCCGGTGCTCGACGTGGAGGACTTCATCCCCCAGGAATACAGCCTGGAGGTCTCCAGCCCCGGGGTGAACCGGCCGTTGAAGAAGCCGGTGCACTTCGAACGGGTGAAGGGGCAGAAGGTCAAGGTGAAGACCTTCGGTCCGTTGGGCGATCCTCCGCGGAAGAACTTCGCCGGAACGCTCACCGACGTGGCGGCCGACGCCATTTCCGTGGACGTGGAAGGGGGCGGCAACTTCCGCATCCCCTTCAAGGACATCGCCAAGGCCAATCTGGAGTTCGAGTTCTAGACGTCGACATACAGGGGACCCTGATCGCGCCAGGGCCGCCCGTGGACCCATTTTAGGAGAACGTCATGGCAACGCCAGCCAACCCGGCCGTCAACCTCAACCTCGTCCTGGATCAGGTCGCCAAGGACAAGGGCATCGAGCGGGCTGTGCTCATCGCGACCCTCGAGGACGCGATGAAGACCGCGGCCAAGAAGCACTTTGGCCAGGACCGCAACCTCGAGGCCAAGTACGACCCGGACAAGGGCGTGGTGGAGCTGTTCCAGGCCATCACCGTCGTCGAGGAGATCATCGATCCGGTCCAGGCCGTGAACCAGATCTCCATGGCGGAGGCCCACAAGAAGGGCATGGAGGTGGAGGCCGACGACGAGCTCGTCTTCCAGATCTTCTACCGTGACGAGGACGCCGCGGAGGCCAAGGCCCAGGACGACCAGTACGGGGACATCCTCCGGCTGAAGACCTTCCGCCGCGGCTTCGGCCGCATCGCGGCCCAGACGGCCAAGCAGGTCATCCTCCAGCGCACGCGGGACGCCGAGCGCGAGAACGTCTTCAACGAGTACCGCGACCGCAAGAACGAGATCGTCACCGGCATCGCCCGCCGGTTCGAGCGCGGCAACATCGTGGTGGACCTGGGCCGCGCGGAGGCCGTGCTGCCCGTGCGCGAGCAGGTCCCGCGCGAGACCTACCGCCCTGGCGACCGCGTCCAGGCCTACGTGCTGGACGTGCTGCGCGAGTCCAAGGGCCCGCAGATCGTCCTGTCGCGCGCCTCCGTGAACCTGCTCACCAAGCTCTTCGAGATGGAGGTGCCCGAGATCGCCGAAGGCATCGTCGTCATCGAGGCGGCGGCGCGTGAGCCGGGTGGCCGCGCGAAGATCGCCGTGTCCAGCCGTGACTCGGACGTGGACCCGGTGGGCGCCTGCGTCGGTATGAAGGGCAGCCGCGTGCAGGCGGTGGTGCAGGAGCTGCGCGGGGAGAAGATCGACATCGTCCCCTACGACGAGGACCCGGCGCGCTTCGTGTGCTCGGCCCTGGCCCCCGCGGAGGTCAGCCGCGTCATCATCGACGAGGCGAACCACGCCATGGAGCTCATCGTCCCGGACGACCAGCTCTCGCTCGCCATCGGTCGGCGCGGGCAGAACGTGCGGCTGGCCGCCCAGCTGACCGGCTGGAAGCTGGACATCAACAGCGAGAGCCGCGTGCGCGAGATGCGCGAGTTCGCGAGCCGCTCGCTGGGCGCGCTGCCCGGCGTCAACGAGATGCTGGTGGAGACGCTCTACGCGCACGGCTTCCGCCAGGCGCGGGACGTGGCGGACGCGAACGCGGAGATGCTGGCGCAGATCCCCGGCATCGACCCCGCCCGCATCCCCTCCATGCAGGAGGAGGCGCGCAAGCGCATGGTGGAGGACCAGCAGGAGCTGTCGCGCATGGACCACGAGCGCGAGCAGGCCCGGCTGGCCGAGGCCCGCCGCCACCCGGACGAGCTGTCCCAGCCGGAGCGCATGGCGCGCGTGCGCGGCGTCGGTGAGAAGACCATTGAACAGCTCATCCTCGCCGGCTACCGCACGGTGGAGGACATCGCGAACGAGAAGGACCTCACCCGCCTGGGCGACGTGCCCGGGGTGGGCATCAAGAAGGCCCGCCAGCTCAAGAGCGCGGCGGAGAACTACCTGGTGGAGGAGGCCAAGCTCCGCACGGAGTTGAACGCGGAGAGGAGCCTGCTGGCGTCAGCCGGCGGCTCGGAGGGCGTGGAAGCGGCCAAGGCACCGTAAGCTCCAGGGGGACGGGGACATGCGCCGCGCAACGAAACGGCCTGGGACACATCCGACTGAAATCACGACGTCAGGTCCGGTCAGGACCTGCGTCGGGTGCGGTTCGCGCAAGGCACAGGCGGAACTCACCCGGTTCGTGGTAGGTCCCCAGGGCGGCGTGGTGGCGGACAGGCGGCGGAGGCTGCCGGGGCGGGGGGCGTACCTGTGCGGTGCCGGTTGTCTGACGGCAGCGCTCAAGCGTAAGGCGCTGGGCAGGGCCTTCCGAGGCAAGGCGGGGCAGGTTGACCCGTCGCAGCTCGGGCAGGCTTGGGAGTGAGGGCGGGTGGGTGGAGAGG
>NZ_RAWB01000832.1 GCF_003612055.1 Corallococcus llansteffanensis
CCCGCCCCCCCGTAGCGCGCGTCCCCGAGGATGGGCGTCCCCAGCGCCGTCAGGTGCGCTCGGAGCTGGTGCGTGCGGCCCGTCCGGGGCAGCAGCTCCACCAGGCAGAACGCGTCGCCCGCGAACAGCGTGCGGTAGTCCGTCCACGCGGGCACGCCGTTGGCCGCGCGCGTGGCCCGCCAGCGCCCCGGCCGCGAGGGATCCTTCGACAGCGGCAGGTCCACCGTGCCGCCCGCCGGGAGCCCTGGCCCCGTCGCCGCGAGGTACCGCTTGCGCGCGGTGCCCTCCCGGAACGCCTCCGCGAGCGCCGCCGTGGCGGACGCGGACTTGCCGAACACCGTCACCCCGGACGTCTCCCGGTCCAACCGGTGCACGAGTCCCGCGGTGCCCCCCAGGTGCGCGCCCACGACGTCCACCAGGCTCGCGCCCACGCGCCCCTCCGAGGGCTGCGCGTTCAGGCCCGCGGGCTTGTCCACCGCGATGACGTCCGCGTCCTCGAACAGCACGCGCAGCGGCGCGGACGGCCCCACGGCCTCCAGCGGACTCTGCCCCGCCTCCTCCAGCACCACCGTCACCACCTGCGCGGGCTGCAGCTTCACCGCCCCGTCCCGCGCCCGGCGGCCCGCCACGTACACCGCGCCCACCTCCACCAGCCTCCGCGCGTCCGCCACCGGCAGCCCCAGCTCCGCCGCCACCGCGTCCGCCAGCGCGCGCCCCACGTGCGCGCCCTCGCCACGGAACGTGCGACGCTTCATCGCGCGCCCTTCCCTTCCACCCGGGGCGAGAGGGGGGCATGCGGCCAGACGACGGAAGCAGAGCACATGGCGCGACACTCTATGCGCGCCGTCCCTGCCGTGACGCGGGCTTCCTGTTACCTTCCGCGCCGCCATGGACCGTCCCCTGCATACCGTCCGGTCTCGGCTGGATGACTTCCTCGCCGAGCTGGCCACCCTCCAGTACCGCTACGGCGCCGGACTCTCCCCCGACCTCCCCGTCGCGCGCCTCCACGCCTCGTTTCCGGAGCTGTCCTCGCTGGAGACCTTCGCCGCCGCCAACGAGGCGCTGGCCAAGGCCCGCCTTCGCGAGGACACCCTCGCCGTGCGCCGCATCACCCTGGTGCGCGAGCTCATCGCCACCCAGGTGGAGGAGTCCCTCGCCACCCGCGCCGGGGACGCCGTCGTCGCGCTGGAAGCGCACTCGCACATCCCCGCCGACGACCAGACGCTGTCGCTCTCCCAGGCCCTGACCCAGCTCCCGCGCGAACAGAACCGCGCCCGCCGCGCCCTCCTGGAGCGCGGCGCCGGCAACTTCCTGTGGGAGCACCGGGGCGCCTACGGCGACCGGCGCGACGCCGCCCTCCAGGCCGCGGAGCAGCTGGGCTATGCGAACTACCCCGCCCTGCGCCAGGACGTCACCGGCATCGACGCGGGGAAGCTCGCCGAGGCCGCCGAGGAGACGCTCCGGACCACCGAGGACGCCTACCGCGACGTGCTGGGCTACGTGCTGCGCAAAATCGAGCCGAACCTGCGCGCGCTGCCCGGCGGCGAGGCCCGGCGCCACGACGTGCAGGCCGCCATGCGCGCGCCGTGGATGGATGCCCACTTCCGCCGCGAGGACACCCTGCCCGCCGTGATGCGCTGGCTGTCCGAGTGGGGCCTGCGCCCCGACGCGGGCGGACGCATCCGCCTGGACGACGAGGCCCGCCCGGGCAAGGCGTCGCGCCCCTTCGTCGCCGCGGTGCGCGTGCCGGACGAGATCCGGCTCGTCCTCCAGCCCCGGGGCGGCCTGGACGCGCTGGGCGACCTGCTCCACGAACTGGGCCACGCCTGGCACCTGGCCCACGTGGACGAGGACGCCCCCATGGAGCTGCGCCGGCTGGGGGATGCCTCCATCACGGAGGCCTACGCGACCACCTTCGAGCGGCTGCTGCTGTCGCCCGCGTGGCTCAAGCGCTACCTGCACCTGCCGTCCGGCACGGTGAAGGACTCCGTGCGGCTGTCCGCGTTCCACGCGCTGACGGTGCTGCGCCGGCACTGCGCGAAGCTGCCCTACGAGCTGTCGCTGTCCACGAAGGGCGCCTCCGCCGACCGCGCCGACGAGTACGCCGACGGCCAGCGCCGCGCCCTCTTCGCGCAGCCACACCCGGGCTTCTTCCTGCATGACGTGGATTCGCAGCTCTACGTCACCCGCTACCTGCGGGCCTGGGCCCTGGAGCCCCGGCTCACCGCGTACCTGCTGGAGCGGTTCAACGAGGACTTCTGGCGCAACCCGGCCGCCTTCGCCTGGCTGCGGGGACTCTTCGCGCGGGGCGGCGCCATGGATGCGGAAGGACTGGCCACGGAGGTCTCGGGCACGCCGTTGGCGTTGCCCGAGGCGGGAGCGCGCCTCGTGGCCATCCTCAACCAGTAGGGGCTTCACGCCCCCTGTGGCACCACCACGACGCCCTGCGAGGGGCGTCTCCTTCGGCGGCTACTTCTTCTTCGTGCGCAGCGCGCGGACGATCTTGTCCTTCGTCGCGTTGGCCGGAGCCTCGGGCGTCCGGACCGCGGCGGGCGCCTTGGAGGCGTTGGCCGCCGTGCGCGTCTGGCCGGTGCGCGCGCGCATCGCCTTCATGAGCTGCATCTCGATGACGAGCAGCTCGTCGGCGAGCTCCGCGTTGGCACCCGCGGCGCGAGGCAGCGGCGCGGTCGGGCTGGCGGCACCCGCGCCATGCCGCATGCGCAGGGCCTTCTCTTCCTCGGCCGTCAGCGTCGTGGACTTCTCCAACGCCGCCTTGACCTCTTTCGCGGTCAACGTGCTACTTCCGACCTTGCGCTCCATCTCCGCTCCCTTCGTTGTGCACGCCTGAACACCCGAGCATGTCAGATGCGTCTGGGCCGCAACCGACGAGGATTGTAGGGGACGCAAGAGGGCCGTCAAAATTTCTTCCAACAGGTCGCTGCCAATCTGTAGCGACCCGCCCCACCTGCTACAGGCGCATCCCCAGCCCCAGGAACACGGAGGTCAGGGTCTGCCGGTCGCCGGAGAAGGGGTCGCCGCGGGCGGAGAAGTTCTGGTAGCGCGCCTCGCCGGAGAGGAAGAAGCCCCGCCCCACCTCCACGCCCACGCCGCCGCTGAACTCCAGGCCCACCTGGAGCACGCGGCTGCCCAGCGCGTCCGGGGCCGCCGGCTGGGGCCGCGCGTGGGGCACGAGC
>NZ_RAWB01000833.1 GCF_003612055.1 Corallococcus llansteffanensis
CCCGAACAGGGCGCGGACTTCAGCCCGCTGTACCTGCTGCTCAACGTGCTGCTGTCCCCCGGACCGCTGCGGATCCTCCAGAGCGTCGCGGGCGCGGGCGGGCTCGTCGCCGTGTACGTGCTGGGCGCGCGCCTGGTGTCGCGCACGACGGGCCTCGTCGCGGCGGCGCTGCTGGCGGTGACGGTGCCCGTGCTGCTGTACGAGGCGACGCTGGAGCCGGACCTGCTGGTGATGGTGTTCAACCTGGCCGCGCTGGCGCTGCTCGCGGCGGCGAGCCCGGGCTTCCGGATGCCGTCGGTGGTGGGCGCGGGCGTGCTCCTGGGGCTGTCGGGGGCCACGCGGCCCACGGGCCTGTTCATCCTGGGGTTCGCGGCCCTGTGGGTGGCACGCGAGGCGTGGCGGGATCGCCTCCGGCGCTTCCTCGCTCCGGCGGTCCTGCTGGGCGTGGGGTTCGTGGCCTCGGCGCTTCCGACGCTCGCGGTGCGCGCGAAGGTGGGCTCGCAGCTGGGCGCGACGATGAGCGCGGGCGCGGTGCTGCACATGGGCAACCGGCCGGAGGGCACGGGGCTGGGCGCGCAGCCGCCCACGCTGCTCAAGCAGTACGAGGCGCAGCTGCGCTCACCGGACCGGCCCGATTACGCGCACCACCTCTACCGGGAGTTCGCGCGCGCCGACACCGGGCAGGCGCTGTCGCCCGCGGACGCGGAGCTGTTCTGGGTGAAGAAGACGGTGGCCTTCGCGCGGTGGGAGCCGGGCAGCTTCCTGGGACTCGTGGGCCGCAAGCTGGCCTTCTTCCTGTTCGGCCCCGACGGGCATGACCTGGTCGAGGTGCGGCGCGCGGAGGCGCGGCTCGGGGCGTGGCCGCTGGTGAGCGCGCAGGTGCTGGGGCTCTTGGGGCTCGCGGGGTTGCTCGTCGCGCTGTGGCGGCGGGAGCGTGTGGGGCTGGTGCTGATGTACCTGGTCGCGAGCTCGGCGCTGGCGCTGGGGTTCTACGTGGTGAGCCGCTACCGCGTCGCCGCGCTGCCGGCGTGGGCCCTGCTGGTGGGCGTGCTGGTTTCCACGGGGCTCCAGGCGCGGCGCCGTCCCCGCGAGCTGGCAGTGTGCGCGGGGCTGGTGGTGGCGGTGGGCACGCTGCCCGTGCTGTTCCCGTTCGTGCGCGACGTGCAGCGGCAGTTGGAGCGTGGGGAGACGAACGCCGCGGACGGGGGCGCGCTGGCGTCCGCGCTGGCGGCGGGGCGCTATGACGAGGCCACGCGCGCGTTCGTGCGGCTCCAGGCGGCGCAGCCCTTCACCGCGATGCTGCGCAACCTGCGGGGCGTGCCGTTCGAATCGCCCGAGGTGGCCGCGCATTCGGCGGCACTGTCGCTGGAGCGCTTCGGGGCGGACACGCCGATGGACCTCTTCTTCATGGCGGAGCTGGCCCGGCGCGCGGGCAGGTGTGAACAGGCGCTGCCGGCGGCCCGGGCCGCGGCCGGGTTCCGGGGCGTGCTGTATGACACCTCACTGGATCCACGGCTCGTGGCGGCGCGGTGTGAGCTGGCGCAGGGCGACCGGCCGGCGGCGCTCGCGGAGGCCGCGCGGTCCCTGGAGGAGCGCGGGGGCACGCTGGATGCGCTGGCGTTCGCGGTCGCGGCAGCGGAGGCGCTGGGGGATCCGCGCCGCGAGGCCTGGGAGCAGGAGCTGTTCGCGCTCCACGACTCGCTGGATGCGCGGCACGCACGGGGCAGTGCGCGGCTCGTTTGGGGCAATGCGGCCGGGGCGCTCGCGGACGCGGACGCGGTGCTGGCCTTGTTCCCGGACCTCGCCCCCACGGAGTACCTCCGGGCCTCGGCCCTGGCCGCGCTGGGGCGCCATGAGGAGGCGGTGCGCTCCTATACCGTCGCGCTCCAGCGCACCCCGACCGCGGCCTTTCCCACGGCTCCGCTGGAGCAGGCCATCGCGGCGCGGCTCGCGGAGGCGCCGGACGCGTGGCGGGTGGTGGCGCTCGCTGCCGAGCACCACCTGCGGGCAGGACGACTGGAGCTGGCCCGCACGCTGTATGCCCGGGCCTTGACGTTGGCACCGAGGGACGCGGGCCTGGCGCGCGCCGTGCGGGAGCTGGAGGCGGCCCGTCCGTCAGGCATCACCGTGCCGATGCCGCCCCAGGTGAACGCAGCGCCGTGAAGGCATCACCGTGCGACAGCGGAGCGCTGTCCACGTGGGACAGGAAATGGTCCGTTCCTCTCGCATCACCGTGCCGCTGCCACCCCAGGTGAACGCAGCGCCGTGAAGGCATCGCCATGCGACAGCGGAGCGCTGTCCACGTGGGGCTGGAAATGGTCCGTTCCTCCCGCATCACCGTGCCGCTGCCACCCCAGGTGAACGCCGCGCCGTGAAGGCATCGCCGTGCGACAGCGGGGCGCTGTCCACGTGGGGCTGGAAATGATCCGTTCCTCCCGCATCACCGTACTGCCGCTGCCCCAGGTGAATGCCGCGCCGTGAAGGCACCACCGTGCGACAGCGCAGCGCTGTCCACATGGGGCTGGAAATGATCCGTTCCTCCCGCATCTCCGTGCTGCCGCTGCTCCAGGTGAGCGCGGCGCCGTGAAGGCGGGCACTGCGTCCTCGTCAGAGCGTCCGGGTGAACTTGAAGCTCGAGGAGGCGCGCTCGTAACCGAGCGCTTCGTAGAAGCGGTGCGCCGCCTCCCGGTGGCTGCTCGAGCGGAGCATGAGCATCTGGCAGCCGCGCGCCCGCGCCCAGCCTTCAGCCTCCGCCATCAACGCGCGGCCACAGCCCGTCCCGCGGTGCGCGGCGTCGACGACGAGGGCGGCGACCTCGGCGGTGTGCGGCAGGTGGAGGGCCGGACGCTCCTGCACGTGCATCCACCCCACGATTCCCCCCGCCTCCCGCTCCGCCACGAACACCGCCTGCCCGGGCACGGCCCGGAGCCGCTCGAAACGCTCTTCCAGCTCCGGGGCCGTCGCGGGCCAACCGAGCTGTTCGCACAGGCCCACGAGCTCAGGCACATCCGACGGGCGCAGGGGACGGAGTTGAACAGGGGACATGCAGGGCTCCTCGGTCGGCACGCTAGCGCACCCGCGCTGAAGGAATCCCGACACCCCGCGCTCGCCAGGCGCGGCTGCCGCCCATCCGACGCTAGCTTGCGCGCCATGGCCGAGTGTCCCGTGGGTCCCGCCCATCCTTCCC
>NZ_RAWB01000834.1 GCF_003612055.1 Corallococcus llansteffanensis
GGACGGAGGGCGTCGCGGTGAGATGGGTTATCTGCTGCGAGTCGATGAGGGCGCGCAGTGGAGCGTCGGGAAGCAGTTGCTCGCGCGGGGCGAGCACGAGGCATGCGCCGGAGACGAGCGCCTGGAAGGTCTCCCAGACGGAGATGTCGAAGCCTGGAGCGGAGTACTGGAGGACGCGCGAGGAGGGGCCCACGCCCAGGGAGCGGATGCAGGCGAGGGCGGTGTTGCACAAGCCCCGGTGCGCGATGAGGGTGCCCTTGGGGCGGCCCGTCGAGCCGGAGGTGTAGATGATGTAGGCCAGCGAGTCCGGTCCTGCCAGGGGCGGTGGCGGCAGCGACGGGAAGGAGGCGACGCGGGCCTGGATGGAGTCGGAGTCCAGGTCGACGGTGTGCGGGACGGAGTGCTCGATAGCAGCGGCGAGCGAGCGCTGGGTGAGGAGGACACGAGGCGCGGCGTCCTCAACCATGAAGGCCAGGCGCTCCGGCGGATAGGTCGGATCCAACGGCACGTAGGCGCCGCCCGCCTTGAGTGTGGCGAGGAGGGAGATGATGGAGTGCGGTGAGCGCTCGAAGAGCAGCGCGACGCGCACTTCCGGACCGACGCCCAGTGAGCGCAGGTAGCCAGCCAGTTGGTTGGCGCGCTCCTCCAGCTCGCGGTAACTCAGTTGGAAGTTCTGGAAGCGAAGGGCTGGAGCCTCCGGGGTGCGTCGCGCCTGGGCGGAGATGAGGTCGTGGATGCAGACGTCACGCGGGAAGTCGGCGCGCACGTCGTTGAAGTCCACCAGCACCTGACGGCGCTCGTCCTCGGTGAGAATCGGAAGGGACGCGAGTGCGCGCTGGGGCTGCTGGGTCAGGGCCTGGAGGAGCACCTGGAAGTGGCCGATGAAGCGCAGGATGGTGGCTTCATCGAAGAGGTCGGAGTTGTACTCGAGGATGCCGGAGAAACCCTCGGGCGTCTCCGCCAGCCCCATGGACAGCTCGAAACGCGAGGCGCCGCCGCTGACGGCGAGCGGCTGGACGGAGAGGTCGCCCAGGCGAGACACGGTGCCGCCGGAGTCCTGGTTCTGCAGGGCGAACATGGCCTGGAAGAGCGGCGGCCGGCTCAGGTCGCGCTGAGGCTGCAGCTCCTCCACCAGCTTTTCGAACGGCATGTGCTGGTGCTCATAGGCGCCCAGGGTGGTGACCTTCACCTGCTGGAGCAACTGCGGGAATGACTCGCGGGAGTCGATGCGAGCGCGCAGGACGAGCGTGTTGACGAAGAAGCCGATGAGGCTCTCGGTCTCCGCGTGGGTGCGGCCGGCGATGGGGGAGCCGACGAGGATGTCGTCCTGGCCCGTGTAGCGGTGCAGCAGGAGCTGGAAGGCCGCCAGCAGCAGCATGAAGGGCGTGGCCCCTTCGCGGCGAGCCAGGGCCTTGAGCTGCTCGGAGAGGTGGAGCGGAAGGCGAACGGGGACGTGGGTGCCGCGGAAGGTCTGCACCGGGGGCCGGGGCCTGTCGGTGGGCAGATCCAGGGCCGTGGGGGCTCCCGCGAGCAGCCCCTTCCACCACTCCAGTTGCTGGCGCAGCACGTCGCCCTGCAGCCAGCCGCGCTGCCAGGCCGCGTAGTCCGCGTACTGGAGTGGCAATGGCGGCAGAGAAGGCGACTGGCCCGAGGCCAGTGCCCCGTACGCGGCGGTGACCTCACGGATGAGCAGTCCGATGGACCAGCCGTCCGAGACGGTGTGGTGCATGTTGACGAGCAGGACGTGCTCGTCGCCCGCGAGTCGCAGCAGGCGCGTCCGGAAGAGCGGGCCGGCTTCCAGAGCGAACGGCTGGCGGGCGTCTTCAATGGCCAGGCGCAGCGCTTCGGCCTGACGTTGCTCGGCGGGGAGCGACGTCAGGTCCTCTGCCTCCAGCTTCCAGGCCGCAGGCGGATGGATGAGCTGGATCGGTTCACCCTGTTCCACGGCGAAGGTGGTGCGCAGTGCCCCATGGCGGTGCACCAGCAGTTCGAAGGTGCGACGCAGGGCCTCGACGTCCAGGTGGCCGGAGAGCCGCAGGGCCGCGGGCAGGTTGTAGGCGGCGTTGTCGGGCTCCAGCTGATGCAGCAACCACAGTCGCTGCTGCGAGAAGGAGAGCGGCTGCGGCCCGTTCTTCTCCGTGGGCACCAGCGGAGGAAGCGTCGTGGTGGCCGAGGACTGGAGCGCGGCCTGCAAGCGAGTGGCGAACGCCTCCAGCGAGGTGGCTTCGAAGAGGGCACGCAGGGGCAGCTCCACCGAGAAGGTGGAGCGGATGCGGGAGACGAGCTGGGTGGCCAGCAGCGAGTGGCCGCCCAGCGCGAAGAAGTCGTCGCTCAGGCCCACGCGGGGAACGCGCAGCACCTCGCTCCACAGCACCGCCAGCTTCTGCTCCAGCTCGTTGCGAGGCGCGACGTAGGCCGTCGTGAGGGATGCATCCGGCGCTGGCAGGGCCTTGCGATCCACCTTGCCGTTGGGCGTGAGGGGGAAGTCCTCCAGCGGGACGAAGGCCGACGGCACCATGTAGTCGGGCAGGTGCTGCTTGAGGGCAGCCCTCAAGCTGGCCGCATCCAGCGTGAGGCCCGGCTGGGCCGTCAGGTAGGCCACCAGCACGGGCCCCACCGGCGAGTCCTCGCGCACCAGGGCGAGGGCCTGACGCACTCCGGGCAGCCGCCGCAGCGCCGCCTCCACCTCACCCAACTCCAGCCGGAAGCCGCGCAGCTTCACCTGGAAGTCGATGCGGCCGAGGGACTCCAGCGTCCCGTCCGCCCTCCAGCGCGCCTTGTCGCCCGTGCGGTAGAGGCGCTGGCCGGGCGTGGGGGAGAAGGCGTTCGGAATGAAGCGCTCCGCGGTGAGCTCGGGGCGGTGCAGGTATCCGCGTGCCAGGCCCTCGCCGCCGATGAAGAGCTCTCCGGGCACGCCCACCGGCAGCGGGCGCAGGTGCGCGTCCAGCACGTAGGTGGACACGTTGGGCAGTGGCGGGCCCAGGGTGGGCGAGGCGTCCGCACGCACCTGGAAGGCGGTGGTGTCCACGGTGCACTCGGTGGGGCCGTAGACGTTGAAGAAGCCGGTGGCGGGCGCCTGGGCGAGCTGGGCCCACAGCCGCTCGTCAATCGCCTCACCGCCCACCAGCACCAGCCGGAGCGC
>NZ_RAWB01000835.1 GCF_003612055.1 Corallococcus llansteffanensis
CTTCGACAGGCAGGGGGCTCCTCACTGTACGCGGATGACCACGAAACACCACCGGTCCCGCTGGGGGAAAGACCGTCTGGGTCCCAACAGTTGCACCTCGGACGGACCACCATTCGACCCAGGTCCGGGCCTGCCTCCGTATGGAGACCATGCGCCTGCCGAACCTGCGTCGAACCCGCGTCCTGATGGGAGTCCTTGGCTGGCTGGGTGCCTCCGCCTGCCATGGGCCGGACGGCGTCACGCCCCCGTGTGACGGCGTGGACTGCGCGGGTCCCACGAAGGGGCTCGCGCGGGCGTTCGAGCCAGACGCGCTGTCGTCGCGCATGGAGCCGCGCGCGAGCTTCGGGGGGCTCAAGGTGCGGCGGGCCGCTGGGCGCACCTTCGTGCTGGAGACGACGCGGGACGCGGAAGGCCACGACACCCGCCGGCTCAGCGTGCGGTCTCCGGACGGCGCGCTGCTCTGGCGCGTGGACGCGGCGGCCGCGGAGCACTTCAGCGACTTCACCGTGCACCCGTCCGGAGAGAGCACGCTGGGCGTCGAGCGCACCGACGCGGAGGTGGGCGCGTTCGACCTGCTGCGCCTGTCCCCGGAGGGGCAGGTGCTGTCGCGACAGCCGCTGCCCGTGCCGTCGACGGTGCCGGCGTCCGACCTGGGCGGCACCCTGCCCGCCTCCCCCTTCCGCATGAAGTCGCCGTGGGTGCACGCGCTCACCGACGGCTGGCTGCGCACGGAGGCGCGGGGCGAGGACGTGGCCGTGGCCTTCCTGTCACTCGTGACGGTCCCGGAGGGGGCCCACGAAACGTCGGAGCTGGCGTCGGGGCTGATGACGCTCCAGTGGGTGGACGGGCGCTACCAGGAGCAGTGGACGCGCGTCGTCGACGGGCGCCACTCCACGCAGCCGGCGGCCTGGGCCTACGACGAGTTCCGCTGGCGCGAGGCCGCGCTGCGTCCGCTGCTCGAAGTGGCCGGCGACGGGCGGCTGGTGGTGGGGCGCACGTGGAACACGTCCCGGTGCCAGGCCTCGAGCCGCACGTTCAACGACTTCACGGGCCTGCACTGCAGGACGAGCACGGACGTCACCCAGCCCGTGGACACCGAGCGCCAGGCCTTCGCCGTGACGACGTTCACCCCGGAGGGAGCGCGCACCGGCACGCGCGCCTTCATCCCCGCGGCGGCAGCGGAGTTCGTCGTCTTCGACATGGCGGTGCGCGGCGTGGAGGTGGCGCTCGCCGGCACCGTGGTGACGGAGGCCGAGGACGGCACGATTGCCTACTACCCGTCCGCGCCGGGCGTGCAGGACCGGATGACGCCGTATGACGGCTATCTGGGCGTGCTGTCGCTCGACACGGGCGTGCTGCGCTTCGAGCACCGGGTGGACACGGGACGCGCGGATCACTTCTCCGCGCTGCGCTGGACGGACGCGGGGCTGCTCGCGGTGGGCGGCGCCGGCTGGGACCGCTGGTACGGCGGCATGAGCATCTCGCGCGGCGCGGGGGCGCTGCTCGCGCTCGCGTCCACCGACGGCCAGACGGTGCGCACGCAGCGTGCCGGGCCCGAAGGACAGGACCGTCACTTCCACCTGCTGGGCGTGGACGCGGACGGCGACACGCTGGTGGCGGTGGGGCTCGCGGAGGCGCCCATGACGCACGCGGGAGACGGCGGCAACCGGGCGGCCATGACCTTCGGCGGGCTCACGGTGGAGCTGCGCTGAGCCACCGGTGACGCCGGCCCTCGCCACACTGACGCCGCCACGCGCAAGCAAAAGATATCCAAAACACGCCTACCTTCTTGGGGTGCCCCTTGGCAGGCAAAGCCTCGCACACCACCTTCCGACCGCCGTGGGCCGGAAGGAGCGGACATGCATGTGAGGAATTGGGGCACCCTGCTGTGGTTGGGGTTGGCAGGCGTGGGATGTGGTGGTTCGCAGGGCAATGAACTGTCAGGGGAGCCCGCGTCCCCGTCGGTGGAGGGCGTACCCGCGGCCACGGTGGAGGAGGACTCCCGCGAGGTGAGCGCCCAGGCATGCCCTACCGGAGTGGCGTCCCGGGTGGCGTCCCTCACGCCTCCTGGCTCCGGGGGCTTCATGGGGGAGCTCACCAACGTCCAGGGGACGCTCTACTTCGTCACCTCCGTCTTCGACACCGGTTCGGTCCTGTGGCGCAGCGACGGCACGGAGGCGGGGACCGTCCCGGTGAAGACATTTCCGGGGCCGCCCGGCGTCTACCAACCGATGGACCTGGTCGCGGTGGGCAACAGGCTCTTCTTCCAGGTCCGCACCCCGGCCGCCGGCATGGAGCCCTGGATCAGTGACGGGACGGAGGGCGGGACCCGGCTGATCAAGGACATCACCCCCGGCGCGGACGACTCCGTTCTGAGCAATGCCTCCGAGGTCAATGGCCGCCTGGTGTTCTTCCGCTGGGTGCCGTTGCCGGGAGGCGGGGCGGGGCCGGAGTTGTGGCGGTCCGACGGGACCGCCGCCGGCACGCTGCGGGTGCGGAACTTCAGCGGCTCCACGGGCTTGAGCGCCGACACGTTGAAGGCCGGCAACGCGTTGCTCTTCTTCTTCGCCGAGGAGACGGGCACCACGCTGTGGCGCACCGACAGCACGCTGGCCGGGACCACCTCCGTCAAGCGGCTGGACTCGGGGCCCACCTTCGTCAGCAGTGTGAGCCGCCCGGGTGAGCCGCCGCTGTTCATCCTGGAGGACGGCCCCAACTCCGAGGTGTGGAAGACGAATGGCACCGCCGCGGGGACCGTCCGGCTGGACGCCTTCGGCAAGCCTGTGCGCCTGCTTGGGGCGCTGGGCGCGAATGTCTATCTGACGTCCGTGGACAGCCCGGCGACGAAGCGGCTGCGCATCGACCGGCTCTCGTTGAACGGCGGTGGCAAGGCGCAGGTTACCACCCTGCCCAACCCCTATGGGTCCGGCGAGTACGCATATCCCTACGTGTGGACGGCGGTGGTCTCCGGCAGCGACCTCTACTTCTCCATGGCCATCGGCAGCGACGCCCCCGTGCCCGAGAACGTGGCGCTGTGGGCGACGAATGGAACAGCCGCGGGGACCCGCAGGCTCTTCAACAATCTCTATGTGGAGTACGGGTACCGGTACCCCCTGTTCGCCACCGGCA
>NZ_RAWB01000836.1 GCF_003612055.1 Corallococcus llansteffanensis
CGGTACACCGGCCCCCGCGCGGCCGGCGCGTGCTTCGCGCGGAACATCCGCATCGACACCTGCGAGTAGCCCTCCGCGAGGAGGAAGTCGCGGCCCGTGCGGTACAGCGACAGGCGCAGGTCGTCCCACGCGCGCGACTTCTTCCCCAGGAAGGTGAGCGGCCGCACGTAGAGCGGATAGAGGTAGACCTCCTCCGGCGCGTACCGCAGCGCGGCCCTCAACGAGTGCACGAAGGTGTCCGGCGTCTGGCCCTCGATGCCGTAGATGAGGTCCAGGTTGAGCGTCGGGAAGCCCGCGCTCCGGAGCAGCTCCAACGTGGCCTCCACCTGCGCCGTCTTCTGCGGCCGCTTCACCGCGGCCACCTCCGACTCCAGGAAGCTCTGCACGCCCATGCTCACCCGGTCCACGCCCCGGGCCTTGAGCACCGCCACCTTCGCCGCATCCGCCGTCTCCGGCGACACCTCCACGGACATCGGCACCGCGCGCGGATCCACGCCCAGGTCCGCCGCCAGGTCGAACACCGTCTCCAGCCCGGGCACGTCCAGCAGGGTGGGGGTGCCGCCCCCGATGGCCGCGCGCGCGAATGTCGCGGGGCCCAGCGCCTGCTTCACCCGGCCGGCCTCGCGCTTCAGCGCGGCGAGCCACGCCTGGACGACGTCCTCCTTCGGCCCCGCGGCGGTGAAGAGGTTGCAGAACCCGCAGCGCATCTCGCAGAACGGCACGTGCAGGTAGAGGAACAGCGCGTCCCGGCGCTCCTTCGCCCAGACGTCCTCCAGCGCCAGCGCGGGCGTGAGCGGGCGGTAGGCCGTCTTGTGCGGGTAGCCGTAGAGGTACGCCACATAGGGCGTCCCTTCGAGCATCGACTCCAGGCGCGTCATGGGCCGGAGTCTACCGGCAGCGCGAACTCGCCATAGGGCACCGTCCACACCACCGGGTGCCCCAGCCGGTGCCCCGAGTAGCCATCCTCGCCGTACGCCGTCCCGTGGTCCGAGCACACGATGCAGAACGCCGGGCCCCGCCGGCGCAGCGCCTGGAACAGCGGCGGCAACTGGCTGTCCACGTACGCCAGGGCCGCCCCTTGCGTCTCCTTCGAGTCCTCCGTCGCCCCGGGCACGTAGTGCCGGTTCGGCTGGTGCAATGCGGAGACATTGATGAACAGGAACACCCGCTGCTCCCGGGGCAGCGCGCCCAGGATTTTCACTGCGAGTGATGCCTGATTTTCCGTGGAACGGGGCTCGGTGACGCCCAGCTCCGGGGCCCAGTGGGCCTCGGAGAAGAGGCCCGGGAGCACGCGGCCCAGGGGGTTTCGCAGGTTGAAGAAGCCCGTCCCGCCAATGCACACCGTGTGGTAGCCGCGCCCGGCCAGCCCCGTGACGAGGTCTGGCGCGTCGAGCACGCAGGTGCCCGGACCCGTCGTCTCGCTGCCCTCGAAGCGCAGGGCGAAGGGGCGCGGGTGACGGCCCGGCGCGACGGGGGTGGGGAGGAAGCCGGCGAAGAAGGCCTGGTGCGCGGCGTAGGTGAAGCTCGCCGGGCTGTGGCGCTCCTCCCACCGGCCCCCGGGCAGCAGCGCCGCGAGGGTGGGCGTGCGGCCGCGCTCCAGCGCTTCCCGGGCCACGTCGTACCGCAGCGTGTCCAGCGTGAGGAAGAGCAGGTCGTGCGTGCCGACCATCGCGTTCAGGTCCTGCATGCGGACTCAGGGCCGGGCAGGGGGCCTCTCATGCAGCGCCCCCGACCCGGTCCGGAACGGAAGCGACTACGAGATGCTCGGCACTTCGTCGAACTGGGGCAGGGCCGGGGTCGCGGCCGGAGCCTGCGTCGCTTCGAGCGCGCGGCGCGGGGCGTTGGGGTTCTGCTGATCCACGGTCGCGTTGAAGAGGCTCTGGGCGAAGGCCTGCTGCCCGCCCTGCGACAGCGCGCGGAAGGCCGCGTCCATGGGGCGCTGGCCCGTGCCGAGCCCGGGGCCCATGGTGCGCTCCAGCAGCGAGCGGGCCTGCTGCTCGTTGAGGCGCACCGTCAACGGAGCGCCGCTCTCCATGTCCCCATCGTTGCTGGAGAACGCGCCGCGGGCCATGCGCGCGGCGGTGGGGTCCGTGAAGTTGAGCTCGTAGTTGATCTCCGCGGGCTGGCCCGGCGTGGTGGTGGTGGTCGCGCGCACCGAGTCGTTGATCCGCGTCTCCGCGCGGCCCGTACCGTCCGGCCCGAGCTGCGCCTCCAAGGACTGGGTGCCACCGGCCACGTTGCGGTCCGTCTGGCGCAAGGTCTGGTTGCCGTCGCCGTCGCCGGTCAGGTTCGTCCGCCGCTCACTGGTGGCCACCTGACGGCCCGCCACCCGTCCCTCGCGGTTCTGCTCCAGGCCATCCGTCGAGCCCACGTTGCTCACGCCCGGGCCGTTCTGCGAGGGCAGCTGGCCGGTGCGCAGGAACTCCTGGTACGCGGCCCGGCCCTCCGGCTGGGTGATGTTGAAGTCCGCCGTGCGCGTGTGCTCCAGGCGCTGATCCTGCCGGCCCTCCAGCCCGCGCACGCTCGTCGCGTCCCGCTGACGGCCCTGCGACGTCACGGAGGCGCGCAGCGTGTCCTCGGACGTGCGCTGCAATTCGTAGCGCTGCGTCTGGCTGCGGTCATAGGACGTGCTCAGCCCCAGCGTCTGGCCCAGCCGGCCCGGCCCCGCGCGCAGGCCCGCGTTGAAGCCCGTCTCTCCCTGGACCTCCGCCCGGGCGCGCGTGCCCACCGGCCACGTCTCCGGGGCGGCGGGGTTGGGGAACTCACCGTTGCGGATGGCCTCCGTCGCAGCCTGCCGGGGCACCTCCACGCGCAGGCTGCCCGTCGCTCCGAACGAACCGCCGGCCGTCGCGGGCCCCAGGCGCGTGGGGACGCCGCCCGAACGCGTGGAGGCGCGGTTGCCCACCTGGCCCCGGGCCTCCAGCACGAAGTTGTCTCCCTCCGTGGTGACGCGCGCGCGCCCCGAGGGACGCAGCGCGGCGGCGGGCGAGAACGTGTCGCGCTCGCGCTCGGCGTTGCGCGGGGCCTGCTCCGTGGCCGGCGTGCGCGGCTGGGCGGCGGGGCTCCGGTTCTCGACGGGGGCCGCGGACGTACGCGGCAGGGGCGG
>NZ_RAWB01000837.1 GCF_003612055.1 Corallococcus llansteffanensis
ATAAGAGACAGGCGCCGGCCTGTGTGGCCTTGCTGCCGGGGGACCTCGTCATCACCGAGTACCTCAACGACCCCGCGGGCGCGGACACCGGGAAGGAGTACGTGGAGGTCCACAATCCCAACCGGGAGACCGTGGACCTGCTGGGCGTGACGCTCTTCACCGCCCGCGAGGAGGGGGCGCAGGAGCGGGCCTATACGCTGACCACGGGACTGCCGGTCGATGCAGGGACCTTCGTCGTGCTGGGGGACGTGCGCGACGGGCCCCTGCCCGAGCACGTGGACCAGACCTATGGCGATGCGCTCGGGGCCCTGGGAAACAGCGGGGGGCTCGTGGGGCTCAGGTGCGGGACGCGGCTGCTCGACTCGGTGGTGCTCACCGCGCCCGCGAAGTCGGGCTCGGCGCGGATCCGGGATGCGCTGTCGCGCTGGTGTGATGCGCCGGAGATGGTGCCGGGAGGGGCGCGTGGCAGTCCGGGCGCGGCGAACGCGCCGTGCCCCGACCTGGCTGACGGTGGAACGCCCGTCGGGGACGGGGGCCGCGCGGGGACCTGTCTTCCACCGGGGGCGGTGGCGCCCCGGGACGTCCGGGCTCCGCGCCCGGGCGAGCTCGTCATCACCGAGGTGATGGCCAACCCGCGAGGCGACGACACGGTGGGCGAGTGGCTGGAGGTGCGGGCCACCGTGCCCGTGGACCTCAATGGCCTGACGGTGGGGACGGACACGTCGGGCACGCGCCTGGAGTCGGAGCGCTGCCTGTCGCTCGCCGCGGGCGAGTCCGCGCTGCTGGCGCGCCGGAGGGAGCGCGAGGTGAACAGCGGGCTCCCGGAGCCCCTGGCCACGTTCTCGGTGGACCTGCGCAACGCGGGCGGCGTCGTCGCCGTGCGCGCGGGAGGCGTGCTCATCGACAGCGCGCTGTATGGCCCGGCGCAGGACGGCGTGGCCACCCAGGTGTCGGCGCCGCTCACCGCCGAGGCGAAGGGCAACGACGTGCCCTCCGCGTGGTGCCCGGCCACGGAGCCCTATGGCGACCAGGGCAACCTGGGTACGCCGGGGCGGCTCAACCGCGCGTGCTCCGGAGCGGACGCGGGGGTGGTTTCCCAGACGGGATGCATCGACCGGACGACGGGGCAGCCCCGCGCGCCCCGCGTCCCCACCGCGGGCTCGCTGGTCCTCACCGAGTTCATGGCGGATCCCACCGCCGCGCCGGATGCGACGGGAGAATGGGTGGAGGTGCTCGCGCTGCGCGAGGTGGACCTCAACGGGGTGACGCTCTCCAACGAAGCGGGCGGCACCGTGCTGGACTCGGCGCTGTGCCTGTCGGTGAGGGCAGGGGGCTACGCCGTCCTCGCGCGCGACGAGGAGGCTTCGCTCAATGGCGGGCTGCCGGCCGTGCTCGGCACGTTCGGCTCCAGCCTGGGCAACGGCGCTGGGGCGCACGTCCTGAAGCTGGCGGTGCAGGGGACCGTGCTGGACGCGGTGTCCTTCACGAGCGCAGCGACCCCTGGCGTGTCCTCGCAGCTCGATGCGCGCGTACGGGACGCGGCCGGCAACGATGCATCCAGCGCCTTCTGCACGACGCCCGTGGGCGTGAGGTACGGCGCGGGAGACCGGGGCACCCCGGGCCGCGAGAACCGGACGTGCGCGCCATGAGGACGTGGAGCGTGGGGTTCGTGTTGCTGCTGGCGGTCCTCTTGGCCTGCGGAGGCGAGGAGGGGGAGTGCGGACCGCGCACGGGCGTGGTGACCCAGGTCATCGACGGGGACACGGTGGTGCTCCAGGACGGCGAGCGCATCCGCTACCTGCTCGCCGACGCGCCGGAGACGACGCGCGGCCATCACGACTGCTTCGGTGAGGAGGCGGCGGCGTTCAACCGCTCGCTCGTGGAGGGCCGCACGGTGCGACTGCGGGACGGGGAGGCGTGCACGGACCGCTTCGGACGGCGGCTCGCGTATGTGTCCGTGGAGGGCCACGACGTGAACGCGCTGCTCGTGGAGCGCGGGTACGCGTGCACGCTGTTCGTCTCGCCGGCCGGTGGCTCCCGGCGCGGCGAGTTCGAAGCCCTGGAGGTCGAGGCCCGGAGGGCCCGCCGGGGCCTGTGGGGCCGCTGCCCGGCGCCGTGCCCGAAAGGCCGGCGCCCGGCGGCGTCCGCGCTACGCCAGCGCGTCCGTCACCGCCAGCTTCAGCTCCCGGTCCAGCGGCCACGCGGCCGGGTGGCGCGACGTGATGAGGTCCAGCGTGTCGCCCTGGAGCCGCACGTGGAAGGTGTCACCCACGGACAGCCGCAGCTTGAGCCCCTTCTGCTGGAGCACCGGGTCGAAGTCGGACGCCGCCGCGAGCCCGCTGACGACCTCCCCCGTGCGCTCGATGAGCCAGGCCAGCGCCTGCACGGTGCTGGCCTGCTCCAGGTCCGTGCCCGGGCCGAACTCCGCCGTCACCGGGATGCCCCAGGTGGTGGACAGCTTGTCGGCCATCGCGGGCAGCTGACGCCGCAGGTGCAGGGGCGAGGACTCGGGCATCGACTTCGCCGGCGTGTCCAGCACGGTCACGTCGTGCAGCGTGAGCGCCTCGATGACCCCGTCCGGCACGAACGTCACGTCCGTGCTGTCCCCGCGCGAGCCGTCCCTGCTCGACGTGTTCAGGAGCACCCCGCGTCCCTGACGGAACTCGCCGTACTCGCGGAGGATGCCCGTCACCTCGCGTCCGCTGCGCAGGAACAGCGTCACCTGCGGCAGGTTGAGCGGCAGGCCCTCGTTGCGTCGGGACATGAGGATGCTCATCGCCTCCATCACCTCCCAGACGCTGCGCACGTGCCCCCGACCCAGGGACTCCAGCGGATCCACCGGCTTGGAGAAGGCCATGATCAATCCCTCCCCTTTAGGTCGGATCCCCGCGGATGTGTCCACGACGGGGGCTGCCTCGGCGCCGTGCCTGCGTCCTGTCCGTCGGTCCTGCGCTCCGCGAATGCCATGACCCGATTCCTCCCCAGCGTGTTCCTATCCAGCTTCGCCCATGTCCCCGACGGGACCCAGCGGCACGCGCAGGCCTTCCATGGCCGCCTGCCACCCCCTCGGGTCCCATCCCAGAGG
>NZ_RAWB01000838.1 GCF_003612055.1 Corallococcus llansteffanensis
CGCGTTGCCAATGCCCAGCGCCATCGTGAAGGTGAGGCTCGCGAAGGCGATGGCGATCTGATGCGCGCCCACGCTCGCCGGCCCCAGCCGCGCGGCCAGCACGCCCGCCAGCGCGAAGACGCCCACCTCCGCCGCGATGTGCAGGCCAATGGGCAGCCCCACCCGGAACGCCCGCAGCTGATCCGCGACCACCGGCAACAGGGAAGGCGTCCCCGGCACCGGAATCCCGCGGATCGCGCGCGCCACGATGAGCACCTCCATCGCCGTGCACAGCAGCGTGGACAGCGCCGCGCCCGCCGCGCCCATCGCCGGCACGCGCGTGAGGGGGCCCGCCCACGCGGGCAGGATCTCCCCGCCGAAGACGAACAGCGGCACCATCAGGAGGTTCAGCACGTTGGCCACCACGGTGGACACCACCAGCGGCCGGGGATTCCCGATGGCCTGCAGGTACGCGCGCCCCGTGAGGAAGATGAGCATCAGCGGCAGGCTGGGGGCGCGGAAGTGCAGGAAGGCGCGCACCTGGACGATCTGCTCCTCGGCCACGCCCACCCACGGCAGCGCGGACGGCACCGTGATGAGCACCGCCCACAGCACCGCGCCCACGACCGCGGACAGCCACACGCCCTGCCAGAGCACGCCGCGCGCCCGCACCGGGTTGCGGGCGCCAATGGCCTGCGACACCAGCGGATCCACGCCCATCATCAGCCCCATGCCGAAGCTGCTGACGGCGAAGAAGAGGCTGTGGCTGAGGCCCACCGCGGCCAGCGCGGACGTGCCAGCCCGGCCGACGATGAGCGTGTCCACCAGGCCCATGAGCGACTGGCCCGCCTGCGCGATGCACAGCGGCAGGGCCAGCGCGAGCAGGGCGCGCAGCTCCCCCCGGTTCCGGACCGAGGGGGACGACACGACGGACGGCTCGGTGGCATCGGACGACATGGCGGGGCCTATAGCCTCTTCGGGCGGGGATTGCGCTGCCCGAGCGACGGACGCGCCTCCCCTCCCCGCCTGACCGCCCGCCACCGGGCCGTCACCCCCTCAGGGGTTGGTGACCCGGGGGAAGCGCGTGGTGACCAGCGGCGTCTGGAGGCTGTCCACCTTCGCCACGCGCAGGCCGCCGTCGCTGATGGCGTAGACGTAGTCGTCCGCCATCACGCTGCGACGCACGTCCGGCACGTAGTACCAGCTCCACTGCGGCGACCCCGAGCGCTCGAACAGGTCCGACATGGACACCGCGCCCACCGGGGAGATGCCCGTCGCCAGGTCCACGCGGAACACGCGCAGCTCCGTGCGGAAGCTCCTCCAGTAGTCCTCGCCGTAGTAGCCGTTGGGCGAGTAGTCCGTGAAGGGGATGGCCACCAGCCCCTTGGCCGCGAAGTAGTTGAACGCCTTGTGCTGGTAGAGCGCCTCGCTCCAGCCGTACGCGGTGCCCACGAGCTGGGTGTGGGTCTCCTTCGGGTGCGCCAGGTCGCTGACGTCGAAGAGCGACAGCTTGACCGAACGCTCCCCGCAGCAGCCGCCGTTGGCCTCCGTGTGCACGCCCAGGGTCAGCAGGTGGTGGTCGCCCACCGGGTGCAGGTACGTGGCGAAGCCCGGCACCTTCAGCTCGCCCACCTTGCGCGGGTGCGCCGGGTCGCTCAGGTCGAAGGTGAAGAGCGGATCCACCTGGAGGAAGGTGACGACGTAGCCGCGCGGGCCCGCGAAGCGCGCGCTGAAGATGCGCTCGCCTTCCGCCAGGTCCTCGCTGCGGCCCAGCTCCACCAGGTGCCCGTTCTTCTCGCCCATCGTCGTCACGCGGCTGACCGTCGTCGTGCGGCCCCACCACCACGACGGGTGGTCCTCTTCCGGCAGGCGGGTGGTCACCGTGGTGGCCATGCGCAGCACGCCCTCGTGCTCGTCCAGGGCGAACTGGTTGACGGGCGCGCCCTCCAGCGTGCCAGAGCCCACGTACACCGCGCGGCCCGGCTGGCGGGTGTCGAACTTGTGCACGTAGGTGAAGTCCTTCTGCCCCGGCTCCGGCCACCACCAGTAGTGCGAGTGCGCGAGGTAGAGCGAGTCCTTGGACGCGTACACCGTGCCCGGCTCCGCCACCAGGTGGGTGCGCCCCGGCGCCGCCGTGCGCGCGTCCAGGTCCAGGGAGGCCACCGTCACGAAGCCCAGCGCGGACGGCGCGTTGCTCCGGTAGAAGTCACCGCACGCCACCGGCAGCGCCGTCGTCACGCCGGCCGTGTCCACGTGCTTGCCCGCGGGCAACCACTGGTCCAACGTGTTCGCGCGGATCAGCTTCTCGTTGCGCTCCATCTGCGCATCGATGGCGTCCTCCAGCTTGTCCTCGTCCTTGTAGAGCTCCTCCGAGTAGTCCACCCACAGCTTCACCTCCTCCGGCCAGCGGAAGGTGTCGGCGAGCACGAAGCGCACGGCGCTGTCCACGCGGCGCGCCTGCGTGAAGAGGCCCGGCAGGTAGACCTGATCCACCACCGTGGGGTTCGCCACGTCGGACACGTCCACCGTCGTCACCTTGGTGCTGTCGGCGGAGTAGTACGAGCAGCCGAAGCCCGCGCAGTCCATCGCCGGCGAGGCGACATCCCCCGCGAAGCCGCCGCCGTAGTAGCCGCCGGACGGCTTGCCCGCGAGGCCCTGGTGCACCTGCGAGACGATGACCAGCCGCTGGTGCTCATCCAGCAGCATCTCCCGAGGCCAGCCCTCCACCTCCAGCGAGCCCGCCAGCGTGAGCTGCTCCGCGGGCCACGAGCGGTGCGCGTAGAGCCGGTTGCCCGACAGCACGAAGATGCGCGTGCCGTCGTTCTGCACGAAGTCCGACTCGTGCACGCCCTCCACCTGGTTGTTGGTGCCGGTGGAGTCCTTCGGGGCCTGCGGCGCCGAGCCTCCACCCGCGGAGTCACCCGCGGTCACCTCGGGGGGCATGCCGCCGAAGTCGATGCCCCGGTTGCGGCCGAACCGCTCCCAATACCCCGGCTTCTGCTGCTCCAGGCTCGCGCGCATCTGCTTGGACGCGGTGTCCTCGATGTACTTCTCCAGCGCCTGGCAGTCGTTGAACCCCTCCAGCCGCAGCGACTGCTGCACGGG
>NZ_RAWB01000839.1 GCF_003612055.1 Corallococcus llansteffanensis
GGGTGGGGCTCACCTACGACTTGATTGAAAGACACCGGGACACCCAGCCGTGGACGGTGTCGGTGCTGGTGCGACGCGCGTGGACGGACGCGGGCACCCGCACGGACGTGTCCTTCGACGTCACGGTGCCGCTGGCGATGTTCTTCGGAACGCGGATTCCCGCCCCTGCGGACGGTGGCCCGTCTTCGAAGTAGCCCCAGGCCGGGCCGCATACTATGGAAGTCCCCACTATGAACTTCGAGCTGACCGACATCCAGCGCGAGATCCAGCGGCTGTGCCGCGAGTTCGCCGCCAAGGAGCTCATCCCCAACGCCCGCAAGTGGGACGAACAGCACGCGTGGCCCACGGACGCGGTGAAGAAGCTCGCGGAGCTGTCGCTCTTGGGCATCGCCGTGCCGGAGGAGTTCGGCGGCGCGGGCCTGGACAACGTCTGTTACGCCATCGCCATGGAGGAGATCAGCCGCGGCTGTGCCTCCACCGGCGTCATCATGAGCGTGAACAACTCGCTCTACTGCGACCCGGTGTCCAAGTTCGGCACCCCCGAGCAGAAGGAGCAGTTCCTCAAGCCCTTCGCCAGCGGGGAGAAGCTGGGCTGCTTCGGCCTCACGGAGCCGGAGGCCGGCAGCGACGCCGCCGCCCAGAAGACCGTCGCCGTGAAGCGCGGTGACGAGTACATCATCAACGGCTCCAAGAACTGGATCACCAACGGCCCCAAGGCGGACGCCATCGTGCTCATCACGATGACCAACCGCGAGGCCGGCAACAAGGGCATCACCGCCTTCCTCGTGCCCACCAACACGCCGGGCTTCACCCGCGCGGAGCCCGACAAGAAGATGGGCATCAGCGCCGCCTGGTCCTGCTCCATGTTCTTCGAGGACATGCGCGTGCCGGAGAAGTACCGCCTGGGCAAGGAGGGCGAGGGCTTCAAGGTCGCCATGTCCACCCTGGACGGTGGCCGCATCGGCATCGCGTCCCAGGCGCTGGGCATCGCGCGCGCGGCCTTCGAGGAGGCGGTGCGCTACTCGGGCGAGCGCAAGACGTTCGGCAAGCCCATCCGCGACCACCAGGCCATCCAGTTCATGATCGCCGACATGGCCATGGAGATCGACGCGGCCCGCCTGCTGGTGTGGCGCGCGGCGCTGATGAAGGACCAGGGCGTGCGCCACAGCCCGGAGAGCGCCATGGCCAAGCTCTACGCCAGCGAGATGGCCAGCCGCGTGGCCAACAAGGCCCTGCAGATCCACGGCGGCATGGGCTACAGCAAGGAGATGGACGCCGAGCGCCACGTGCGCGACGCGCGCATCACCGAAATCTACGAGGGGACGAGCGAGATCCAGCGCATCGTCATCTCCGCCAACCTGCTCAAGGAGTAGTCCCCCCATGAAGCGCGCGCTCCTCCCCGTGTTGCTGCTGCTGGTGGCGCCGTCCGTGGCCACCGCCCAGGGCACGTCCGCCAAGAAGAAGCCTGCGGCCACGAAGCCGGCCCCCGCGACCCCGGACGCGGCCGCGAAGCCGGCCCCGAAGGACGACGGGCTGGACGTCAGCAAGCTGCCCTTCACCCCGGACTCCATCCGGCAGGTGATGACCCACAACGCCCCTCGGATCCAGGAGTGCTACGAGGACCACATGGTGGAGAAGGACAAGAAGGTGGAGGGCAAGCTGATGACCACCTTCACCATCACCGCCGAGGGCGCCGTGCGCAGCGCGAAGGTGGACCGCCACCAGAGCACGCTGAAGGACGCGGGGCTCAACGACTGCGTGGTGTCCGTCCTCATGTCCATGGACTTCCCCAAGCCCCCGGACGGCCGCGATCACCCCATCGAGTACCCGTTCAACCTCAAGGCCGTTGAATGAACTTCGACCTCACCGAGACCCAGTCGCTCATCCGCGACACCGCGCGCAAGTTCGCGCGCGAGCAGGTGGCCCCCCACGCCCGCGCGGCGGACCGCGCGGAGCGCTTCGACCCGGAGGTCTTCAAGGCCCTGGCCCAGGTGGGACTGCTCGGGGTGAACCTGCCGGCCCGCTACGGCGGCGCCGAGGCGGGCGTCGTCTCCTACGCGCTGGCGATGATGGAGATGGCCGCCGCGGACGCCTCCGTGTCCGTGGCCATGGCCGTCACCAACATGTGCGCGGAGCTCATCCACGCGGCCGGCAACGACGCGCAGCGGGAGAAGTTCGTCACGAAGCTCACCTCCGGTGAGGCCATCGTCGGCGCCTTCGCGCTCTCCGAACCGCACGCCGGCTCCGACCCCGGCGCCATGCTCACCACTGCGGTGAAGCGCGGCGACCGGTACGTCATCAACGGCAGCAAGCAGTGGATCACCTCCGGCGCCTACGCGGGCGTGATGGTCGTCTGGGCCCGCACGGGCGCGGCCGGCAACAAGGGCCTGTCCTGCTTCATCGTGGAGGGCGGCACCAAGGGCCTCCACGTGGGCAAGCACGAGGACAAGATGGGCCTGCGCGCGTCCAACACCGTGGGGCTCACCTTCGAGGACTGCGAAGTCCCGGCGGAGAACCTCCTGGGCAAGGAGGGCGACGGCTTCCGCCTCGCGATGATGGCGCTGGACGGTGGCCGCATCGGCATCGCGGCCCAGGCGTGCGGCGTGGGCCGGGCGGCGCTGGAGGCGACCATCTCCTACACCAAGGACCGCAAGGTCTTTGGCCAGGCCGTGGCGGACCTGCAGGCCCCGCGCTTCATGATGGCGGACATGCGCACGCAACTGGACGCGGCGGAGCTGCTCACGCTGCGCGCCGCCGCCCTCAAGGAGCAGGGCCAGCCGTTCACCCGCGAGGCCTCCATGGCGAAGCTGTTCGCCAGCGAGATGAGCAACCGGGTGGCCGACAAGGCCGTCCAGCTCCACGGCGGCTACGGCTACATCGACGAGTTCCCTGTCGAGCGCTTCTTCCGGGACGCCCGCGTGCAGACCATCTACGAGGGCACCAGCGAGGTGCAGCGCCTGGTCATCGCCCGCGAGACCTTCCGCCAGCAGGGGTAGTCCCCGGGCGCTCCGCCTGTCCCACAC
>NZ_RAWB01000083.1 GCF_003612055.1 Corallococcus llansteffanensis
TGTCCCAACTGGACGGGGCGCGCTCCAGGACGGTGTTCAGGTCGCCGTAGAGGTCCGCTCCCATCTGGTAGCGCTGCGACACGTCCTCGCGCAGCAGCCGTTCGCAGATGTCGCTGAGGGCCCGGGGCACGCGCGGGTTGATGGCCCGCGCCGAGCGCCCCCGCGTGGTGTGGATGCTGCCCAGCATCGCTTCGGCCGGCAGGTTCGCGGCGTAGGGGAAGTCGCCCGTGAGGACCTCGAAGAGGACCAGCCCCAGCGCATAGAGGTCGTCGGTGGGTTGGTACACGTACCGGGCCATTCCCTTGGGGTGGCGCAGCCAGTAGCGCAGCAATTCCGGGCTGCGGTAGCTGGGCGTGCCCGGGGGAGGCCGGCCGTCGGTGATGTGCGCGGCGCAGGCGTGGTCGCTGGAGCCGAAGTCCACCAGCACCGGCCGCTCGTCCGACGCGCGCACGATGATGTTGCTGCCCTTGATGTCGCGGTGGCGCACGCCCGCGCGGTGGATGAAGTCCAGCGTCAGCGCCAGCTCCGCGAACAGGCGCGCCACCTGCCGGGGCGTGGGGCGGGATTGCAGGGCCCAGTCCGACAGCGTGGGCCCCTCCACGTAGTCCATGACGAGGAAGAGGTAGCCCGTGCGCGGGTGCGGCCAGCGGTGGTAGCCGCGCAGCGCCACCACGTTGGGATGGGCCATGCGGTGCAGGACGCTCACCTCCTTGAGCGTGCGCGCGTCCACCTGCGAGCCGTCCTCGGAGTCCTGGGGCCCCTGGAGCGCGAACTTCAGCGCCACCGGGCAGCCCCCGGTCTCCGCGAGGAAGACGGTGCCGTAGCCGCCCGTGGCCAGGCGCTTGAGCAGGCGGTAGCTGCCCACCACTTCCTGGGGCTGGAGGAGCAGCGGGTGGCCCTCGATTCCCAGGCTCATGGCGAGGGCCTCCGGGCGCCCGGGGAGCGGGACGCGGACGGAGGACGTGGAGGGTTCGATGCGAGAGGAGGGACGTGGCTGGGCGGACGCATGGGGGGAAAGGTCGATAGGACCTGGGAGGTCCATAGCACGGCGGATGCCCCTTGGGGTAGTGTGGGCGCCATGTCAGGTAGGACGCCGGACACCTGACTTCACGGGGAACACGGTCCGGCCAGGGGTGGTGAGCGGCAATGAACGAGGAGCTGGCCATCACGGTGGGCATGGCGGCGCGCGCGGCCCGCGAGCGGCAGGGACTGACCCAGGGGGACGTCGCCAGCCAGGTGGGGATCGCCATGGAGGTCTACAGTCGGATGGAGCGGGGGCGGGTGTTGCCCAGCTCCACGACGCTGCGGCGGCTGAGCATGGTGTTGCGCATCCGGGCGGACACGCTGCTGGGATTGGACGGGCCGGTGTTGCCGGACGAGGCGCGCACGGTGGCGCTGGCGGACCGGGAGGAGGACCCGCCGTCGCTGCGCCGGCTGGTGCGGGTCCTGCGGCCGCTGGATGAAACGGACCTCAAGGCGGTGGGGCTGGTCATCCAGGGGGCGCTGGCGCTGCGCGACCGCTGAGGTCCAGCCCGGTGGGTGGGTAGGCCCGAAAACTTGCGTGCCGGGGGAGAGGTGCAAGGTTTTGGCCGTGCCCGCCCCCGTCAACGAGAAGCTGAACACGGTGTTTGGAGCCGCCGCGAGGGATGCGCGGATGCGGTTGGGGCTCACGCAGGCGGACGTGGCGGAGCGCGTGGGCATCGCGATGGAGGTCTACAGCCGCATGGAGCGGGGGCGGATGCTGCCCCGCGCGCAGAACCTGCGGCGGCTGTGCGACGTGTTGTCGGTGTCCGCGGACGTGCTGCTGGGCGTGGGGCCGGGCCCGTCGCCGGTGCCGCCGCGAGCGCCGCCGGGTCAGCAGGAGGAGTCGGCGGAGCTGCGCAGGCTGCTGCGCACGCTGCGGGAGCTGGAGCCCGCGCGGCTCACGGCCGTGGCGCGCGTGGTGAAGGCCGTGGTGTCGGTGCTGCCCGACGCGCCGTCCCCCGCGCCGGTGTCCCGGAAGAAGGCGCCTGTGACAGCGAAGAAGCGCCGGAGCGCGGGCTAGAGCGCGCGGGGTTTCAGCTCACGGGCTGCGGTTAGAGTTCACCGAGGATGCGACCGTTGCGATCAATCGCGTAGTCCGCTCCCGCGTCGAGGATGGGGATGTCCAGGTGGATGCCGCATCGCTCGATCTTGGGAAGGAAGCTGACGAAGTAGAGGTCGTCGCTGGCCTTCAAGAGGGTCGCATCGTACGTGTCACGCCGGGTCAGGCACTTCGTCAGCGCCTCGTTGCCGGTGTCCGCCTTGCTGTGGGGCGGGATGAACTCGTTGAGCGCGACGATGAAGGCCGCCAGCTCGGGACCCCTGAGATGGATCCCTTCCGCATACGAGTCGGGGAAGTCGATCCGCTCTGCCTCCTCCGGCGTACCTCGTGGTGCCCGCTCGTATTTGTAGTACCCGAACAGGGAGCATCCCGGCAGCAGGCCCAGGATGACGACGGCGGACAGGAGGGGTCTCGTCATGGACATGCGCCAAGGTTCCCCTGTTTGGAAACGTTTTCGCACGTGGGCCGTCCAGCCATTCCAGTGCTGCCAATGCCCCCCAGGGTGCGGTTCCACCCTCCACTTCCCGCCTGCCCGCCTGGTTCACGGGCCCGGAGACAGGCCATCGTGAGCGCCCCCCTCCTCAATGCCAGACGGGTGGGGTAGCACGGGGTCCCCTTCATGCTTTCTCCTCCCATGCCCGCGGATGAGCACCGGCGCCTGCAGGCGCTGCGCGCGCTGTGCCTGCTGGACACGCCCCCGCACGAGCGCTTCGACCGCATCGTGCGCGCCGCGGCCCACCTGTTCCGCGTGCCCATCGCGCTGGTCACCCTGGTGGACGAGGACCGGCAGTGGTTCAAGGCCCGCCTGGGCCTGGCCGCCCCCCAGACGCCGCGCGACGTGTCGTTCTGCGGCCACGCCATCCTCTCCCCCACGAGCCTCATCGTGCCGGATGCCCTGCACGACCCGCGCTTCCACGACAACCCGCTCGTGCTCGGCGCCCCCTTCATCCGCTTCTACGCCGGCCACCCCCTCCAGGCCTCGGACGGCAGCCGCGTGGGCACGCTGTGCCTCATCGACACCCAGCCGCGCGACTTCTCCGACGCGGACCGCGCCGCGCTCGCGGACCTGGCCGGCTGGGTGGAGGTGGAGCTCCATGCCCTCGACGAGCGCGAGGCCCGCGCGGCCCTGGCGCAGCAGGAGCGCTTCTTCGAAGTGTCCAGGGACATGCTCTGCATCGCCGCCATGGACGGCACCTTCCTGCGCCTGTCCAAGGCCTGGAGCCGCACCCTCGGCTTCTCCGAGGCGGAGCTCTACGCCACCTCCCTCGTGGACCTGGCCCTGGAGGAGGACCGCGACGCCACCGCCCGGCACCTGGCCCGCGCCCTCGAAGGCGCCTCCGTCCTCCAGTTCGAACACCGCGCCCGCTGCCAGGACGGCTCCTGGCGCTGGCTGCAGTGGAACGCCGCCCCGGACCCCGACGTGGGCCTGCTCTTCGCCGTCGCCCGCGACGTCACCCAGGCCCGCCTCCTGTCGGATGAACGCCAGCGCGTGGAGCGGATGAAGAACGAGTTCATCTCCACCGTGAGCCACGAGCTGCGCACCCCGCTCACCTCCATCCGCGGCTCGCTTGGCCTGCTGTGCGGCGGCATCGCCGGCCCCCTGGCGCCGCCCGTGGAGCAGATGGTCAGCATCGCCCACCGCAACAGCGAGCGGCTGCTGCGCCTCATCAACGACATCCTCGACCTGGAGAAGATGGAGTCGGGCGGGCTGGACCTCCACCTGACCTCCACCGACGTCGCCCCCCTGCTCGAGCAGGCGCTCCAGGCCCACCAGGGCTACGCGGCCGAATACGGCGTGCACCTGGAGGTGGTGGTGGACGCCCCCCACGCCCGCGCCCGCGTGGACGAGGACCGGTTCGGCCAGGTGCTCGCCAACCTCCTGTCCAACGCCATCAAGTTCTCCCCCCAGGGCGAGCGCGTCCTCCTCTCCCTCACCCGCGAGGCCGGCGCCCTGCGCGTGGAGGTGACGGACCACGGCCCCGGCATCCCGGAGGCGTTCCAGGCCCGCGTCTTCCAGAAGTTCGCCCAGGCGGACGCCTCCGACACCCGCAGGCGCCCCGGCACCGGCCTGGGCCTGAGCATCGCCCACGGGCTGGTGGCCCGGATGGGCGGCACCCTGCGCTTCACCACCCGGGCTGGCGAGGGCACCCGCTTCTCCTTCGACCTGCCTGAATGCGACCCGACCCCGGTGGGGTAGGGATCCAATCCCCCACCACGCACGTAACGCGATCCAATCCCCACCCCGAGGCGCAATCCCTGCCATGGCGACCATCCAGAAGGTCCTGCTTGTCGATGACGAGGACGACATCCGCACCATCGGCCAGCTGAGCCTCAGCCGTGTGGGCGGATGGAAGACGGTGCTCGCGGCCTCCGGCGCGGAGGCCCTGGAGAAGGCGGGCGCGGAGGCCCCTGACGTCATCCTCCTGGACGTGATGATGCCCGGCATGGACGGGCCCACCACCTTCGGCCAGCTGCGCGCCCGGCCCGCCACCGCGAACACGCCCATCATCTTCATGACCGCGAAGATCCAGAAGCAGGAGGTGGCGCGCTACCTGGAGCTGGGCGCGGTGGGCGTCATCGGCAAGCCGTTCGACCCCATGACGCTGCCGCAGGAAATCCGCCGGCTGGTGCCTTGATGGAGCCCCGGCTGTCCAAGCGCTCCGTCGCGCTGGCCGCGGGGGCCCTGCTGCTGCTGTGCACCCTCTTCATCCTCGGGCGCCCGGGCTCCACCGCCGAACACGACCGCTACCGCACCTGGCTGCGCCAGCTTCGCGTGGCCACCGCGCAGCTGGAGGTGGACGTGCTGCGTCAGCGCGCGGGCATGCGCGAGACCCACGGCTCGCAGGGCCACGACTTCGACGCGCTGGCCGCCCGCGCCCGAGCGCTGCGGGTGATGCCCGGCTTCCTGTCGGACGAGGGCCTGCGCTCGCTCACCGCGTCCCTGGACGCCTACCTGCGCGCGCTGGAGGAGGCGCGCACCCTGCTGGCCACCGCCCGCGAGCACGACGCCCGCATCGCCGCGCTGCGCCAGACCTTCCCCCAGAGCGTCTTCGCCGCCTCCGCCGCGCTGCCCCCGGGCGCGCTGCGCGAACAGGTGGAGGCGCTGGGCGTGGACGTGCTCACCGGGTCCCGGCCCTCCGCGGGGGACTTCGGCGCGCGGGTGGACGGCGCGCTGGAGCGCCTCGCCCGGGCGCGGGAGGGCCAGGCGCTGTCCGCCTCCGCCAGCGCCGCGCTGGATGACCTGGCGGCGCGGGCGCGGGAGCTGGCGGCGCGCTCACGCTCCGCGGACGCGTCCTTCCAGGCGCTCCTGGACCACAGCGCCAGCAGCGAGGCCGAGCGCCTCATCACCACGTACCTCCAGCTCCAGGAGCAGTCCCAGGCCCGCGCGGAGCGCACGCGCATCGTCCTCTTCGGCGTGTCGCTGCTGCTGGTGGGCTACGTGTTCGTCGTGCTGGTGCGGCTGGCGCGGGCGTCCGCGGCGCTGGGCGAGCTCAACCGGGGCCTGGAGGCGCGCGTGGCGGAGCGCACCCAGGCGCTGTCCGCCGCGAGCGCGGAGGCGCGGGCCAGCGACGCGCGCAAGGCCGCCATCCTGGAGGCGTCCCCGGACGGCATCGTGGTGCTGGACGAGGTCGGCCGCGTGATGGAGTTCAACCCGTCCGCGGAGGCCCACTTCCGCCTGCGGTCCGCCCGGGCCGTGGGCGCGGACTTCCTGACGCTCGCGCTGCCCGCGTCCCTGCCGGCGGCCCAGCGGGACGGCGTCCGCGCCGCGCTCCAGCGGGACGACGGCCCGGCCGCGCGCGTGGAGTCCCCGTGCCTGCGCGCCGACGGCGGCGTGTTCCCCGCGGAGCTCACCTTCGCGCGCGTGCACGCGGACGGCCCTCCGCGCGTCACCGTCTTCGTGCGCGACCTCACCGAGCGCAAGGCCGTGGAGCGGATGAAGAACGAGTTCATCTCCACCGTGAGCCACGAGCTGCGCACCCCGCTCACCTCCATCCGCGGCTCGCTGGGCCTGCTGGAGGGCGGCATCGTGGGGGAGCTGCCCGCGCAGGCGCTGGACATGGTGCGCATCGCGCGCACCAACACGGAGCGGCTCATCCGCCTCATCAATGAGATCCTCGACCTGGAGAAGATGGAGTCGGGGATGCTGGAGCTGAAGCTCCAGCCGCAGACGGCCCAGGACCTGGTGGAGGCCACGCTCTCGGGCGTGCAGGGCATGGCGGAGACCGCGCACGTCACGCTGCGCTCGGACGTGGACGGCGCGCCGCAGGTGAAGGGCGACCGCGACCGGCTCATCCAGGTGCTCACGAACCTGGTGTCCAACGCGGTGAAGTTCTCCCCCCCGGGCGCCAGCGTGGTGGTGGCGGCGGCCGTGGCGGCGGACGGGCGCGTGCGCTTCAGCGTCACGGACCAGGGCCCCGGCATCCCCGAGGAGAAGCTGGGCCGCCTCTTCGGCCGCTTCCAGCAGCTGGACGCGTCCGACACCCGCTCCAAGGGCGGCACCGGCCTGGGGCTGGCCATCTCGCAGGCCATCGTGGAGCAGCACGGCGGCCGCATCGACGTGCTGAGCCGCCCCGGCGAGGGCTCCACCTTCCACTTCAGCCTGGAGTCCCTGCGCGCCCCGGCCCCCGCGCCCGGCGCCGCCGCGCCCCTGCCCCGGGACGAGTCGCGCCACAACGTGCTGCTCGTCACCGCGGATCAGGACCTGTCCGCGCTGCTCCGCGGCCTGCTGTCGCACGAGGGCTACCGCGTGGTGCGCGCCGCCACGCTCGCGGAGGCCGTGCAGGCGGTGGACCACGCGCTGCCGGACGCGCTGGTGGTGGACACGCAGATGCCGGAGGGCCACGTGCTGGACTGGCTGCGCCGGCTGCGCGAGCTGCCGCGCACGCGCGAACTGCCCGTGCTGGCGCTGTCCGGCCGCTCGACGGAGGGCGCGGCGGGCGTGGGCACGCCCCTGCTGGTGGACTGGCTGCCCCGGCCGGTGGATGAAACCCGGTTGCTGAAAACATTGCGTTACGCCATGCGCCAGCCGGGCCAGGCGCGGGTGCTGGTGGTGGACGACGACGCCACCACGCGCCGGGTGCTGTGCGCGCAGTTCGAACGGCTGGGCGCGCTGTGCATCGAAGCGGCGGACGGGGAGAGCGCGGTGGCGCTCGCGCGCGACACGCCTCCGGACCTCATCGTGCTGGACGTGGGGCTGCCCCGGCTGGACGGCTTCGAGGTGGTGGACATCCTGCGCCAGGGCAAGGGCCGCGCGACGCCGCTCATCGTCTTCACCGGGCGGGAGCTGTCGCGCACGGACCAGCGCCAGCTCACCCTGGGCATCACCCGACACCTGACGAAGGCCCGCTCCTCGGAGGAGGAGCTGGTGGCCTCCGTGCGGGAGTTGCTCAACGGATTGCTGGCCCGCCGTGACGCCACGGCGCTCGACCCCCGAAAGGCGATGCCATGAGCAGCGCGCCCCAAAACAAGACCCTCCTCTTCCTGGAGGATGACCGCGACCTCCAGACGCTCGTCTGCGCCTTCCTGCGCGAAAAGGGCTACGAGATCGCCCCCGCGCGCTCCGCCGCGGAAGCCCGCGCGGTGCTCCAGGCCCGGCGGGTGGACGCCGCCATCGTGGACGGCCTCTTGCCGGGCATGACGGGCGCGGACTTCATCCGCGAATTGCGCCAGACGCAGCCCGGGCTGCCGGTGCTCTTCGCCTCCGCCTTCTGGAAGGACCTGAAGAGCCACGAACTGCTCACGCGCCAGCTGGGCGTGGCGCGCGTGGTGCACAAGCCCTACCGCCCGGAGGAGCTGGCGGTGTGGCTGGAGCAGCTCTTCGCCGCATTGGCGCCCCCGCCCCCGCCCGCGGAGGCGCTGGAGCCGGAGGAGGTGGAGCCGGAGGACAGCTTCGCGGCGAGCCTGGCCCTGCTGAGCGCGGAGTACGGCGCGAAGCTGCCGGAGCGGCTCGCCGCGCTGGAGGCGCACCTGGGCCGCGGGCGCCAGGGGGATGCCGCGGCGCTGACGGAGGCCTACGGCGTCGTGCACAAGCTGCACGGCACCGCGGGCAGCTACGGCTTCCGGGACGTGAGCATCACGGCGGGCCGGCTGGAGGACGTGATGCGGCCCGTGAAGGAGGGCGGGCCGCTGGACTGGGCGGCGGTGGACGCGGGGTTCAGGGCCCTCCGGGACGTGGAGGCGCTGCCGGGAGCGTCGAAGCCGGAGGCTCCGTCCGAGGACGCCCCGGCGACGCGGGGCACGCTGCTGGTGGTGGACGAGGACGCCGGGCTGCTCGCGGACGCGAAGCGCATGGGCGAGGAGGAGGGGCTGCGCGTGGTGACGGCGAGCACGGCCCTGGAGGCGTGCGCGGTGGCCCAGCGGCAGTGGGTGGACGGCGCGCTGCTCCACATGGGGGCGGAGGGCGTCACCGCCGCGGGCGCGCTGCGGGCGCTGGAGGGACACGAGTCGCTGCCCCTGGCCTTCACCAGCGCGGGCGGCGGCCTGCAGGAGCGCGTGGTGGCGGCGCACGCGGGCGCGTCGCTGTTCCTGCCCCGGCCCTTCACGCACCAGGACCTCGCCATGGCGGCGGATCGGCTGCTGACGGCGCGGCGGCAGGAGCGCGCCCGGGTGCTGGTGGTGGACGACGACCCGGACGCGGTGCGCGCCCTCACCCAGGCGCTGATGAGCGACGCGGTGGAGGTGGTGGGGCTGGAGAGCGCGTACGGGCTGCTGGACGCGCTCGCCCAGCACCGCCCGGACCTGATGCTGCTGGACGTGCGGATGCCCGGGCCCAGCGGCTTCGACCTGTGCCGCATCCTGCGCCTGTCGCCGGAGTGGCAGGAGCTGCCCATCCTGCTCATCTCCTCGCAGGTGGGGCTGGAGTTCCGGCTGGCGGCGTTCCAGTCCGGCGCGGATGACTACCTGGCCAAGCCCGTGCTGCGCGAGGAGCTGCGCGCGCGCGTGCATGCGCGGCTGGAGCGGGCGCGGCTGTCCCGCGAGCGGACGGAGCGCGACGCGCTCACGGGCCTGATGCTGCGCCGGCCCTTCGTGGAGGCCGTCACCGCCCGGCTGTCGGAGGCGCGCCGCTCGGACCGGCCGCTCGCGCTGTGCTTCCTGGACGTGGACCACTTCAAGAAGGTCAACGACGAGCACGGCCACCTCGCGGGCGACCGCGTGCTGATGCGGCTGGGGCGCCTGCTGGGTGCGCGCTTCCGCCGGGAGGACCTGCGCGCCCGCTGGGGCGGCGAGGAGTTCGTCGTCGCGCTGCTGGGCGAGACGCTGGAGAGCGCGCGCGAAATCCTCTCCCGCACCGCGCAGGAGCTGGGGGAGATGGAGTTCGAGGGCGACCAGGGCGAGCCCTTCCGCGTCACCTTCAGCGCGGGGCTCGCGGTGGCGCCGCAGGACGGCGTCACCCCGGAGGAACTGCTGCGCGTCGCGGACGCCCGGATGTACCGGGCGAAGTCCAACGGCCGCAACCGCATCGAGGTGGGGTAACGGGGCGCTCGCGGGCGCCCCCGCACCTCACGGCGCCGGGTCCTCGAACACGAGCAGGCCACGCGCCAGGTCCACGACGTACACGTACCCGTCCCCCGGCACGCGGATGCCGATGGCCCCCTGGTAGAGGCTGTCGGTGCTGCGCGGGTGGAACTCCTGGAAGGTGTCGAAGGCGGCGAGCTCCCGGGGGTGCTCGGGGTCCGCCACGTCGAGGACGCGCACGCCCTCGTGGTACCAGGCCACGTAGAGCTTCGTGCCCTTGAGCACCATGTTGTGGATGGACGTGTGCGTCCGCTTCTGGACCTGGGCGAGGAGGCGGATGTTCGCCGGCGCGGTGACGTCCAGCACGCGCAGGTGCGCGCCAAAGCGCTCGCCTCCCTCGAAGGCGATGGTGCGCCCGCCAATCGTCCCCACCGCGCTCGCGTGGCTGTACTGGCCGGCGAAGGCATACATGCCCAACATGGGCGTGGAGTCGGGACGGGTCACGTCCTGCACGACGAAGCCCGTCTGCGTGTGGTTGGTATAGAGCCGGTCCTGGTAGGCGAACGCGTCGTGCGGGTAGCTGGTCTCGTCCTCGCGCGGCACGATGATGCGGCTCAAGAGCTGGGGCTCCAGCGGCGAGCCCACGTCGAACAGGAGGGTCTCCCGGTTGGGGGACGGGGACATGGCGTACAGCCGGTCGCCGTCCACGAACACGGTGTGCACGTTGATGGGGCCGCCGGGCAGCGCGCGCACGTACCGCGGATCCGCGGGATTTGAGATGTCGTAGACGATGACGCCGGAGTTCGCGCTCGCGACGTAGAGCGCGTCGCCCTTGGCCCAGACGCCGTTCCAGTAGCTGTCATTGGGCAGGGTCAGGTCCGCGACGGGGACAGGGCGGAGCTTGTCCGCCACGTCGTAGACGGTCAGGCCGCCGGCCTCCGTGCCCCGGTTGATGGACACCACGTAGGCATGGCCCTTCGTGACGTAGACGTCCACGGGTTCCCGCCGGGGGACGGCGGACTCGGAGACGAGGCGCATGACGGAGGCGCCGGGCTCCTCCTGGGCCCGGGTCATCCGCCGTGCGTCGAAGGTGCCGGAGTAGTCGGGCACGCCGTCGGTGCAGCGCACGAAGCAGCCGGTGATGCGGCCCGGCTCCGGTACGCGGCAGCCCGCGAGCGCGTACCGCTGCACGCGCTGGGCGGACGTCGTGTACTCGCCGGTGATGAAGAACCCGGCGCGGTCCACCTGCTGGCGCACGAGGGGCAGGCCCAGGAAGGTGCCGGGCAGCTCCTGGGTGCCCACGCGGAAGCCGGCGCCGAAGGTGCTCTCGGCGTGGTAGCGCAGGATGGCCCGGTAGGTGCCCCGGGGCTCCACCGTCCCCAGCGCGGCGAGGTCGCAGCCGGACAGGTCGAAGCTGGCCGGGTCCTGGCAGTTCGCGCGGGGCTGCCGGAAGTCCGCGTCCCTGCACGACACGTCCGGTTCGACATCCACGTAGTCGGTGAGCTCCACCACCGGGCCCGCGTCCGGGGGGGCCGCGTCCGGCACCTCGGGGTCGTCCTTGTTGCAGCCGGACAACGACAGCGACAGGGCGCAGGCGAACAGCCCTGTACCCAGGATGCGTGTGAGCGACGTCATGGGGATGGTGGCTCCAGTGCAGGGGCTTCGCGGTCCACGGCCGACGCGAGCCCTCGTCCAACGCGCGGCAGTCTACGGCGTGCCGGGCGCGGGCCGCAAAGCGTCGTCCCGGAAGATGAGCAGCCCGCGCGCCGTGTCCACGACGTACACGTATCCGTCTCCCGGCACGCGGATGCCGATGGCACCCTCGAACGCCCCGCTGTCCCGGCCGGGTTGGGTTTCGAGGAAGGTGTTGAAGTACGCCACCTCGCGCGGCTTCGGCGGCACGGACACGTCCAGCACGCGCACGCCCTCGTGGTAGTGCGCGATGTAGAGCCTCGTGCCCTGGAGGATCATGTTGTGGATGGAGAACTCGGGGCGCAGGCCGTATTCGCCAATGAGCCGCATGTTCGCGGGGTCGGTGACGTCCAGCACGCGCAGGTGCGCGTTGACGCCCTCGCCGCCCTCGAAGGCGATGGTGCGGCCCGCGAAGGTGCCCACCGCGCTCGCATGGGAGTACTGGCCGTCGAAGACATACGCGCCCAGCTCCGTCACCTGCTCCGGGTTGCTCACGTCGAAGGCCACGAAGCCGGAGCTCGTGCTGTTGACGTAGAGGCGGTCGCCATACGCGAAGGCGTCGTGCGGCCCTCCCATCTCCCCGGACGCCGTCACCCGGTTGAGCAGCACGGGTGAGAGCGGCGAGGACACATCGAACAGGAGCGTCTGGCTCGCGGGCTCGGGCGCCATCGCATAGAGCCGGTCGCCCTGCACGTGGACGGTGTGCACGGCCAGGGCCTCGCCGGGCACGGCGCGCACGTACTGCGGGTCGGAGGGGGTGGAGATGTCGTAGACGATGACGCCGGATTTGGTGCTCGCGATGTAGAGCGCGTCGCCCTTCGCCCAGACGCCGTTCCAGTAGGCATCGCCCGGAAGCTGGATGCGCTTCGTGAGGACGGGGTGCGCCTTGTCGGCCACGTCGAAGACCGCCAGCCCGCCCGGTTGGGACTTGTCCCCGATGGCCACCACGTAGGCATGGCCCTTCGCCACGTAGACATCCGCCGGGAAGCCCAGGGGGACCGCGGCCTCGGATTGGAGGACGAGGCCGCCCGAGGACTCGGACTCACCGCGTCCCCAGGAGGAACGCAGCGCGGTGAAGGTCCCCTTGCTGCGCACCTTGCCGTCGGCGCATTGGACGAAGCAGCCGTTGACGCGGCGGGGCTCGGGCCGGGTGCAACCCACGAACGTGAAGTCCCGGGCGGGGAGGTAGGGAGGAAGCGCGGCGAAGGTGCTGCTGAAGGCGAACGAGCCCGGCCCCACGGACTGCCGCGTCAGGGGCCTGCCGTTGAGCGTGCCCGGCCCCCCGTCGAACGGCAGCGTCAGGCCATAGCCGGCGGAGACGTACCCCGAGGTGGAGCGGGTGAGCAGGTAGTGGATGCCCACGGATTCCAGCGCGTCGAAGGCGCCCGCCGGACACGACGCGCGGTCGAACAGGGCCAGGTCCGTGCAGTCCGTGACTGGGGTGCCCGTCGGCAGCACGAAGGCGCAGTCCGAATAGGGCTCCGGGGTCATCCAGTCGGTCAGCTCGGGGATCGTCGCGGCGCCGCCATCCCAGGGGTCGGCCTCGGGGCCCGCGTCGGAGCCCGCGTCCTGGGAAGACGGGTCGCCCGCGTCCCTGGCCCCCGCATCCACGTCGGAGGTGCCGGAGTCCAACGTCGTGCCGGAGTCCTCGGAGGGGCCGGCGTCCACGAAGGTGCCGGAGTCCAAGGTCGTACCGGCATCCGAGGTGGAGTCGGTGGAGCAGCCGGTCAGGGCCAGGGGGAGGGTGAGCAGCAGGAACCAGCGGGACGGGGCAGACATGAGGCCTTCCTCTTCACGGCGCCAAGGAAGCGGGCACGCGGCCGTATACGCGACGACAGAGGCGGCTAGGCTGCGCCGCCCATGCCCATAACGCGTCTGGAGATTGCCGGATATCGCTCCGTGCGCCAGCTCCACCTGGAGCTGGGCCCGGTGAACGTGGTGGTGGGGCCCAACGGCAGCGGCAAGACGAACCTGTACCGGGCGCTGTACCTCCTCGCGGCGTCGGCGGAGGGCCGGCTGGCGCGCACGCTGGCGGAGGAGGGCGGCACCCCGAGCGTGATGTGGGCAGGCCCCCGCGACCGCAAGAAGCCGGTGCGGCTGAAGGTGGCGGTGGACCTGGACGACCTCTCCTACGAGCTGCAATGCGGCCCGGTCCCAGGTGGAGGCGCGTCGGCCTTCCAGTTGGATCCGGAGGTGAAGGAGGAGCACCTCTGGGCGCATGCCGGAGGCCGGCGCCTGGTGTTGATGGAGCGCAAGGACCGCACGGCGTTCCTGCGCGACGCGGACGGCACGCGGGAGACGTTCCCCACGGAGCTGTGGAGCGCGGAGTCGGTGATGGATCAGCTCGCGGACCCGCACCGCTTCCCCCGACTCATGGAGGTCCAGCGGACGCTGACGGCGTGGCGCTTCTACCACCACTTCCGCACGGACCCGGACGCGCCCCTGAGGCATCCCCAGGTGGGCGTGCGCACGCCGGTGCTCGCGCACGATGGGAGGGATTTAGCGGCGGCGCTCCAGACGATCCTGGAGGTGGGGAACGATGCCGCGCTGGAGCAGGGGCTCGACGACGCCTTCCCGGGCACGCGCCTGGAGGTGCGCGCGGAGGAGGGACGCTTCAGCCTGCTCCTGCACATGCCCGGCCTGTCCAGGCCCATGGCGGCGACGGAGCTGTCGGACGGGACGTTGCGCTACCTGTGCCTGCTGGCGGCGCTGCTCAGCCCTCGTCCGCCTCCGTTCCTCGCGCTGAACGAGCCGGAGACGAGCCTGCACCCGGAGCTGCTCAAGCCCCTGGGCCGGCTCATCGTGAACGCGGCGAAGGACAGCCAGGTCTGGGTGACGACGCACGCGGAGGAGCTCGCGGGCACCATCTCCCAGCACTCCAACGCCGAGCCCGTGCACCTCGTGAAGCGCGAGGGCGCGACGACGGTGGGCAAGGGCGGGGCGCGGGACGAGGACGAGGATCCGTCATGACCCCCGGCCTCTACCTGACGCACAAGCCCGTGGGCCTCACGAGCTTCTCCGTGGTGCGCGCCTTCCAGGAGGAGGCCCAGGCCACGCGTCCCGGCCGGCGCACGGCCCTGGTACACGGCGGCACGCTGGACCCCTTCGCGGAAGGGCTGCTGCTGATGCTGGTGGGCCCGGCCACGCACCTGTTCGACCTGCTGCACGCCGTGCCCAAGACGTATGTGGCCCGCGTGGAGTGGGGCACGGAGATGGACACCGGCGACCTGCACGGCCGCCCCGTGCACCAGGGGGACACGGGCGCGCTGACCCCGGCCCTGCTGGACGCGGCGCTGGAGCCCTTCCTCGGATGGAGGGAGCAGGTGCCCCCGGCCACCAGCGCGAAGAAGATCGACGGTGAGCCCGCCTACCGCAAGGCGCACCGGGGCGAGGCCGTGGACCTGCCCCCCTCGCGCGTCTACCTGCACGCCGCGCGCTGGCGCTCCCACGACCTGCCGCGCGCCAGCGTCCTGGAGCTCACCTGTCGCGGCGGCTACTACGTGCGCGCGCTGGCCCGCGACCTGGGCCGGGCGCTCGGCTGCGGCGCGCACCTCTCCACGCTCCACCGCACGGCCATCGGCCCATGGAAGGACCCGGGCCCCGGCCAGCGCGTGGAGCTGCACGGCCACGCCGTGCTCCCCTGGGCGCGCGTCCGCGAGCTCACCGACCAGGACGTCGGAGCCCTGCGCCGCGACCAGTCCATCCCCGTGGCGCCCCTCCAGCCGCCCGGCTGGAGCCCCCCTCCGGGCTTCCCGGATCCCCAGGCCCCGGTGAGAGGCTTCCACCAGGGAAGGTTGACCTTCCTGCTGACCGAGCGCGACGGCGCGCTGTGGCCCGAGACAGAGCTGCGCGGCGGCGTCTAGAAGTCCGTCCATGGCCCCTCCCGCGCCCGACCTCCAGACCCAAGAGCTGACCCCGGAGCTGTGGCCCGCGCTGGAGCAGCTCTTCGGCCGCAACGGCGCATGCGGGGGCTGCTGGTGCATGTTCTGGCGCATCCCCGAAGGCGAGCGCTACGAGGACGTGCAGGGCCCCGAAGCGAAGCGCCGCTTCAAGGCCCTGGTCGAAAGCGGCGAAGCGAAGGGCGTGCTCGCCTTCGTGGACGGAGTGCCCGTGGGCTGGGCCACCTTCGGCCCCCGCCGTGCCTTCCCGCGCCTGGACCGCGCCCCCAGCTTCAAGTGCGATGACGCGGACGCCGTCGCCTCCGTGCCCTGCTTCTTCATCCACCGGGACTGGCGAGGGCAGGGCGTGGCCACGGTGCTGCTCGCCGCCGTGGAAGCCGCGCTGCGTCGTGACGGCCACCGCACCCTGGAGGCCTATCCGGTGAAACCGCCGGCGGGGGGCGGACGTATCTCCAATGGAAGCGCGTACACGGGCACGCTGTCCTTCTTCCTCAAGCGCGGCTACGCCCTCGCCGCTGAACGCCCCGCCGGCAAGCAGCGCGTGCGCAAGGCCCTCAAGCCCGCCTCGCGGAAGCATCCCCGGCCCTGATGACCGCCGTCACCACCAGGGGGTGGGGGGGCTGGTGACTGTCATCACCGGTGGTGACTGTTGTCACCACCCTGAAGCTCCTGTCATCGCCGCGTAACCTCTTGGAATCACGGTGGAACGACACGTGGGAGCGGGTGGCACGACACGCGCAATAGGTCCCGGCATGACTGCTTCCGCAAAGGAAGCCGCTCCTCCCGGAGATCGAAAATGACCATCGCCAAGACCGCTTCCGCCGTCATCACGAACAAGGCCGCCCTCACCAAGTCCCAGGAGAAGCACCTCATCGGCCACTCCAAGCTGCACGGCAAGGAGGCCGCGCAGCTGGGTCAGGTGAAGGCGCAGCTGGCGGACATGAAGGCGCAGCTGGCGACGCTGAAGGCCGCGGTGAAGAACGGTGACAACTTCTCCGCCGGCAGCCGCGGCTGCTGGACCCCGACCCCCCAGTGGACCCCCAAGGACCTGGGCGCCATGGTGGAGCTGAACAAGCTGAGCCAGACGTCGGGCCCCATCAGCGCCGAGCAGATGGCGAACACCATCGACCGCGCCACCGCGGACCTGGATGGCCAGGCCGCCTCCAGCGAGTACCGCACCGTCGCGGACTGGGCCATGAACAACCGCGAGCGCCTCACGCCGGAGGCCAAGCAGGTCGTCGACATCTACTCCAAGTACGCGGCCATGTCCCAGGCGCGCGGCGAGTCCGGCATCCCCCAGGACGACTTCAAGAAGATGCTCGGGGAGATGCGCGACGTGGGTGACGCCAGCGCGAAGAAGGCGCTCGCCAACCTCGACCGCAAGGGCGGCACGGTGTCCGGCGAGGACATGGCCCGCGCCATCAAGACGGGCACTGCGGACCACGACGGCCAGGCCGCCGGCGCGGAGGCCAAGGAGTTCGAGAAGTGGGCCTCCAAGAACGAGAGCCGCCTGAGCCCCGAGGCGAAGGAGGTCCTGGACGTCTACCGCAAGCACACGAAGGCGGCGCAGGCCCAGGGCCGCACCGGCCTGACGGACACGGAGTCCGCCGCCATGAACCGCGAGATGCGCAAGGTGGGCGCCGGTGACGTGAGCGCCCGCAAGGCCACGGAGAAGCTCGACAAGGAGCAGGGCCCCATCTCCGGTGAGGACCTGACCAAGGCAATCCGCGAGGGCATCTCCGACACGGACGGGCACTCCACCACCTCCGAGCTGAAGGAGTTCGAGAAGTGGGCCGCGAAGAACGAGAGCCGCCTGACGCCCGAGGCGAAGAACGTCCTGAAGACCTACCAGGCCGCCGCGAAGAAGGCCGGCCCGGAGGGCATGACGACGAAGGAGACGGACGCCATGTTCAAGGCCATGGACCGCTTCCAGACCTTCCACGACAGCTCCATGCGCAACGCGCTCCAGGGCCTGGACAACAAGAGCGGGAAGATCAACGGCAAGGACCTGACGGCCGCCATCGAGAAGGGCGCCGCGGACCTGGACGGCCAGGCGGCGGGCCTGGAGTTCACCGACACGATGAAGTGGGCGCGCCAGAACTACGACCGCCTCACGCCGGACGCGAAGAAGGTCGTCGAGACCTACGAGAAGTACGCCACCCGCGCGCAGGCCCAGGGCTCCACGGGCATCGACCAGAACGACTTCAACAAGATGATCAAGGAGATGAAGTTCGTCAGCAGCCCGCCCCCGGTCCGCCCGGTGTTCTACGCGGCCTGATGCGCGGCACCGCGGCACCGCTGAACGGGGGGAGTTGAACGGGGGGACATCGCTACATGCATCCACGGAGTTCCCGCCGGACGTAGCCCGGCGGTGAACCCAGAGGTGCCCCGGACCTTCGGGGGAGGGTCCGGGGCCCTTTCATTTTCTACGGCTGCGTCGTCTTCGACTTCGCGACGGTGGCCTTGGCTTCCTTCACCACGTTCTCCACGGTGAAGCCGAACTTCTGCTGCAGCGCCTTGATGGGCGCCGAAGCGCCGAAGCTGCGCATGCCAACGACGCTGCCGGTGTGGCCCACCCAGCGCTCCCAGCCGAACGCCGCGCCCTTCTCCACCGCGACGCGCGCCTTGATGGACGCGGGCAGCACGCGCTCCTGGTACTCGGCGGGCTGCTGCTCGAACAGCTCCCACGACGGCATGCTCACCACGCGCGCCTTCACGCCCTCGGCCTGGAGCTTCTCCGCGGCCTCCACCACCAGCGACACCTCCGTGCCGGTGCCGATGAGGATGACGTCCGGCTTGCCGCCCTCCGCCTCCTTCAGGATGTACGCGCCCTGGGACAGCCCCGCCGCCGGCGCGAACTTCGTGCGGTCCAGCGTGGGCACCGGCTGCCGCGACAGCACGAGCACCACCGGGTGGTGCTGCTGCTTCGCGATGTAGCGCCAGGCCTCCGTCACCTCGTTGGCGTCACCGGGGCGCAGCACGATGTTGCCGGGGATGGCGCGCAGCGACGCCAGCTGCTCCACCGGCTGGTGCGTGGGGCCGTCTTCGCCCAGGCCAATGGAGTCGTGCGTGAAGATGTGGATGGACGGGATCTCCATCAGCGACGACAGCCGCATCGCCGGGCGCTCGTAGTCACTGAAGATGAGGAACGTGGCGCCGTACGCGCGCACCTTGCTCAGGTTGAGGCCGTTGACGATGGAGCCCATCGCGTGTTCGCGCACGCCGAAGTGGATGTTGCGGCCCGCGTGCTCGCCCGGCTTCATGGACGTGGAGGCGGACAGGTACGTCTTCGTGGACGGGTTCAGGTCCGCGGAGCCGCCCACCAGCCACGGGTAGTTCTTCGCGAGCGCGTTGAGCACCTTGCCGCCCGACTCGCGCGTGGCCATGCCCTTCGCGTCCGCGGGGAACACCGGCAGCTCCTTGTCCCAGCCGTCCGGCAGCTCGCGCTTGAGCAGCCGCTCCAGCTCGTGCGCCAGCTCCGGGTGCTGCTTGCGGTAATCGGCGAAGGACTTCTCCCACGCCTCGCGCAGCTGCTTGCCGCGCGCGCCCATGCGCTCCTGGAAGCGCTCGCGCACGCCGTCGGGGACGAGGAACTGCGCGTCTTCCGGCCAGCCGTAGTTGCGCTTGGCGCCCTTGAGCTCCTCGGCGCCCAGGGGCTCGCCGTGGGCGCTGGCGGAGCCCTGCTTCTTGGGCGCGCCGTAGCCGATGAACGAGTTGACGACGATGAGGGTGGGCTTGCCGCGCGCTTCCTTGAAGGTGCGGAAGGCCTTGCCCAGCGCGTCCAGGTCGTTGGCGTCCGTGACCTGGAGCACGCGCCAGCCGTAGGCCTCGAAGCGGCGGCCCACATCCTCGGTGAAGGCCAGGTCGGTGCTGCCGTCGATGGAGATGTGGTTGCTGTCGTAGATCCAGCACAGGTTGGGCAACTGGAGGTGGCCGGCGAGCGACGCGGCCTCGGACGCGACGCCCTCCATCATGTCGCCGTCGCCGCAGATGGCGTAGACGTCATGGGTGAACAGCTCGAAGCCGGGCTTGTTGAAGTGCCCCGCGAGCCAGCGGCTGGCGAGCGCCATGCCCACGCTGTTGGCGACGCCCTGGCCCAGCGGACCCGTGGTGGTCTCCACGCCGGTCGTCCACCGGTACTCCGGGTGGCCGGGCGTGGCGGAGTCCAGCTGGCGGAACTTCTGGATGTCCTCCAGCGACACGGCGGGCGCGTCCGTCACGTCGTACTCGCGGTCCACGCGCTTGACGCCCGCCAGGTGCAGCAGGCTGTAGAGCAGCATGGACGCGTGGCCGTTGGAGAGGATGAAGCGGTCGCGGTCCGGCCAGATGGGGTGGGACGGGTCGTACCGCAGCTCCTGCTGCCACAGCTGGTAGGCCACGGGAGCCAGCGCCATGGGGGCGCCCGGGTGGCCCGAGTGGGCCTTCTCCACCGCGTCGATGGACAGCGTGCGGATGGTGTTGATTGCCTGGGTATCGATCTTCTCGGTCGTCATGCAGTCTCCCGCGCCGGGGTACGTCGCGGGCGCACCATGCCGCAACCGGGCGCGGTGCGCCGCACGAAACAAGCCCACCGCCAGGTGGGCTGGCCGGCAGGGGACACTGGACTTTCCGGGAATGCCGCCAGGACTACCGCCGCCCTACCGCCGCGCCGCCGCCCCGCGCGGAGTCTTCCCGCGCGTCAGGTGGCTCACCGCCTCACCCAGGCCCTCCACGGTGAGGGCGAACATCGGGAACACGTTGGCGATCATCGCGATGGTGCCCGAGCGCCACGACGCGCGGGGCTCCGGGTTGAGCCACACGTTGCGCTCGAAGTGCTGCGCCAGTTGCATCAGCCACGTCATCCCCTCCAGTCCCTCCTGGCGGTACTGGCCATTGGCATCCGTGCGGATGCCCAGCTCATACGGGGCCATGGACGCATCGCCCACCATCACCAGCTTGTGGTGCCGGCCCACCTGCGCGGTGAGCTCCGGCACGGTGAGCCCGCCGGTGAGCTGGGGCGTGGCGTAGAGCTTCCCGTAGACGCAGTTGTGGAAGTAGTAGGTCCGCAGCTCCTTGAAGTGGGACGCCTGGCTGGCGACGCTGAACAGCCGGCTCACCAGGTGCGCGTACGGGTCCATGGACCCGCCCACGTCCATGCACAGCACCACGCGGGTGTTGGGCCGGCGCGGGGGCCGCGTCACCACCTCCAGCTCGCCCGCGTTCTTCGCGGTGGCGGAGATGCTCTCCTCCACGTCCAGCTCCTCCAGCGCGCCCTCGCGCACGAAGGCCCGCAGCTTGCGCAGCGCCACGGCCATCTGCCGCGTGTCCAGCACCACGTCGTCGCGGTAGCCCGCGTACTTGCGAGCGCCGGCCTGCCACAGCGCCTGGCCCTGCCGTCCGCCCATGCCGCCAATGCGCACGCCCTGCCGCGCCATGCCGTTGTTGCCAAAGGCAGACGCGCCGCCCGTGCCCACCCAGCGCGAGCCGCCGTCGTGGCGCTCGGTCTGCTCCTTCAGCCGCTGCTCCAATTGCTTGCGCAGCTCCTCCGGGTCCCACTGCTCCAGCAGGGCCAGCTCCTCCGGGCTCAGGTCGCGCCGCTCCCTCGCCTCCTCCAGCCAGGACAGCAGCTCCTCGGTGAGCTTGAGCGCGTCGGACGCGACGCCCTGGAAGTGCGCGAGGAACGCCTGGTCAAACGCATCCAGCTGCGTCTCCGAGTGCACCAGGAGCGCGCGCGCCACGTGGTAGAAGCCATCCAGGCTGCTGTCGTGCAGCCCGGCCTTCAGCGCCCCGGCGAGGGCGAGCGCCTCCTGGGCGCCCACCTTCACCCCGCGCCTTCGCAGCTCGTAGAAGAACGGCAGGAACATGGCCCGGGTCCTTTCCTGCTACGCGCGAGACTTGCGACCGCGTCCGAGCGCCTCGGCCACCGCCACCAGGTCCTGCTCCTTCTTGAGCAGCGCGCCCAGGAACGGCAGCTGCTCCTCCAGCTTCAACTCCATCACGCCGTTGGCCTTGAGCACGGAGATCCAGTCGATGAGCTCGCTCGTGGAGGGGCGCTTGCGCAGCCGGGTCATCGCCCGGAGCTCGTAGAAGACCTTGAGCGCCTGCTCGGACAGCGCCGCGTCCAGCCCCGGGTGGTGCACGTCCACGATGCGCTGCATGAGCTCGCGCTCCGGGAAGTCGATGAAGTGGAACACGCACCGGCGCAGGAACGCGTCCGGCAGCTCCTTCTCGTTGTTGCTCGTGATGAGCACCACGGGGCGGTTCTTCGCCACGACCTCGTCGTTCGTCTCGGAGATGCGGAAGCGCATCCGGTCCAGCTCGTGGAGCAGGTCGTTGGGGAACTCCAGGTCGGCCTTGTCCACCTCGTCGATGAGCAGCACCACGCGCTCCGGGGAGGCGAAGGCCTCGCCCAGCGGCCCCAGGCGGATGTATCGCCGGATGTCGCGCACGTCCCCGTCGCCGAAGCGCGAGTCATACAGGCGCTGCACGGTGTCGTAGACATACAGGCCATCCTGGGCCCGCGTGGTGCTCTTCACGTGCCAGGTGAGCAGCTTCAATCCCAGTCCCTGGGCAATCGCCTCCGCGAGGAGTGTCTTGCCAGTGCCGGGCTCGCCCTTGACCAACAGGGGGCGCTGGAGCGTGAGGGCGCAGTTGACGGCGGCCTGCAGGCCCTCGCTCGTGAGGTAGGAGTCGGTGCCGCGGAAGCGGACGGGGGTGGGAACCGGGGTCATGTCGGGTTCCTTTAACATCCTGAGCAATGTTTCCATCCCACCATGGACGGTTGGGTGTATATCCTGCCCCACATGGCCCCACTTTCCCTTGAGACCGAACTCCGCGACATGGTCCGGCGCGAGTTACAACTGCAACTCGCTCCCATTCAGAAGGCCGCGGCCCGTATGGCCAAGGGACTGGATGCCCTGGATGTCCTGCGCCAGGTGACGCAGCGTCTGGCGCCGCTGTCCAGCCGCCTCGGCGCCGTGGCCGGCGTGCGCACGCCCACGCTGGCGCCGGAGCCGGTGGCCCGCCGCCGCCCGGGTCGTCCGCCGTCCGCGAAGACCGCCGCGCCCGTGAAGGCCGCCGCGCTCGCCAAGGCGCCCGCCGCGAAGCTCGCGCCCGTGAAGGCGCCCGCTGGCAAGGCCGCCGCGCCCGCCGCCAAGGCGCCCGCCACCCGCGGCCCCGGCCGTCCGCCCGCGCGCGCTCCTGCCGCTGAAGACAACCAGGCCTGCGCGGTCATCGGGTGCAAGCGTCAGAGCCGCTCCAAGGGCTACTGCTCGGCGCACTACCAGAAGCTGCGCCTGCTCATCCGCACCGGCCGCCGTCCGGACGCGTGGGTGGATGGTGCCCGGTCGCAGTCGGTGCAGGACGTGAAGCTGCCCCGCGGTCGCGCCGGCAGCCAGGCCCTGAAGGAAGCGGCGAAGCCGGCCGCCCCCGTCGCGGCGCCCCCCAAGCCCAAGGCCTGGGTGCGCAAGAAGGGCGCGGGCGGCGGCATGGTGTCGCTGAACTGACGGCGGACGTCGTCCCCCGGACGCCCCGCGTGGTGGGTCGCCCCGAGCGGCCCGCCATGCGTCCGACATGGGGTGCTTCCTTCGATTGACAGGGAGCCCCCGGCGGTGTGATTCCGGGCCGCATGAGCGAGCAATATCCAGTCACCGTCGCGGTCCGTCGCCCCGACGGTCAGGTGGAGCAGGTCCGGGTGGGCACGGCGTACAGGAACGGCGAAGGCTTCACGCTGCAACTGGGCGAGCTGTCCATGAGCGCCACGCCCATGGCGGCGGCCCCGGCGGCCCGTCGCGCTGCCCCTGCCGCGGGTGCGCCGGCCGGTGGCGGCGACGGCATGACCCTCCCCAACTACGGCCGCAGCAAGGGCGCGCCCGTCTACGGCGCCAGCCTCCAGGACCTGGAGTTCTACGCCAACGGCGCGCGGCGCTCGCTGGCGGACCCCAGCAAGTCGCGCTGGCACGACAAGGAGCGCCAGCTCCTGGCCTCCATCGAGGCGGAGATCGCCCGTCAGCGCGGTGAGGGC
>NZ_RAWB01000840.1 GCF_003612055.1 Corallococcus llansteffanensis
CTGCCCGCCCTGTACCTCACGCTCGCGTGGCTGCTGCGCGGCGTGGGCCAGGGCGCGGCGTGCCACTACGTGCAGCAGGTGCTGCTGGGTCCGGAGGCGGAGCCGTCGGTGCGCCCGTCGATGCGCGCGGCGCTGGGGCGACTGCCCAGCCTGTTCATCGCGGTGGCGTACCTGGCGTTCTTCAACGTGTTCACGGTGACGCTGTCGCTGGGCATCGCGCTGTTCATCCTCTCCGCGCACGGCGTGGGCTACGCGGCCACGATGCAGGGGCGGGGCAGCCCGCTGGGGCTGTACGGCCTGTGCTCGCGGCTGCTGGGCCCCTCGCGGGGGACGGCCACGGGGGTGCGGTGGTTGATGTCCGTGCAGGTGCTGGTGTTCTTCAACCTGCACGTGGGCCTCAACTTCCTGCTGTACCTCGCGCGGCAGCTCGTGGGCATCGACCTGACGTTCGCGGAGCGGTTCGCGTCGCTGGACAACCCGCCGTGGCTGATGTTCCTCGCGGCGGCGACGTTCGCCCTCTTCGAACCGCTGCGCGCGGCAACGGCCACGCTGCTGCTCATCGACGGGCGCGTGCGGCAGGAGGGGCTGGACCTGCTGGCCGCCGTGCAGCAACTGCCGGAGCGGAGCACGAAGCGCGGCACGGCTGGCTCGGCTGGCTCGGCCGGCTCGCTCGGCTCGGTCGATTCGAAGGGCGTCGCCGCCGCGCTGCTCCTGGCCTTGGGCGTGCTCCTCGCGCTCCCCACCCCGGCCGACGCGGCTCCCGCGAAGGCCTCGGTGACGGCTCCGGCGAAGGCTCCGGCGACGTCCGAGCGCGAGGCGGTGCGCGATCGGCTGGTGACGGTGGTGGTGCACTGCGAGGTGCCCGAGCAGTTGGACGGCACGGCGCTCCAGGACTTCGACGCGCTGGGCGCGGCCGAGGGCGCGAAGCTGGAGCGCTTCGTGCGCCACCTGGAGCAGCTGGCCCTGGACGACGAGGACTGTGAGGCGGCCACGGCGACGCTGGAGTCGGGGCTCGCGCAGGTGACGGCCACGGCGGAGGCCCAGGCGCGCGTGGATGCCCGCGCGGCGACGGACCGGGCGCGCTCAATCCTCGCGCGACCGGAGTTCCAGGATCGGCCGGAGAAGGACCCGAAGGAGCCGGAGCAGGAGGAGGTCCCTCCGGAGCCGAGCTGGTGGCGCCGCTTCATCGACAAGCTGGGCAAGTGGCTGGAGGAGCTCTTCCGCCGTGAAAATCCCTCGCCTCCGCGGGACACGTCCCTGCCGGTGAGCGGCGGCGCGGCGGCCAATGTCCTGGTGGTGGCGCTGGTGGCGCTGACGCTGGCGGTGCTGGGCGTGGTGGTGGTGAACGTCCTGAAGCGACGGAGCGAGGGGACGGGCCCTGCGCTGGAGGTGAGCACCGTGGATGCGGCGGCGCTCGCGGGCAACCCGGACCACGCGCTGTCGCGTCCGCCCGAAGGCTGGGCGCACCTGGCCGACGCGCTGGCGGCCCAAGGCGAGTACCGCGAGGCGGTGCGCAACCTGTACCTGGCGCTCCTGTCGCGCCTGCACCGCGACGGCGCCATCCTGTACGACGAGACGCTGAGCAACTGGGACTACCTGCGCGCGTTCCGGGGGCGGCCGGAGGTGAAGGCCCCGTTCCGCGAGCTGACGCGCCGCTTCGACTTCGTCTGGTACGGCAACCTCCCCGTGGGCCCCGAGGGCTACACGGAGTTCCGCGCCATCACCGCCCCGCTGCTCGCCGCGCCGCCCGTGCAGGAGGCCGCCGGTGCGTGACCGCTTTCCGCTGCTCGTGCTGGGTGGCCTGCTGCTGGCCGGCGTGCTGGGGGCCTTCCTCGTGCGGGGCGCCCAGCGCGGCGGCTTCGCGGATCCGCTGTCCACCTTCCGCGCGGAGCCAGACGGCGCGCGCGCCCTGTTCCTGCTCGCGCAGGAGAGCGGCCTGCCGGTGACGCGGAACATGGCGGACCTGCGGCTCGTGTCCGGCCCCCAGACGCTGGTGCTGTTCGCCGTCGACGTGGAGGACTCGCACGAGGAGGATCCGGATCAGACGAAGCTCGCCTCGGATCCGGACGCGGGCGTCGACGAGGAGGAGGCGCCGCACCTGGGCTTCAACGCGCTGCGGGCCCAGCAGCTGGACGAAGCCGAGGTGGAGCGGGTGCTGTCGCACGTGCGTGCGGGGCACTCGCTCGTGTACGTCCCCTGGGGCTCGCGGGAGAACCCGCTCCTGGATGAGCTGGGAGTGAAGCTGGACAAGGCGGACTCCACGCTGCCCATGCGCACGCTGGTGGCGCCGCTGCCCACGCCGTACACGCTGGGCGTCGAGCGGGTGGAGACAAAGGTGCAGGCCTACCTGCGACTTCCGGAGCACGCCGTCACGGTGCTGGAGGACGAACGGCTGGGCTTCGCGGTGGCGGCGGTGATTCCGGTGGGCCAGGGCCGGGTGCTGGTGGTGGGCGCGCCCGAGCTGGCGATGAACCGGGCGCTCGCGCGGGCGGACAACGCCCAGTTCTGGCTGAGCGCGCTGGGTGCCCTGGGCCCCGGGCCCTACGCCTTCGACGAGTTCCACCATGGCTTCACCAACGAGCGCTCCATCGTGGACTTCGCGCGCCGCTACGGCCTGCACTTCGCGGTGGCGCAGTTGCTGCTCGGCGTCGCGCTGTGGGCGGGCGCCCTGAAGCGCTTCGGCCGGCCGCGGCCGCCCCCCGAGTCCGTGCGCGTGGGCGCCACGGACGCCCTCTTCGCCATGAGCCGCCTGTACCGCGAGGGCCGGCACCACGCGTTCGCCGCGGGGCTCATCTCCCGGGGCCTCACGCAGCAGCTCGCGCCGCTCGCGGGCCTGCCCTCCCACTCCACCGTCGCCGCGGTCGCCGAAGGGCTGCGGGCGCGGGGGCGTCAGGACCTGGCGCACGGGCTGCTCGACGTGGCCCGCCAGACGGACGCCGTGCAGAAGGACGCCGACCTCCAGGCCCTCGCCACTTCCGCCGCGCACGTGCGCGAGCGCATCCACCCCGCCGGCATCACCC
>NZ_RAWB01000841.1 GCF_003612055.1 Corallococcus llansteffanensis
TTCTCCCACCCCTTCGCTGCCCGGCCTGTCCGCGGTGCCCGCGCCGCGGCCTGAGCCGTCTCTGCGGTGGCTCGTGGGGTTGCTGCTCGTGGCGGCGCTGCTGCCCCGGCTGGGGGTGTTCTTCCTCAACGAGAACCTCTACGGGGACGCGGTGGTGCGCACCGAGCTGGCGGAGCGGTGGCTGGCCTCGCCGCACGTCATCACCTCCTACAAGGATGGGACGTACCAGTTCGGCCCCCTGCACCTGTACCTGGTGGGCGCGGTGCTGTCGGTGTTCGAGCGCGACGTGGCGGGCCGGCTGGTGAGCCTGGTGTTCGGCGTGCTGTCGGTGATGCCGCTGTTCGCGCTGACGCGGCGGCTGTTCGGCTGGCGCGCGGGCGTGGCCGCGGGGCTGGCCTTCTCCGCCTGGGGCATGCACCTGCAGTTCTCCACCACGGCGGGCAGCGAGGCGGTGTCGCTCTTCTTCATGCTGGCCGTCTTCGCGCTGGTCGCCGAAGGGGTGGAGGAGAACCGCTTCCAGCCGCTCTTCTGGGCCGGCATGTTGCTCAACCTGGCGTGCGCGCTGCGCTACGACGCGTGGATGTACATCCCGCTCATCACGGTGGCGCTGGTGTTCAGCAGCGAGGACCGGGTGGCGTCGCTCACGCGCGCGGTGGGCTTCGGGCTGGCGTGCCTGCCGTTCCCGCTCCTGTGGATGCAGGGCAACGAGCTGGCGCACGGCGACCCGTTCTTCCCCATGAAGGCCGTGGACGACTTCCACCGGCAGTGGGTGGCGGACTCCGGTGGGGCGGGCGGGGCGCTGGTGTGGCGGCTGCAGCAGCTGGGGTTCTGGCCCGCGGTGGCGCTGTTCACGCTGACGCCCGGCGTGGCGCTGCTGGGCGCGGTGGGCATGGTGAAGGCGTGGAAGCAGCACCCGGAGACGCGCTGGCTGGTGGCCATGGCGGTGCTGCCCGCGCTGTACTTCACCTTCCGCGCGGCGGTGCTGCTGAGCTTCGTGCCGCTGGCCCGCTTCACGGTGACGCAGCTGGTGCTGTTGCCCGTCTTCCTGGCGCCGGGCTTCGCGGCGGTGGTGGCGGGCCGGGGCGCCTTCGCGCGCCGCGCGGTGGTGGGCGCAAGCGCGGTGCTGGCGGTGGTGATGCCCGTGGCGCTGGGCATCTACACGTTCCGCACCGAGGGCGGGCTGCACGACTCGCTGCGTCCGGTGAGCCCCACGTCCACCAACCCGGTGGCGGTGATGCAGGTGGCGCGCTTCCTCAAGGAGGAGGTGGCGGCGCGGGGGGGCGCGGCGGCCGTCGACGACGACCCGCGCTACATGGACCTGCAGCTCGCCTTCTTCTCCGGGCTGCCGGAGATGCGCCTGGCGCGCGTGCGCTGGGACACCTTCCGCCAGCGGCTCCAGGACGCGAAGCCGGACGTGCTGGTGCGCTTCGACGGGGGCAACCTGCTGAAGGATCCGGGCGTGCGGCTGGAGGGGCGGACGTTGACGCTCGACGGCGTGGCGTACCAGGAGCAGGACGGCTTCTTGGCGCCGCTGCACGTCTACCGCCGCCAGCCGTAGGTGACCCTGGCGGCGCATCTCCCGGAGGCGGCTCAGGCCTCCGGGTCGTAGTCGTCCGGGTCGTAGCCGGCGTCGCCCGGGACGCGGTGCGCGTCCAGCCAGCCCTGCAGGATGAACTGCGCGGCGAGCTGGTCGATGACCTCCCGGCGCTTCGCGCGGCTGACGTCGGCCTCCAGCAGGGTGCGCTGGGCGGCCACGGTGGACAGCCGCTCGTCCCACAGCTCGACGGGAAGCCCCAGCGACTGGCCCAGCACGTCCGCGAACCTGCGTGAGGCCTCCGCGCGCGGACCTTCGGAGCCGTTCATGTTGAGCGGCAGGCCCAGGACGATGCGCGTGACCTCGTGCTCCTTCACGAGCCGGGACAGCTCCGCGAGGTCCGCCTTGAGCGACGTGCGCCGCACGGTGGTGACCGTCTGGGCGGTGAGCCCCAGTCCATCCGAGACGGCCACCCCGATGGTCTTGGTGCCGTAGTCGAGCCCGAAGGTGCGCATGGGCGCCGGACTCTAGCCGCAATCCTCCGCGTGGGACCGACCCGTCCGCGCCAGGGGACGCATGCCCGCCGTCCTCGCGCCCAACCCCTGGATTTGTCTCACCGCGCCCGGTGCCACCGCCGGCATCGCCGCTGCAATGCCCCTGTCCCGTCCGAAGAGACGGCGCGCGGCCTTCCGGCAGCACCCACTTCAACCCGTCGCGCGGGAGTTTTGATGCTCGACATCCTCAAAGGCGTGGCGAACCTGCTGGGCGGCCCGATGTCCTCCGTGGTCGACCTGGCGGGCAATGCCCTGGGGCTCCCCCCGGTCCTTACCAACTCCATCAAGACGGCCGCGGGGGTGATGACCGGCAACGTGATGATGGCGGCCAGCGGCGCCCTGGGCGTCGCGGACGAACTGAAGAAGAACCCACCGGCGAAGACGGAGTACTGCGCGCCGAGGGACGCGGCGACGGCGGGGGCAGGCTACGCGCCGTCCTCGAACGCGGGTTCCACGCAAGGGACGCCCGGGGCCCGCAGCCCGTTGGATCCGCGACTGCTGGACTACGCGGACTCGTTGCGCACGCTGGAGGCGAACTTCGGCTACCTGGACCTGATGGATGGCCGGAAGGACGGCACGCTGTCGCACGGCGACCTCCAGCGCATCGCGCAGGACGCGAACGTGTCGCCCTCGCTGCGGGACGCGGCGAAGTTCCTGGTGGAGAACCGGACCTTCTTCGAACAGGCGGACACGGCGAAGAAGACGCTGCTTGGGCTGCCGGTGGTGCCGAACTTCAACGACGACCGCATCGACGTGAGGACTCTCCAGCTGGAGTCGAAGCGGCTGGCCGCGGACTTCGAGAAGTACGGCCGTCCGGAGCGTCCGGGTCGTCCGTCGCCCGCGCCGTCGGACTGCGAGCCGCCCGTGTCGGACTGCCCGCCGCCCACGACGGGAGGGGGTTCCGTGCCGGGC
>NZ_RAWB01000842.1 GCF_003612055.1 Corallococcus llansteffanensis
GAGCAGCTCCACGCTGGTGGTGCTCACGTCGAAGGGCTGCGGCAGGTAGAGCGCGAGCGTCCGGTCGCGCAGGGCGTTCTTCCAGTAGCCGTCCTGCAGGGCGAGGTTGAAGTAGACGACGCCGGGCCGCACGGGAACTTCCGGCGGCGGGCGGTAGGTGACCTCCAGCGGCACGCCCGGGGCGGCGGCCTGCACCAGCCCCTGGATGTCGCCCCAGCTCGCCATCTTCGACAGCTTGGGGAGCTGTTCGGCGACGACCTTCTCCGGCAGGTCGCTGCGGATGGTGAGCAGGAACTGGCCGCACCGCTCCAGCCGCTCGTCCTCCAGCTTCCCGCGGAAGAGCCGGTCCGTCCCGGCCTCCATCGTCACGGTGAGGCACTGCTCCAGCGCCACCGCGTGCATCAGCTCACCGATGCGCCGGAACAGCTCCTCGAACGTGGCGCGCAGGTTGATGAACTGGAAGGCGGGCAGGGTGGACGGATCCGCGTTCACCGCGAAGGTGCACAGCTGCCCGGCGAACTGGCTGAGCAGCAGGTACAGGGCCTGCGGCCGCAGGTTGCCCGCGTCCAGCGCGTGCTGCACCAGGGGGATGATGCCGTTGAGCGCGTTGAGCTCCAGGAAGAGCGTCACGTCCGACGCGGTGAACTCCAGCGCGGACGCGTCCCGGTGCCGGCGGCGCGAGGACAGCTGGCGCTGCTTGGACACCAGGAGCCGCAGCAGCATGCGCAGCTCGTGGGTGATGGCCCCCGCCGCGTCGATGCGCAGGCACGGAGGGATGTAGGAAGGCACCAGCGTCAGGTTGCCGGCCTTGTCCCGCTCCAGCTCCGCGACCTTGATGGACTCGAAGTCGTCCCGCTGCTCCGTGCCGAAGAGCAGCCGCACGTTGCGCTGGCCGAAGGACACCGGGACGATGGAGGTGGACGACGTGAGGTCGCTGATGGGCCGGGTGGCGGGCGTGTAGCGCGGGCTGCCCACCTTGTCCGAGCCGCCGTAGCTCTCCACGCCGCTGCGCTCGCGCGGCACGCCGATGAACACGTCCAGCACGCGCTGCGCGGCGGGGAAGGCGCCGTCCGCGGGTCGCGCGGCCGGGGCCTCCGGATCCCCGCTCTGGAGGGACACGGGCAGCCCGTCCGGAAGGATGCCGGTGAAGCTGGAGAGCTGGACCAGGCCCGCGCGCAGCGACTCCATGTCGAACGCGAGGGACACCACGCCCCACGGGTACGGCTCCAGCGAGCCCAGCCGCGTGTCCAGCAGGGCCTCGTGGTAGATGTCCAGCTGCTGGAGGTGGTGGGGGCTCATGAACATGCCCTCCGACCACACGACGCGTTGAGGCGACTTCATGCACCGCTCCGGGGCTCCGGCGTCACACCGGGGGATGGCTGCTGCGAGGACTCCGGCACCCAGGAGGAGACGGGCGGCTGGAGCATGAGATCGATCTGGTAGCCCTGCAGCCGGTAGCGCAGCTCCTGGTCGCCCCGCTTGGGAGCGCCCAGGTCACCGCCCGCCGGGCGCTCCACGCACTGCTCCTCCGGCACCGGCGGCAACACCGCCACCGTGCGCCACGAGTAGCCGAGCGGCTGGCGGAAGTGGCCCATGGTCAGCACGAAGTGGGCCTTGGGGTCGCGCTGCAGCCAGCGCTGGTTCGTCTGGCCGGGCGCGGCGACGAACTCGGAGGACTGGAGCAGGTCATCCTTGAGGAGGTCCTCGGCGCGGGTCCACAGGTCGCGGAAGCTGGCGCGCTCCAGGCGGGCGCTGTCCTTGAGCTGGATGACCCGCACGACCGTGGGCAGCGAGCGCCCGCGGGGATCGGGGTTGACCTGCTCGGAGACGTCCAGCACCACGTAGAAGGGGGGCGGCGTCTCGCATTGCTGGGCCACGCGCTTCACGCACCCCGTCGCCATCACGGCGACGAGGAGACAGACGAGGCGTGGCCATCTCGTGGCCCGGGCGCGGGGATGGCGCGTCGCGGAACGCGGCAGGGGTTGCTGGGTGCGCATTATTGGCAGGGAAGTCGTGGCCTAGTTCTCGGAGATCTTCGAGCCCTTGATGATCACGTCACCGCTCGCGGTGACCTCGATCTTGGCGCCCTTGATGACCACGTCCCCGTTCTTCTTGACCTGGAGCGTGGCGGACCCGACCTTCAAGGTGAATTGCTCCTGGGCCACCAGGGCAATCTCCTTGGCGGACAGCGTGTAGGCATCCTTGACGGCGTGGTTGAGCTTTCCCCCCACGCTCAACAGCAAGTCTTTTTCCACTTTGAGTGTGCGAGACTTCTGCACCTCTTCAGACAGATCACCGCCGACCTGGAGCGTGCGGGAGCCCTTCACGGTCTCGGATTTCTTCGCGCCAACGACTTCCACCTTGGCGCCGCCCACCTGTTCGGACTTGAGGCCGCCCACCAGCTCGTTGAAGGCCGCGCCCACCGTGACGGCGAGCGCTCCGCCGACGTTGAGCATCTTTCCCAGACCGACGGTCTCCGCGGAGGCCAGGGTGACCGCCACGCTCTGGTTTCCGCTCACCTGGACGGACTGGTCGCCCATCACGGCTTCGCTGTGATTGCCCACCACGGTGGTGGAGCGGTTGCCTGTCACCGACAGCGTCTGGTTGCCGCCGATGACGGAGTCGTCGTTCTTCTTCACCTCGAGCGACTGGTTGCCTTCGATGGTGCGGCTGCGGTCCTTCTTGACGAGGAGCGTCTCGTTGCCGCCCACCTGTTGCGTCTTGTCGTTCTCGACGACGATGTTCAGGTCCTTCTGGGCATGGAGGAAGATCTCCTCCGCGCCCGCGGCGTCCTCGAAGCGCAGCTCATTGAAGCCGTCGCCCCCGGGGCTGGAGCTGGAGCGCAGCGTGCTCTTCGTCTTCTCCGCGGGCAGGTCGATGGGCGGCGGGTTCTGCCCGTTGTAGACGCTGCCGGTGACGATGGGCCGGTCCGGGTCGCCCTCCAGGAACTCGACGACGACCTCCTGGCCGATGCGCGGCAGGTACAGCGC
>NZ_RAWB01000843.1 GCF_003612055.1 Corallococcus llansteffanensis
GGCGTGGGCGTGGGGATGGGCGGCGGGCGGCGGTACGCGGCGGACTCCAGCCGGTCCACCTGACGCAGCTCCGGGAAGAGCCAGGCCCAGAGGGCCACCACGACGAGCGTGCCCACGGCGCCAATCACCACCGCGTTCACGGCGCCCAGGCCCTCCGCGAGCGAGCCCGCGCGGAACTCTCCCAGCTCGTTGGAGGCGCCGATGCACATCATGTTCACCGCGCCCACGCGGCCGCGCATGTCGTCCGGCGTGGAGACGAGCTCCAGCGTGTGGCGCACCACCACGCTCACCATGTCCGCCGCCCCGCCGATGGCGAGCGCCGCGAGCGACAGGGGCAGGGACGTGCTCAAGCCGAACACCAGCGTGGCCGCGCCGAACACCGCCACCGCGCCGAACATCTTCCACCCGGCATGGCCCCCCAGCGGCCGGAACGCGAGCAGCACCGCCACCACCGCGGCGCCGACGGCCGGGGCGCTGCGCAGGAGGCCCAGGCCCCAGGGGCCGGTGTGCAGCACGTCGCGCGCGTAGATGGGCAGCAGCGCCACCGCGCCGCCCAGCAGCACCGCGAAGAGATCCAACGTGAGGCTGCCCAGGAGCAGCCGCTTGCTGCGCACGAACTTGAGGCCCGCGACGAGCGTGGCCAGCGACACCGGCTCGCGCGACGCGCTGCCCGTGCGGACATGGAGCGAGAGGATCCACACCACCGTGAGCGCGCACAGTGACGCGGACGCGATGTAGACGCCCTTGCCGCCCAGCCACCCGTAGAGCAGGCCGCCCACGGCGGGGCCGGCGATGGTGGCCACCTGCCACGTGGTGGAGTTCACCGCCACCGCGCGCGTCAGCTCCTCGGGCGGCACCAGGTACGGCGTGAGCGCGGAGCCCGCGGGGCCGTAGAAGGCGCGCGCGGTGCCGAACAACACCAGCACCCCGTAGACGAACCGCACGTCCGTGACGTGGCCCAGCGTGAAGGACAGGAGCAGCAGGCTGCACACCAGCATCACGCCCTGGCAGATGGCCAGGATGCGGCGGCGGTCGTAACGGTCCGCCACCTGTCCGCCCAGGAGGCTGAAGGCGAGGAAGGGGAGGAACTGCGCGAGCCCCGTGTAGCCCAGCGCGAGCGCGCTCCCGGTCAGCTCGTACACCTGCCAGCCGATGGCCACGGACTCAATCTGCGCCGCGAGCACCGCGCACAGGCGGGCGACTTGATACAGCCGGAAGTCGCGGTGACGGAAGACGGACGAGGCGAGGACGGAGGGGGCCATGCTGGATGCGCGCTGTAACGCAGCCCGTCCCCCGCCGCCAGCCACAAGGCGCGGGGGCTGGCGGCCTGCCTTATGAGGTCGCGCGCATCTTGTTGAGCCGGTCGTAGTGGCGGTAGCCCAGCTTGTCGAGCGCGGCGGGCGGCGCGAGGCCGATGTCCACCAGCGTCTTGATGTCGTACGTGCCCGCGAGCACCGGCGGCGCGTAGTTGCCCACCGCCTCCGGCGTGCGGAAGCCCGGCAGCGGGAAGAGCACCGTGCTGGTGTGCACGTGCATGAAGTGCGCGGCGGACTGGCGCTGCCACCCCGGCACGCCCGGCGCGGTGATGACGTGCGGCGTGGCGAGGAACGTGCCGCCGGTGAGGATCTCCAGCTGCTGGCCCACCTGCGCCACGATGCAGCCCGCGGGCGCGGTGCCGCGCACCATCTGGCCCTGCGGCGCGTCCGGCGTCGCGCGCGTGCGCAGGTACAGCCCGCTCTGGTCGTCCGGCTTGCCAGCCGGGCGGCCCTCCGGGTTCAGGAACCGGCCGCCGGGCAGCAGCGTCAGCAGGTTGAAGTCGGTGTGCTCCTCGCCCCAGAGGATGCCGGTGTTCACCTGCGACGGGCCCAGGGGCAGGTACTGCAGGGCGCGCGTGACGTGGGGCGCGCGCTCGCAGGCGTCCGTGAAGGTGCCCTCGGGGAGCTTCAGCGCCAGCGCGGCGCCGCGCAGCAGCTTGAGGCCGGCGTCGTGCAGCGAGCGGCCCAGGGTGAGCAGCCCGTCCTGGAAGTACGGCGGCGCGTCCGGGGGCCAGATGTTCTCCGGGTACAGCTCCGGGAACTCCAGCGCGGACTGCGCGTCGGTGGGCGTGGGCGAGGCGAAGTAGCACTCCTTGAAGTCCGGCTGCCCGTTGCCGGCGACGGCGACCTCCGTGTTGGGAGGCGTCCAGCCGCGCTGGTACCAGAGGTCCGCGCGGCCCAGGGGGCGCTTCTCGGCTTCGGGGCGCGCGACGAAGGCGGAGAACGCGTCGTAGAAGCGCTCCAGCGCTGGCGCGTCCACGCCGTGGTTCTTCACGAACACGAGGCCGAAGACGCCGAAGGCCTCGCGCAGCGCCGCCGCGGCGCGCTCGAGGCGGGCCGGTTCCCCCGACGCGAGGTCCGTGAGGTCGACCGTCGGAATGTGGATCGAGGAGGTGTCCGCCATGGTGGGCCCAGGTGTATCGCGCCCGGGCCCGGCTGAGGAGGGGGACCGTGCCTGTCCGCCCGCCGCGGCGGCACCTGCTTCCCGGGAAATCCGGGAGCAGGGCTCTTTTCAGCGCGCGGTGAGCGTCACGTCCACGGGGGCGCACTTCACCGGGGCGGGCTTGTAGTCACCCCCGGGGCGGGGCACGTCCTCCTTGCGCGAGGTGACGTCCATCAGCTCGTTGCGGAAGGTGATGCGGTAGGTGCCCGGCTTCTGGAAGTCATAGGCCTGCGTCACCTCCACGCGGTTCTCCACCGTCGCGCCCGGGGCGATGGTGACGTAGCTGGACTCGGACGGCGCGCGGCGCTTCACCATGGGGCCCTGGTAGGAGACCTCCTCGCCGTCGCGGGTGATGTCGAACACGGTGCCCAGGATGCCCTCCAGCGGCGTCTGCCAGGGCAGGACGTAGACGGCTTGCGCGGAGCGGTTGGTGAGCTGGAAGAGGACCTCCACGGGCTCGCCCACGCGGGCCTTGGCGGGGGCGCTCAGGGCGCAGTCCAGGTT
>NZ_RAWB01000844.1 GCF_003612055.1 Corallococcus llansteffanensis
GCTTCCACGGCGGAAGATTCTAGAGGTTTCCGGGTCTTAAAGGCGAACGAGTGCGAGAAATTACCACCCGCCTCGCCTCCTTGCCGTCCAGGGTGGGGGTCAGGCCCTGGCGCCCTTGGGGAATGCGACCTCAGCCCCGCGCCTGGGCTCCCCGGTCATAGCGGAAGGGGGTGAGGTCGACGGACGGCCTCTCGCCCAGCACCGCCTGCGCCACCAGCTTCGCGGTGATGGGGGTGAGGAGGATGCCGTTGCGGAAGTGGCCGGTGGCCAGGAACAGGCCCGGCATGGGCCCTGCCCCGATGTAGGGCAATGCGTCCTGGGTCCACGGCCGGAAGCCGGCCCAGGTCTCCGTGACGGGCGCGCTGCCCAGCTCCGGACACAGCTGGAGCGCCATGTCGAGGATCCCCGCCAGCCCCGCCGCCGTCACCTGCTTGTCGTAGCCCACGTGCTCCATGGTGCTGCCGGCGATGACGCGCCCGTCCGCGCGCGGCACCAGGTAGCCCTTCGCGGACGTCACGACGCGCTCCAGCAATGGCAGCCGCGTCTGGAGCTGCACCATCTGGCCGCGCGCCGGGCGCACCGCCTGGGGGGCCACGCCCGAGCCCTGGACCAGGGAGGACCAGGAGCCCGCCGCCAGCACCACGGCGTCCGCGCGCAGCACCTCGCCGTCCAGGTCCACGCCCACCGCGCGGCCCTGCTCGTGCACCACGCCGCGCACGTACCCACCGCGGAACGTGGCGCCCACGCGCGCGGCGGACATGGTCAGCGCGCGCACGAGCAGCCGGTTGTCCACCTGATGATCATCCGGGAAGTGCGCGGCGCCCACGGCCTCCGGGGACAGCCGGGGCTCCAGCTCGCGCGCGCCCTTGCCGTCGAGCAGCTCCGCGCGCAGGCCCATGCCGTGCTGCCAGCCCACGGTGGACTCCACGTGGTGGTGATCCGCTTCGTCGAACGCGACGCGCAACAGGCCGCAGGGCCGGTAGGCGATGTCCACGCCGGACAGCTCGCGCAGCTCGGTGGCGAACTGGGCGTAGAGGGCGCGGCTTCGCAGGCACAGCTCGAAGAAGGGGCCGGGCCCTTCGGACTCCCACTGAGGCGCGAGGATGCCCGCGGCGGCGCTGGACGCTTCCGCGCCCGGGATGGAGCGCTCCAGCACCGTCACGCGAGCGCCCGCCTGCCTGAGCCGCAGTGCGATGCCGCAGCCCATCACGCCTCCGCCCACCACCAGGACGTCCGAGGTTGCCATGGGCCGCTTCTGCTCAAGCAGGGTCGGGTTTGCAAGCGTCAAGACCGGCTCGTACCCGGGGGTGACTTGACGGGGGAGGCTCCGATCGTTAACCCTAGGGGCGTGCGTTCCATCTCCGTGCATCACCACCATGCGCATCATCGGCCGGCCCAAGACGGGACCGTTCGCCGCGCGCATGCCTGGGTGACGCACTAGAAGCGCACCTCCTCCGGCAGATGCCGCAGTGAATCGAAGGCCCGTCCCCCCAGGACGGGCCTTTTTTCGTTTCAGCCCCCCGTGAGTCCCGCGAGCCCACCCATGTTGAAGATTGCCCTGCCCAACAAAGGACGTCTGTCCGAGGAAGTGCGAGAGCTGTTCAACGACGCGGGCCTGGAGGTCCGTGGCCGGGGCGAGCGCGCCCTCACCGCGTCGCTGGGCGGCGAGTTCGAGGCCATCTTCGTCCGAGCCCAGGACATCCCGGAGTTCGTCGCGGACGGCGCCGCTCAGGCGGGCGTCACCGGCTGGGACCTGGTCAACGAGGCGGGCCGCGAGCTCGAGTCGTTGATGGACCTGGAGTTCGGCCGGTGCCGGCTGGTGGTGGCCGCGCGCGAGGACAGCGGCATCACCCGCGCGGAGGACGTGAAGGACGGGATGCGGGTGGCGTCCTGCTTCCCCCGGCTGACGCAGGCGTGGTTCCAGCAGCGCGGGCAGCGGGTGACGGTGGTGCCGGTGAGCGGCGCGGCGGAGATCGCCCCGCACCTGGGCATCGCGGACATCGTCGTGGACCTCACGTCCACGGGCTCCACGCTGAAGATGAACGGCCTTCGCGAGGTGTCCACGGTGCTGGAGTCCAGCGCCCGGCTGGTCGCGTATCCCGGCAACGGCGCGGAGGCGCGGCGCTCGCTGGAGGAGCTGACGCAGGCGCTGGGGTCGGTGCTGGCGGCGCGGGGCCGGCGCTACCTGATGGCCAACGTGCCGAAGACGTCCCTGGAGCAGGTGCGCGAGGTGCTGCCCGGCCTCAACGGCCCCACGGTGGTGGACGTGATGGACGGGGGCAACTTCGTCGCGGTGCACGCGGTCGTCTCCTCCCGCACCATCTACCGCACCGTCAACGCGCTGAAGGCGCTGGGCGGCCAGGGCATCCTCGTCACGCGCATCGAGAGGTTGATGGCATGAGCGCCCCCATCCTCAAGTACCAGGGGGCGCTGTCCGCCCTGACGCCCGAAGCGCTGCGCCGCTTGCTGGACCGCAGCCCGGGGGACGCCGATGCCCAGGTGGCCACCCGCGTCCGGGCGCTCATCGCCCGCGTGCGCGCGGAAGGGGACCGGGCCCTCTTCGACTTCGCGCGCCAGTTCGACCGCGTGGAGTTGAAGGCCCTGGAGGTGCCCCGCGCGCGGTGGGTCGCGGCGCTGGAGTCCCTTCCCTCCGACGTGCGCGATGCCCTGGTCCGCGCCGCGCGCAACATCGCCCGGGCGCACGCGGCGCAGCGGCCCACGTCGGTGGAGGTGGAGACGGAGCCCGGTGTCGTGGTGGGTCGGCGGCCGGATCCGCTGGGTCGCGTGGGCGTGTACGCGCCCGGAGGCCGGGCGGTGTACCCGAGCAGCGTGCTGATGGGCGTGGTCCCCGCGAAGGTGGCGGGCGTGGGGGAGATCATCGTCTGCTCTCCGCCGGGACCGGACGGCCTGCCGAGCGCGGGCGTGCTCGCGGCGGCGGCGCTGGCGGGCGCGGATCGCGTCTTCGCGCTGGGCGGGGC
>NZ_RAWB01000845.1 GCF_003612055.1 Corallococcus llansteffanensis
CTCCTCGGGGCTGCCTTCCGCGTCGCGCGGCCGTACCGGGGCGGCGGCCGGACGGCTGAAGCCCTCGCCGGCGATGGCGCGCGACATCTTCTCCGCCATGGCGTCGCTGCCAGACAGCAGGAAGTGCTCGCGGGCGCGGCCGTACTCGCCCATCTGGGCGAAGGTCAGGCCCAGGTAGTTGTGGGCCTTCTTGTGGTCCGGGGCCAGGTCGGTGGCCGTCTCGAACTCACGGGCGGCGCGCTGGAGCGCGTTCGTCTTCAGGTACACGAGCCCCAGGTTGACGCGCAGCGTGGGGTCCACCGGGTTGTCCCGCACGAGCATCTCGTACAGGTCCGCGGCGCGGTCGAAGAGGCCGAGCTTGAAGTACGTCAGGCCCAGCAGGTTCTGGGCCTTCTCGTGACGCGGCTGGAGCTGGTGCGCCCGCTCCAGGAAGTCCTTCGCTTCAATGACCTTGCCGGCGCCCAGCAGTTCCCCACCGCGGTAGAGCTGCTGGAGGAACTCCTCGTCAGCGGGGCCCGACTCCTTCGTCCCCTTCGTGCGCGTCGTCATTCTCGGGTGTGGGCTCACGGCTGCTGGCCTCGGCCTGGGCGAGCCGCTCGCGCTCCTTGTAGTGGTAGTAGAGCTGGAGGACCTTGCGCACGTACTCCTGCGTCTCGGTGTACGGCGGCACCTTGCCCCCGTACTTCTTCACGGCGTCCGGACCGGCGTTGTACGCGGCGACCATCTTCACCATGTCGCCGTCGAACATGTTGGCCAGCACGCGCAGGTAGCGCACGCCGCCCTCGATGTTGTCCTTCGAGTCGAAGATGTCCTTCACGTACATGTCCGACGCGGTGCCCGGCATGAGCTGCATCAGCCCGCTGGCGCCCTTGTGGCTGAGCGCGTTCGGGTTGAAGTTGCTCTCCGTGTGCATGATGGCGCGCACCAGCGCCGGCGGGATGCGGTAGCGCAGGGCCGCCGTGGTGATGTGCGGATCCAGCTCCTGCGGCGTGCGCGAGCGGCCCCGCACGGGGGCGCTGGTGGCGGGCGCGGGCGTGAAGGTCCCGGACAGCTTGCGCGCCTTGCGCGAGCCTCCCGGCGGCACGTTCGTGTAGACGATGGTGCCGTCCTTCTCGACGTAGCTGTAGATGCCCTCGGCGGCGGAAGCCGTGGGGGCGAGGGCCAGCAAGGCAAGGAGGGCTGTCAGGGCACGCATGTCGGCGGCCCAAACCTTAGACAACGGCCGGAAAGTCCTCAAGAAAACGCCTTGTTTCCAGCACTTACCGCCATTAAGGCTGTTCGCCATGCCCCATCGGTTTGATTTCCTGGTCCTGGGCGGAGGCGTAGCGGGTCTGTCGTTCGCCCTGCAGGCGGCCCGGCATGGCACCGTCGCCGTGCTCACCAAGCGCGAGCGAGGCGAAGGCAACACGGCCTACGCGCAGGGTGGCATCGCGGGGGTGCTCGCCCCCACCGACACGTTCGATGCGCACATCGAGGACACGCTCGTCGCGGGCGCGGGGCTGTGTCACCGGGACGCGGTGGAGGTGACAGTGCGCGAGGGCCCCGCGCGCCTGAAGGAACTGGTGTCGCTGGGCGCGGAGTTCGACCGGCGCATCGGCGGCGAGTTCGACCTCACGCGCGAGGGAGGCCACTCCGCCCGCCGGGTCGTCCACGCGGGCGACATCACCGGCCGCGAGGTGCAGCGCGCGCTCCTGGCCGCGTGCGACGAGCAGCCCAACATCACCTTCTTCCAGAACACCGCCGCCATCGACCTCATCCTGGACCGGCGTGCGCACGCGTCCAGCGCCAGCCGCTGCGTGGGCGTGTACGCGCTCTTGGAGGATGGCGCCATCGAGCGCTTCCTCGCCAAGGTGACGGTGCTGGCCACCGGCGGCGCGGGCAAGGTGTACCTCTACACGTCCAACCCGGACGTGGCGACGGGCGACGGCGTGGCCATGGCGTACCGCGCGGGCGCGCGCATCGCGAACATGGAGTTCTATCAGTTCCACCCCACCTGCCTGTTCCACCCGGAGGCCAAGAGCTTCCTCATCAGCGAGGCCTTGCGCGGCGAGGGCGGCAAGCTGCGGCTCAAGGGCGGACAGACGTTCATGGAGCGCTACCACCCCATGGGCGCGCTGGCCCCGCGCGACGTGGTGGCGCGCGCCATCGACGCGGAGCTCAAGCGCACGGGCAATGACAGCGTCTACCTGGACATGACGCACCTGGGCCGCGCGTACCTCACCGAGCGCTTCCCCAACATCTACGCCGCCTGCAAGGCCTTCAACATCGACATGGCCGTGCAGCCCATCCCCGTCGTGCCCGCGGCCCACTACCAGTGCGGCGGCGTGGTGACGGACCTGCACGGGCGCACCAACGTGCCGGGCCTCTACGCCATTGGAGAGGTGTCCTCCACGGGCCTGCACGGCGCCAACCGGCTCGCGTCCAACTCGCTGCTGGAGGGCCTGGTGTTCGGCCACCGCGCGGTGCAGGTGGCGGCGGAGGAGATCGCCGCGCTGTCGCACTCCAAGGACGAGCCGCCGGCCTGGGACTCGGGCAGCGCGGTGGACTCCGACGAGAGCGTCGTCGTGACCCACAACTGGGATGAGATCCGCCGCCTGATGTGGAACTACGTCGGCATCGTGCGCACGGACAAGCGGCTGATGCGCGCGCGCCGGCGGTTGGAACTGCTGCGCGAGGAGATCCGCGACTACTACTGGCGCTTCAAGGTGACCCGCGACGTCATCGAGCTGCGCAACATCGCGGAGGTGGCGCACCTCATCGTGGACTGCGCCAGCCGTCGCAAGGAGAGCCGGGGCCTGCACTACACCCTGGACTACCCCCACACCGACGAGCACCAGGGCACGCGCGACACCGTGCTGTCCCGGGAGCTGTGAGCCGCCATGGTCAGCCCGCGCCGCACGCAGCATGACCTCCCGGGCCCCACCGGGCTGGGAGACGAGGAGGCGCCCGCGCCGCGGAACCGCGACGGAGACGGCC
>NZ_RAWB01000846.1 GCF_003612055.1 Corallococcus llansteffanensis
TGCCCGGGGGCCGGGAAGGTCCCCCTGCAAAACGGTCCTCACGCGCGAAGCCCGGGTCGGGCTAGAACCTGTCTCATGAAAGTCGCCGTGCTCACCGGCGGGGGTGATTGCCCCGGCCTCAATGCGGTCATCCGCGCCATCGTCCGCCGTGCCAGCGAGCACGGCTTCGAGATGATGGGCCTGCGGGATGGATGGAAGGGCCTGCTGGACGACAACCACTTCCGCCTCACGCGGGAGACCACCTCCGGCATCCTGCACCGGGGTGGCACCATCCTCGGCACCTCGCGCGTCAACCCCTTCAAGGTGGAGAACGGCCTGGAGCGCGTGAAGCGCGCCATCGAGCGCAATGGCATCCACGCGGTCATCGCCATTGGCGGCGAGGGCACCCTGTCCGCCGCCACGCGCATGTCCCAGGAGGGGCTGCGCATCGTCGGCGTGCCGAAGACCATCGACAACGACCTCAACGGCACCGACTTCACCTTCGGCTTCGACACCGCGGTGGGCATCGCCACGGAGGCCGTGGACCGGCTGCACTCCACGGCGGAGTCCCACAAGCGCGTCATCGTCTGCGAGGTGATGGGCCGGCACGTGGGGTGGATCGCCACCTACGCGGGCATCGCGGGCGGCGCGGACGTCATCCTCGTGCCGGAGATCCCCGCCGACCTGGAGGCCGTGGCCCAGCACCTCCAGCGCCGCAACGCGGGCGGCCGCACCTTCTCCATCGTCGTGGTGGCGGAGGGCACGCGCATCAAGATGTCCGCCGAACAGGGCGAGCAGCTCGTCACCACCGGCGCGCTGGACGAGGCCGGCCGGCCCCGCCTGGGCGGCGTGGGCAACATCGTCGCCCAGGAGATTGAGCGGCGCACCGGCTTCGAGACGCGCGTGTCCGTGCTGGGCCACATCCAGCGCGGCGGTGCCCCCACGGCGCACGACCGGGTGCTCGCCACCCGGTTCGGCGTGCATGCGTGCGACATGGTGGCCCGCGGCGAGTTCGGCAAGATGGCCGCCCTGCGCGGCAATGAGATCGTCAGCGAGCACCTCTCCGAGGCCACCCGCGAGCTCAAGCGCGTCCCCAAGGAGTTCTTCGAGGTCGCGCAGGTCTTCTTCGGCTGACCCGGTGTTCCCCCCGGTGCCCTCCGACGTTTCCTTCGCCGGACATTGACATGTTGCGCCATGCCCTCCCCCACGGGGAGTGGCGGGCATGGCGCCACGCATCCGGTAGCATCGGCCCCCTTCACCCGTTCGCGAAGGGATGGTGCCGATGCTCACCGGTCGCATGATGGACTTCCCGCTCACCCTGACGCACTTCCTGGAGCGCGCGCGCTCCTACTACGCCGCGCAGGAGATCGTCAGCCGCAACCCGGACAAGTCCCTGCACCGCTACACGTACGCGGACTTCCACAAGCGCACGTGCCAGCTCGCCAACGCGCTGACGCGGCTGGGGGTGAAGCCGGGCACCCGGGTGGCGTCGCTCAGCTGGAACCACCACCAGCACCTGGAGGTCTACTTCGGGGTGCCGGCGATGGGCGCGGTGATGCACACGCTCAACCTGCGGCTGCACCCCAACGACCTGGCCTACATCGCGCGCCACGCGGAGGACACGGTGGTGGTGGTGGACCGGTCGCTGCTGCCCCTCCTGGAGAAGTTCGAGAAGGCGGCGGGCTGCATCAAACACGTCATCGTCATCCCGGACGACGGCCCGGTGCCGGAGGGCCGGCTGGACTACGAGAAGCTGCTCGCGGCGGAGCCGGACACGTTCGCGTTCCCGCGCCTGGATGAGAACAGCGCGGCGATGCTCTGCTACACGTCCGGCACGACGGGCAATCCGAAGGGCGTCCTCTTCAGCCACCGCTCCATCGTGCTGCACACGCTGGTGTGCTGCCTGCCGGAGGTGCTGGGGCTGAAGGACACGGACACGGTGCTGGCGGTGGTGCCCATGTTCCACGCGGCGGCGTGGGGCCTGCCATTCGACGCGCTCCTCACGGGGGCGAAGCAGGTATTGCCCGGGCCGCACCTGGATCCGCAGTCGCTGCTGGAGCTGATGCGGGACGAGAAGGTCACGGTGGCGGGCGGCGTGCCCACCATCTGGCTGGGCATCCTGGCGCAGCTGGACCGGGAGCCGGGCAAGTGGGACCTGAGCCCGATGCGGCACATGGTGATTGGCGGTTCGGCGGCGCCGCCGTCGCTCATCGACGGGTTCCGCAAGCGCCACAAGCTGGAGGTGCTGCACGCCTGGGGCATGACGGAGATGAATCCGGTGGGCACGCTGGCCCGGCTCAAGGGGGACCTGCACACGGCGTCCCCGGAGACGCAGCTGGATGCGTATGCGTCGCAGGGCTACTCGGTGCCCTTCGTGGAGACGCGCCACGTGAGCGACACCGGCGAGGTGTTGCCGTGGGACGGCAAGGCCATGGGCGAGCTGGAGGTGCGCGGGCCCATGGTGGCGGCCTCGTACTTCGGGGACGAGGGCAAGGACCGCTTCACGGCGGACGGGTGGTTCAAGACGGGCGACGTGGTGACCATCGACGCGGCGGGCTACCTGCACATCACCGACCGCAGCAAGGACGTCATCAAGTCGGGTGGCGAGTGGATCAGCTCGGTGGCGATTGAGAACGCGCTGATGGCGCACCCGGCGGTGCTGGAGGCGGCGGTGTTCGCGGGCCGGCACGCCAAGTGGGACGAGCGGCCGCTGGCGGCGGTGGTGTTCAAGACCGGGCAGCAGGCGACGAAGGAGGAGCTGACGGCACATCTGGAACGGCAGTTCGCGAAGTGGTGGCTGCCGGATGACTTCCTCTTCGTGCCCCAGATTCCGCGCACGTCGACGGGCAAGTTCCTGAAGATGAAGCTGCGCGAGGACTACGGGGACCACCTGCTGAAGGCGCCCGTCGCGTCCTGAAGGGGGGTCGAGGCGACCGCCGGGAAGCTGACACCTGCTGGCCCTCGGGGGTTGGCGGCTCGCGCTGGGGC
>NZ_RAWB01000847.1 GCF_003612055.1 Corallococcus llansteffanensis
GCAGGGCACGAGGCCCTGGGGGCGGGGTAGAATTTCGGACATGTGGACCCCTCCTCAGCTTCGTCGGAAGTGTTGGTCGTTCCTCGCCGTGGGCCTGCTCGCGCTCACGGGCTGTTCGGACTCGAGCAAGCCGGGGGATGAGCCCGGCACGGGCACGGATGGTCCCGGGGTGGTGCCGGGCACCGGCTCCGAGTGCCTGGGCGCGAAGTTCCTGACGTCGCTCGGCAAGGACAGGCTGCTGGTGGGCGCGCAGATGGAGGACGCCACCGCGAAGAGCGCGCCCTTCGACGTGCGCTACCTGTACATCGCCGCGGGCCTGTTCGATTCGAAGGACGCGTGCAACTCGTGCGCGTCCGGGTGCACGTCCAACGGTGCGTCGTGCTCCAACAGCGGCGAGGGCTGTGGGTGGTGGGGCTGCTGGCAGTACGACCAGGAGCCGCCTGGTGCCTACGTGCGCGACTTCATCAAGGCGGCCAAGGACCAGGGGCAGATCCCGTTCATCACCTACTACGAGGAGTTCCAGGCGAGCGGCTACTCCGAGGGCAAGCAGCAGCTGGCGGCGCTGAACGACGCGAGCTTCCTCCAGCGCTACCTCGCGGACTGGCGCTTCCTGCTGAAGCAGGTGGGCCAGGAGAAGGCGCTGCTGCAGATTGAACCGGACATGTGGGCCTACCTCCAGTTCTTCCCGGCGGACGGCAAGCCGCAGTCCACGGCGGTGGCGGTGAAGGCCGCGAACCCGACCGACTGTGGCACCCAGGAGAACAACGCGGCGGGCCTGGGCAAGTGCATGATCGCCATGGCGCGCAAGTACGCGCCCAACGCGAAGGTGGGCCTGCACGCCAGCGCGTGGGCGACGAAGACGGACGTGTCGGCGAACACGGATCCGTCGTTCGACGTGACGGCCGAGGCGAACAAGGTGGCGGACTTCCTGTTGCAGGTGGGCGCGGCGGACACCGACTTCGTCACGGTGGAGGCGTCCGACCGCGACGCGGGCTGGTACCAGGAGACGCAGGACAAGGCCACGTGGTGGGACCCGGAGAACAAGAAGCTGCCGCACTTCCGCCAGGCGTTCAGCTGGGCCAAAGCCATCTCCGCGCGGCTGAACAAGCCGCACCTGTGGTGGCAGCTCCCGCTGGGCAACATGAGCCTGGCCAACAACGACAAGCACTGGCGCGACAATCGCGTGGACTACTACCTCACCCACCCCGCGGAGGTGGCCGCGGCGGGCGGCGTGGGCTTCCTCTTCGGCGCCGGCAACTACGAGCAGACCACGCCGGAGACGGACGGCGGCAACCTCGTCAAGCGCGTGAAGGCGTACAAGGACGCGGGCGGGCAGGCCGCGTGCGTGCCCTGAGCCGGTGACGCGCGGTTAGGCGCGGGGCCGCGTGCGCGCGGGGGCCGGGCGATTCGTCCCGGCCTTCTTCGCAGCGGGCTTCTTCTCAGCGACCTTGGTCGCAACGGCCTTCTTCGCAACGGCCTTGGTCGCAGCGGGCTTCTTCGCAACGGCCTTGGTCGCAGCGGGCTTCTTCGCAGCAGGCTTCTTCGCAACGGCCTTCGTCCCGGCCTTCGTGGTCGCGGGCTTCGTGGTCGCGGCCTTCGTCGCGGCGGCCTTCGTCGCGGGCTTCGTGGCCGCGGCCTTCCGGGCCTGCATCTTCCGGATGTACTGGGTGGCGTCCGGCGTCTCGCACGCCGTGTCGCCATGGTCCACCTCCACCCGGCCCAGGTGCTTCGCTGTCTGGAGCGCCGCCTTCTGGAGCGCGCCGCCCGAGGAGCCCAGCGCGATGAGCGCGCTGTTCATCGCCTCGCGGACGCGGTTCTTCGCGGTCGGAAGCTCCTGCTCGATGCGCGCGAGCCACGGCGCCAGGTCTTCCGCGTCCTCTCCCGTGAGCACCGTCGTCTTCACGAGCAGGGAGGCGAGCAACTGCCAGCCCGCGCGCCCCACCCACTCGGAGGTGGAGCGCGTCCAGCCCAGGGCGCGCCGCGCATGCGGTGAGCGCAGCGCCACGTTCGTCACGAAGACGTCCGTCAGCGTGTGCCAGTCCAGCGACTTCGCCCACGTCTCCAGCTCCGCCCAGGACAGCGCGGGGGCGTCCACGACCATCGTCGCCAGCAGCCGCGCCTCGGTGTGCCCGGAGGCCCACAGCGCACGGGCGAGCGCCGGATCCGTGCCGACGCGCTTCTTCAGCGTCGTCAGCGCGCCGAAGTTCACGCCGGACAGGGGCTCCGGAGCGCCGTGGCGGAGGTAGGTCTTCCGCGTCTGCTGGGAGCCCAGCCGCTCCAGCTCCCGCATCGTCTCTTCAAGGGTCATGGCGGGCACAGTCTGGCACGCGCCGCGCGCATCAGTAGCTCAAACGAGTGACTGCCACCCCTCCCCCCACCTCTCTAACTTGGCGCTCTTGAAGGGCTGTGGCCAAGCGCCATGCGAGGGGGAAATCGATGATCAGCGCCGACTTCTTGGCAGAAGAGTCCCTCGAGGGCATGGACCGCATGGAGGGCGCGGATGCCCTCCAGGAACTGGAGGAGCTCGCGGACGCGTTCGGCGAGTTCGAAGGCTTCGAGGGGGATGGCTTCGAGGCCGACGGCTTCGAGGGTGAGGGGTTCGAGGAGCTGTTCGCCGGGGACGCCGACGCGTTCGGGGAGGATGACGGCTTCGAGGGCTTCGAGCAGGACCTGGCCAGCGGTCTGTACCTGCCGTCCGCCAGCCCACGCCTCATCTCCGGCCCCGCCGCGGTCGCGCTCGCGCGCACCCTCAACCCCTTCGTCCTGGAGTCCATGGACGCGGATGACTCCGAGGCGTTCTTCCGCCGCATCTCCCGGGGCATTCAAGGCGCCGTGCGCGGCATCGCACGGGGCGCGCGGCAGGTGGCACGCCGCGCCGCGCCCCTGCTGCGCCGCGCCGCGCCCCTGCTGCGTCGTGCGCTGCCGGTGATCCAGCGGGTCGCGGGGCTCGCGGGCC
>NZ_RAWB01000848.1 GCF_003612055.1 Corallococcus llansteffanensis
GGACAGGAGGGGCTGGGGCGCGTGGACTCCCGGCGTTAAGAACGGAACGGGGCCGAGGGTCCGCCGGGCGGACCGAGCGAGGAGCGGAGTCGAGATGCCCGTGGAACGCATCGCTGGCGTCGCCAGCCTGGTGGACATCCTGGACCGCCTGCTGGACCGGGGGCTGCGGTTCGACGCGCGGGCCCTGGCGGCCCTGGGCCGTGCCGCCCCGTCGGAAGGGGAGGCGCGCATCGTGGTGGCATTTTCGGAGGTCCGCACCGCAGACTCGCCAGAACGCGGACTCCCGCCGCGTGCACCCTCACCCGGAGCGTAAGTTCGTGGCGTCTCCAGCCCCGCTGCCCCCCGTTGAAGCCCATGCCGGGGCGCGCCTCGCGCTCGCCGAGCACCTGCTCGCCTGCGAGTCCGCCGTCGCCTGTGCGCGGGCGGTGGTGGAGTGGCTCGCGCGTCAGTTCGGCGTCGCGGTCGCCTGCCTGGGGCCAGACGACAGCGGCGCGGCCTCCGGGTGCCTGGCCAGCGAGGGGCTGACGGGGACGCAGCAGGCGGTGCTCGCGCGGGCCTGGGACGCCCAGGATTCGTCGCTGGCGTCGTTCCGCACGCGGTCCGGGGCGCGGTGGCTGGCCGCGGACGCGCTGGAGGGCGCCGCGTTTCCGGGGGGCCTGCTGGGGGTGCCGCTGGGCCGGCCCGGGGCGCCCGCGGTCGCGCTGCTGGTGGTGGGGCTGTCCGGGCCCGGCGTGCCCCAGGACGTGGCGTGGGTGGCGTCGTGCGCGGGGCCGCTCATCGCGCGGCTCGTGGCCTCGGATGCCCGGGTGCCGCGCCGGCCCGAGCCGGACCGGCTCTTGCGCCGGGTCATCAACGCGGTGTCGGATCCGGTGCTGCTGACGGACGCCGAAGGGGGGCTGCTCTTCGCCAACGGCCGCGCGGAGGCGCTGCTGGTGGCGGGCCCGGACGCGAGCCCCGGGCGCACGCGGGCGGTGGAGCTCAACCAGCGCCTGTTCCGGGAGACGCTCTCGCAGGGCGGCGCCACCGGGGTGCACCGACGCGAGGTGCCGCTGGTGGATCCGGTGGAGGGCATGGACCTGCTCTTCGAGCTGGTCACCACGCCGGTGCTCGCGCCGGACGGGCCCGCGGTGGTGGTGAGCGTGCTGCGCAACGTGACGGACCTGGGCCGCGCCGCGCAGGCGCTGGGGGAGAGCTACCGGCGGCTGCGCGACACCGAACGGGAGGCGCGCAGCGAGCGCCACCGCCTGGACCGGGTGCTGGACTCGGTGGCGGACCCCATCATCCTGTCCGACCCCACGGGCGGCATGGTGATGATGAACGACCCGGCCGAGCGCCTCTTCGCCCCGGCCCCGCTCCGCGACGCGGCCGAAGCAGGCGAGGCGTCCGGGCGGCGGGGGCGCGCCAACGAAGCCCTCTTCGCCTCCTTCCTCTCCAACCTGCTGGGGAACGTGCACGCGGACGTGTCGCGCTGGAAGAGCCAGCTGACGCTGGACGACCCGACCACCGGCGCGCCGCTGCCCATGGAGGCCATGGCCAGCAAGGTGCTGGGGGACCAGGGCGAACTGACGGGCATCGTCACCGTCTTCCACGACCGCACGGAGGTGCTGGAGCGGGCGCGGCTCCTGGAGCGGGTGAAGGAGGTGTCCAGCGAGCTGGAGGCGCGCGTGCTGTCGGCCACGGCGGAGCTGGCGGAGCAGAACGAGAAGCTGCGCCGGCAGGCCATCCAGTTGGAGCAGGCGAGCGCGGCCAAGTCGCAGTTCCTGGCCAACATGTCGCACGAGTTCCGCACACCGCTGAACGCCATCCTCGGCTACACGAACATGCTCCTGCAGGGCGTGTCCGGGGAGATGACGCCGCCGCAGCGCCGCAACCTCACGCGCATCGACTCCAACGGGCGGCACCTGCTGGAGGTCATCAACGAGATATTGGACATCACCCGCATCGAGGCGGGGCGGATGCCGCTGCACCTGACGGACTTCGGCCTGCCGGAGCTGCTGCAGGAGGTGATGGCGGAGATGGACCCCATCATCGCGCGCAGCAAGCTGGCGGTGGAGACGCGCCTGGAGGAGGACCTGCCGGGCGTGTGGAGCGACCGACAGAAGGTGAAGCAGATCGTCCTCAACCTGTTGTCCAACGCGCTCAAGTTCACGCATGAGGGCGGCGTCCAGGTGTCGGCGGAGTATCAGGTGGCCACCAGCACCTTCGCCATCTCGGTGAAGGACTCGGGTATCGGCATCGACGTGTCGAACCAGGAGAAGATCTTCGAGGACTTCCAGCAGGTGGACAGCTCCCCCACGCGTGCCTATGGGGGCACGGGGCTGGGTCTGTCCATCTGCCGTCGACTGGCGGCGATGCTGGGGGGACGCGTCTCCCTCCAGAGCAGCCCGGGCCAGGGTTCGACCTTCACCCTGCACTTTCCAAGACGCGCGAGACGGACATGACGAACAGCCCGGAAAAACAGAAGCCGCTCGTGCTGGTGGTGGATGACTACCAGGATGCCCGGGAGATGTACGCGGAGTACCTGGAGTTCTCCGGCTTCCGCGTGGCGGAGGCGAAGAACGGACAGGAGGCGTTGGACAAGGCGTTCGAGCTGGTGCCGGACGTCATCCTGATGGACCTGTCCCTGCCGGTGATGGACGGCTGGGAGGCGACGCGCCGGCTGAAGGGCGACGCGCGCACGCGGCACATCCCGGTGGTGGCGCTCACCGGCCATGCGTTGAAGGGGCACTCGGAGGACGCGAACCAGGCCGGGTGTGACGCGTACGTCACCAAGCCGTGCCTGCCGGACGCGCTGGTGGAGCAGGTGCGGTTGATGGTGAAGCGGCGCGACGAAGCCCAGACGCGCTGACGCGGTCGGGAGGTGGGCACGCCATGACGACGAAGACGCAGGCGGAGTCCTCGAGGGAGGCCGGTGCGCGGTACGTCTACGCCATCGTGCGGCTGTCTCTTATA
>NZ_RAWB01000849.1 GCF_003612055.1 Corallococcus llansteffanensis
CCACTACGCGCTGACCTGGCTGGAGCGGATGCCCCCCCTGGAGGTGCGCGAGAACGCCCTCGTCCTGGGTGTCCCCGACCGCTTCTTCCGGGAGGATCCGCCGCGTCCCCCGGCGCAGTGCGACATGGCCGGGTCAGGGTGATCCTGTGATTGACTTGTCCAGGAAATAGGGTTACGGACGCCCCCTTTCCAATGTACGGGTCGCGCCGGGAGTTCCGGGCGCCGCCTTCAGCTCTCAGGGAGTAGTCGTGTCCAAGCGCACGTACCAGCCGTCGAAGATCCGGCGCAACCGCGCCCACGGGTTCCGCAAGCGGAACGGCACCAAGTCCGGCCGGGATGTCCTCAAGCGCCGCCGCGCGAAGGGCCGTAAGCGCCTGGTGGTGTCGTCGTTCAAGAAGTAACTGGACGCACGTGTGATGGCCGAGGGAGCGGCGCCGCGGGTGCCTCAGGCAACCGGCGAGCGCTTCCCCAAGGCCTTTCGCCTGCTTCAGCGACGTGAGTTCCTGGAGGTCCAGGAGGGCGGTCAGAAGCTTCCGTCCGACTGCCTCCTGGCGCTCGTCCAACGCAACAACCGGGCGCACTCCCGCGTAGGGCTCACCGTCTCCAGCAAGGTGGGCAACGCGGTGGTGCGCGCGCGTCTTCGCAGGGTGCTGCGCGAGCTGTTCCGCAAGCGCCGCGGGCAATGGCCGCCCGGTCTCGACGTAGTCCTGGTCGTCCGCTCCTCGGCGAAGGAAGCCTCCTCCGCTCAAGTTTCCCGTGCGTTCGACGGCGTCACCCGTAAGCTGCAACGGCTCTTTCCGGCACCGCCCGTGCCTCCCAAGGAAGAGCCTGTCCCATGAGTCCACTCGCCTTCGTCATCGCCCTGCCCATCCGCTTCTACCGGCGGTTCCTGGGGCCGCTGCTGCCGAAGGCGTGTCGGTTCCACCCCTCCTGCTCCACCTACGCCATGCAGGCGCTGGAGAAGCATGGGGGCCTGAAGGGCTTCGCCCTCACCGTCTGGCGCCTGCTGCGCTGCCAGCCATTCCACCCCGGCGGATTCGATCCCGTCCCCTGACGGTTTGCTTCCGCCTGCCCCCCGGCCCTCTGCCGCCGGCAGAGGGAAATCCATGACGAACGACCCGCTGTCGCCCCAGTCCAACGATTCGCAGAAGCGGCTGCTCCTGGCGCTCGCCCTCTCCTTCGCGGCCACCGCTGCCTACACCTTCTTCTTCGCCCCCAAGACGCCCGAGGGCGTCACGGGCGCGGATGCCGGGGTGGAAGTGGCCGCGGCCGTGGATGCCGGCACCCCGGGAGTCGCCGCCGTTCCGCCGCCGGGGATGGCCGCGGACGCGGGCACCCCCGCCCAGGCCGAGGGGGAGACCCCGCCGCCGCCCGCGCGCACCGCCGACTTCGCCCGGCCGGAGGTGAAGTACACCTTCTCCTCCGAGGGCGCCGGCCTCACCTCCGCCGTGCTCCAGGGCGTGAAGATGCGGGAGCAGCAGTCGCTCACCGTGAAGGAGGGCTTCGAGAAGCTCTTCGGCAAGGAGATCCCCCCGCCGCCGCAGATGAACGTGGCGCACCCGGTGCAGGGCCAGCCCCTGCCGCTCGCGGTGACCATCGAGGGCGGCTCTCCGCTCGCGGCGAACACCCGCTACGCGGTGCAGGAGGGCGCCACCGACAAGGGTGGCAGCGTCACCTTCACCGGCCGCCAGGGCCCGTGGGAAGTGACGAAGACGGTGCTGTGGCCCCGCGACGGCTTCGAGTTCACCTACACCCTCCAGGTGCGCAACACCTCCGCCCAGGCGCAGACGGGTGAGCTGAAGCTGCACTACAGCCGCGCCATCGACCCGGAGTTCGAGCACGCGCCGTCCTTCTTCGGCGGCGTGGGCAACCTGAGCCGCTCCGCGTGCTGGGTGGACGAAGAGCTCCACAAGCTGTCCCCGGGCGACAAGCCGCCGGAGGAGACGCGCGGGCAGATCTCCTTCTTCGGCATCGACCAGCAGTACTTCCTGTCCGCGCTCTACCCGCTGGACGGGGCGCTCGCGGGCCACTGCACGCTGACCGCGTCGCCCACCGCGCGCGAAGTGGCCGCGGGCTTCCCGCTCAACGTCGGCCCCGGGGGGACGGCCACGTTCCGCTTCGGCGGCTACCTGGGCCCCAAGGACCCCGACCTGCTGCGCCCGGTGCCCGGCGCGGAGCTGCGCGCGGTGGCCGGCCTGTCCACCACCACGTACCACCCGCGCCTGGAGGACACGGTCGACTTCGGCATCTGGGCCGTGGTCTGCAAGCTGCTGCTCGCCATCATGAAGTTCTTCCACGGCATCGTGGGGAACTGGGGCGTCGCGATCATCCTGCTCACCGTGGTGGTGAAGCTGGCGCTGCTGCCGCTCACCTACCGCTCCATGGTCAGCATGGAGGCGGTGAAGGTGCTGCAGCCCAAGATGGATGAGATCCGCAAGAAGTTCGCGGACGACAAGGAGCGCCAGAACCTGGAGATCATGAAGCTGTACCAGGAGGCGAAGGTGAACCCCCTGGGCGGCTGTCTGCCGCTGCTCATCCAGATGCCGGTGTGGATCGCGCTCTTCACGTCGCTGCGCAACAGCTTCGAAATCTACGGCGAGCCGTTCGTCGGGCCCATCTGGCGGGACCTCACGTACAAGGACCCCACGTACCTGCTGCCGCTGGCGCTGGGCGTGTCGATGATCATCACGCAGAAGATGCAGCCGCAGATGATGGATGCGGCGCAGGCGAAGATGATGACCTGGGTGATGCCCATCATCTTCACCTTCACGTTGCTCCAGTACCCCGCGGGCCTGTCGCTCTACATCTTCACGAACAACGTGCTCTCCATCGGGCAGCAGTACGGCCTGCGCAAGTGGCTGGACCGCAAGAAGAACCAGTCGGGTGGCGGGACACCGGCGGTGATCTCCGCCGGGGGAGGCAAGCGCAAGTG
>NZ_RAWB01000084.1 GCF_003612055.1 Corallococcus llansteffanensis
CCCCGGCTGTCCATCCTTCGTCGGCAGCGGCGCGATGCCCACCTTGCCCCGGATGGGCGAACCCTCCGCCTGCGCCTCGCGCCACGCATAGGGCCAGTTGCGCATGAACACCGCCCGGCCCTCCTGGAACACGCGCCGCGCCTCCTCCTCGCCGAAGCCCGTCACCGTCGGCGGAGACAGCCCGTCCGCGATCAGCCCGTGCAGGTACGCCAGCGCCTCGCGCGCGGCCTCCGTCTCCAGCAGCACGCGCCCGTCAGCGCCCAGGGACTTTCCACCATGGCCCCACAGCGCCTCGTACACGTTGCACGTCAGGCCCTCGTACTGCCGGCCCTGCCACACATAGCCCTGGATGCCGGGCGCCTTCGCCATCGCGTCGCGGGTGAAGCGGCGCAGCTCCTCGTAGGTGCGCGGCGCGCGCGGCACCAGGTCCGTGCGGTAGTAGAGGACGCCCACGTCCACGAACCAGGGCACCGCGTAGGTGCGGCCGTCCACCACGACGGAGTCCACCGGGCCGGGGAGGAACTCCTCGCGCAGCTTCGCCGGAGGGAAGTGCTCGGACAGGTCCGCCACCCACCCCGCGCGAGCGAACTCCGGCACCCACACGACGTCCGCCACCAGCACGTCGAAGTCCGTGGCCCCGCCCTGCAACGACGTGAGGAAGAACTGGTGCGCCAGGTCCGACGAGTTCGGCAGCGCCTCCGTCACGAGCTCCACGTCCGGGTTGTCACGCTCGTACCGGGCCAGCAGCTCCCGGAACGGCTTCGGATCACCCCACAGCGGCTGGAACTTGAAGACGATGCGCGTGCGCCCTGGCGTCCCCTGCTCCTCCGACGAACGGCGGCAGCCCCCCAAGGCCCCCAGTGCGAGGCCCAGCACGACGAGCAGAACGAGGAGGCGGCCCATGCGCCTGGATGAGTCCAGCGCGGGGACCCACCGTCAACGCAAGCCCCGCGCCCGGGTCATCCAGCAGACATGCCCGCGGCAGGAAGCGGCCCCGGGGCGAACAGCCGCCGCGCCGTGGCGCCCACCGCGCGGCACGCGAGCGCATCCACCGCGCCGCCCACCAGCCCCCCGGCGAGGGGCACCACCTTCGACAGGTTCACGACGCCCTTCTGTCCCGCCTTGCTGACCAGCCGGAAGCCCACCGCGCGGTTGATGCCGCTGAGCGCGTGCTTCGGCACCGCCTCCAGCGCGCGCATGCCCAACTGGTGCCCCACTTCGATGCCGGCCTGCTTCACCACTTCCTTGCCGATGTCGCCCACGATGGCCAGCAGCGTGAGCGTGCGCACGCGGTCCTCCTCCACGTCGTGTCCGTGGATGCGAGCGATGGCGCCCACCAGTCGCGCCTGCACCGCCCACGACACGCCCAGCCCCGCAGGCAGCGCCACCGGCAGCGTGAGCAGCCCGCCCAGCCCGGACAGGAAGCCCGTGGTGAACAGCTTCCCCGTCTCCCAGTGGATGAGCGAATCGATGCGCGCCTCGTGGTCCGCGTACCGGGCATCCCGCAGGTACTCGTCCGCCAGCCCCGTCGCGCTGCACAGCGGGCCCAGGCCCTCGAAGCCCGCATCCAGGACGGCGTTCACGACTTCCAGCGGCTTCGACATGCGTCCATCCTCCACCACGTTGGAACCTACGCCGCGGCCGGCGGCAGCTCGCTTCCGGTCACGCGCGGCAGGCGCACGGTGAACACCGTCCCCTCCGCCTCGGAGGACTGCGCGTCCACCGTCCCGCCATGCGCCAGCACCAGCTGCCGCACGATGTACAACCCCAGCCCGATGCTGCGCTCCGAGCGGCCCACCGTCGTGCCGCGCTGGAGCGGCTCGAAGATTCGCGGCAGCAGGTCCGGGTGGATGGGCGCGCCGCCGTTGTGCACGCGCACCACCAGGGCCGTGGACTCACCCCGGCTCTCCACCCGCACGGGCGTGTCCTCCGGGCTGTACTTCAGCGCGTTGCCCAGGATGTTGGACAGCACCTGCGCCATCCGGTCCGAATCCCACGACCCCTGCCCGTCCCCCGCCTGCTCCAACAGGAGCGTGCGCTCCGGGTGCGCCGTGCGCGCCTCCTCCACCACCTGCAACATCAGCGCGTGGAAGTCGCACGGCGCCGCCTGCACGGGGATGCCGCCGCCCATGCGCGCCTGGGTGAAGTCCAACAGGTCGCGGATCATCCGCGTCGCCCGCTCCGCCGCGGACAGGATGCGCGCGGCCGCCTTCGCGTTCCAGGGCTGGATGTCGTCGCGCCGCAACATCAGCGACGCGCCCGTGAGGATGGCGCCCAGGGGGTTGCGCAGGTCGTGGCTCACGATGCCAATGAGCTGCTGCTCGAACTCCACCCGCCGCTGGGCCTCGTGCACCAGCTGCTGCTTCTCCTCCTCCGCGCGCTTGCGCTCGGTGATGTCGCGCATGGCGCCCACGATGCGCCGCACCTTGCCGCTCGCGCCGCGCACGATGTAGCCCTGCGCCGCCACGTAGGCATCGGCCGCGTCCTTGCGCAGCACCCGGTACTCGTCCTGCCACCGGTCCTCATCCGAGTCGAACGCCCGCTGCAGGCCGGCCATCACCCGCTCGCGGTCATCCACGTGGATGTGCCGCCGCCACCACGACGCGTCCACGCCCACCTCTTCCAGCCGGAAGCCGAAGACCTCCTCCGTCGCGTCGCCAATCCAGTGCATCGCGTCCGTCTGCAGGTCCCAGTCCCAGATGGCGTCGAAGCTCGCGTGCGCCAACAACTGGTAGCGCTCCTCGGAGCGGCGCAGCGCCTCCTCCGTGCGCTTGCGCAGGCGCACGCCCTCCGCCTCGCGCAGCGCCCGCCGCACGCTGGGGCCCAGCCGCTCCAGCCGGTCCTTGAGCACGTAGTCGGTGGCGCCGCGCTTGAGCAATTCAATGGCGCGGTCCTCGCCCAGCGCCCCCGACACGAAGAGGAAGGGCGTCTCCGGACACGTCGTCTGCGCCACGTCCAGCGCGCTCAGCCCGTCGAAGCCCGGCACGTTGTAGTCCGACAGGATGAGGTCGAACTTCCCCTTCGCCAGCGCGGAGGTGAAGGCCGTCCGGCCCGCCACGCACTCCAGCGTCGCGGGCAGGCCGCCCTCGTCCAGCTGCGCGGCCACCAGCTGCGCGTCCAACGGGCTGTCCTCCAGGAGCAGGATGGACAGCGGCCTTCCGGCGGCGGAGGCCGGGCTCAACTCCAGCGCGGCATTGCCGCGTGTGCTCACTTGGAGGCTCCCGGCGGGGGCGACGCGCCCGGCGGCGGCTGGTTCACCACCGCCCAGAACAGCCCCAGCTCCCGCAGCGCGGACACGAAGTCCGGGAACGCCACCGGCTTCACCACGTAGGCGTTCACGCCCAGCCCGTAGCTTCGCGCCAGGTCCTGCTCCTCGCGCGACGAGGTGAGCATCACCACCGGCACGGCCTTCAGCTCCGGCGCGCCCTTCACCTTCTCCAGCACCTCCAGCCCGTCCACCTTCGGCAGCTTCAGGTCCAGCAGCACCACGGCCGGGTTGCCGTCCTTGCGGTTCGCGTACTCACCCTTGCGGAAGAGGTAGTCCAGCGCCTGCTGTCCGTCGCGCACCACCACCACCTCGTTGGCCAGGTGCACCTCCTCCAGCGCCGCCAGCGTGAGCGCCACGTCGTTGGCGCTGTCTTCGACCAGGAGGATCCTCTTGAGCTCAAGCACGCGTGCGCTCTTCTTCCTTCTTCTCCAGCGGAGAAGTCCGGGGCAGGGTGAAGGTGAAGGTCGCGCCCTGCCCCACGGCGCCCTCCGCCCAGGTGCGTCCACCATGGCGCGACACGATGCGCCGCACGTTCGCGAGTCCGATGCCGGTGCCCTCGAACTCCTCGACCGTGTGCAGCCGCTGGAAGACGCCAAACAACTTGTCCACATACTGCATCTCGAAGCCCACGCCGTTGTCGCGCACCCACACCACCACCTCCCCTGCCTCCTCGCGCGTGCCCACCTCGATGAAGGCCTCCGGCTTCGGCCGCGTGTACTTCAGTGCATTGGCCAGCAGGTTGTGGATCACCTGCCGCAGCAAGGCAGGGTCTCCCTCCACGGTCGGCAGCTCGCCGACCCGCCACTCGACCTGTCGCCCGTTCAGCTCCGGCAGCAGATCCTTGCGCGCCTCCGCCACCAGCTGGCCCAGGTCCACCCGCGACTGCCGCAGCTCCGCCCGGCCCATGCGGCTGAACGCGAGCAGGTCGTCCACCAGCGTGCCGCCCTGCTTCGCCGCGCCCGCGATGGTGGTGAGGTAGCCCCGCGCCACGTCGTCCAGCTTCGCCGCCGCGCGCCGCTCCAACAACTGCGCGAACCCGGTGATGTGGCGCAGGGGCGCGCGCAGGTCGTGCGACACGGAGTAGCTGAAGGACTCCAGCTCCTTGTTCGCCTCCTGGAGCTGGGCGGTGCGCTCGCGCACGCGCTTCTCCAGGCCCGTGTTGAGGTGGCGGATCTCCTCCTCCGCCTGCTTCAGGCTCTCCAGCGTCCTGCGCTCGTCGTCGATGTCCGTGTGCGTGCCGAACCAGCGCGCGATGCGCCCCTCCGCGTCGCGCACCGGCATCGCGCGCGACAGGAACCAGCGGAAGCTGCCGTCCGCGCGGCGCAGGCGGAACTGGTCCTCCCACGGCACGCCCTCGCGCAACGCCTCGTTGAAGCGGGCCTGCACGCGCTCGCTGTCCTCGGGCTCGACGAGCGCGCTCCAGTCCTGGTCCTTCCCGGGGTCGGCCGTCGTACCGGTGTAGTCGAACCAGCGCTGGTTGAACCAGGAGCGGCGGCCGTCCGGCTCCGCCATCCAGGCGAGCTGGGGGATGGAGTCCGCGAGCGTGCGGAACTGCTGCTCACGCTCCTTCAGCTCCAGCGCCAGCGCCTCGATGCGCTTGCGCGCGAGCACCTGCTCGGTGACCTCCCACGACACGGACACGATGCCGTCCACGCGCCCCTTGGCGTCGAGCAGCGGCTGGAAGGTGAGGTTGAAGTAGCCCTCGGGCGCCTCCTGGCCCTCGTCGCGGCGCAGGCGCATGGGCACCTCGCGGCCCTGGTAGGTCTCCCCGGTGCGGTAGACGGTTTCGATCTGTTCGATCTGCCCCTGCCCATCCAGCTCCGGCAGGGCCTGGCGCAACGGCAGGCCCACCAGGGGCCGCGAACCGGTGAGCTTCAGGCGCAGGTCGTTGGCCATCTCGAAGACGAGCTCCGGGCCGCGCAGCACGGTGATGGCCGCGGGCAGCTGCTTGAGCACGGCGAAGAGGTTGCGCCGCTCGGCCTGGACCTTCTCGTAGAGGCGGGCATTCTCCAGCGCCACGCTGGCCATCTGCGCCAGCTGCACGGCGATGGTCTCGTCCTCCGCGTCGAAGTCGCCCTCCACCTTGTCGGACAGCTGCATGAGCCCCAGGTTGCGGCCGTCGTGCCCCACCATGGGCACCGCGAGGAAGCCCTTCAGCGGCAGCGCCGCGCCCTCGGGGGGAGCGGCCGCGTCCTTCCACGCCGGGTGCGCGAGCAGCTCCTCGCGCGTCAGGCGCAGCGGCCGGTTCTCCTGGCACACCTGGGCGAAGAGGCCCCGCTCGTCCAGCGTCGCGCCCGGCGCGAGCAGGGCATGGTCCGTCACCGACATCGCGGTGAGCGGCTGCGCGGCGTCACGCCACTCCAGCACCTGCACGGCGGACTGGTTCGCGCCAATGAGCTTGCGCGCCTTGAGGGTGACCAGCTCCAGGATGGCCCGCATGCTGCCGGCCGCGTTGAGCGCCAGGCTCGCGCGCGACAGGCCGCGCAGCTGCTCGGTGCGGCGCAGCTCCCCCGCCTGCAACCGGGCCCGCTCCGCGTCGGCGCGCTTGCGCGCGGTGATGTCCTGCACGGTGCCCACGAAGCGCACCGCCCGGCCGTCCTCGAAGTACGTCCGGCCCATGGCGCGCACCCAGCGCTCCACGCCGTCCTTCAGCCCCACGGTGCGGTAGGCGATGTCGTAGTCGCCGGTGCCGGCGGGGTCCCAGCTGCGCGCCACCGCCTGCTCCACGGCCTCGCGATCCTCCGGGTGCAGGCCCTTGAGGAACAGCTCATAGGACGCCGTGGCCTCCGGCGGCAGACCGAAGAGGGCCTTGCAGCGCGCGTCCCAGTCCAGCGCGCCCGTCGCCATGTTCATGTCGAAGGTGCCCAGCGCGGTGGCCGTCAGCGCCAGGCGCAGGCGCTGCTCGCTGTCCTGGAGCGCCGCCTGCTGCAGGCGCAGGTCCTGGGTGAGCATGTCCGTCTTGCGGCGCGCCTGGACCCAGGTGGTGACGTCCACGGCCAGGGCGATGATGCCCGAGGCCCGGTCCGCCTCCACCAGCGGGTGGTAGATGACGTTGAAGAAGGCCTCCTCGCGCTGTCCGCCGCGCTCCAGCTCGATGCGGAACTCCGGGTGGATGAAGGGCTCGCGCGTCTCCACCACGCGCCGCAGGATGGCCATCACCTCCGGCTGGGAGCGCAGCTCCGGGAGCGCCTCCCTCATGGGCTTGCCCAGCGTGACGGTGCGGCCCACCAGCAGCCCGTAGGACGGGTTGGCGAACTCGAAGACGAGCTCCGGCCCGCGCAGGATGGCGATGCCCACCGGCACCTGCATGAAGAACGAGTGCAGCCGCTCGCGGTGCGCGATCTCCAGCGCGGCCCGCTCACGCTCGCGCAGCGCCTCCTCGCGACGCTGCACGGCTTCACGCGCCAGGTGCAGCTCCACGAACATCGTCACCTTGGCCAGCAGGATCTCCGGCCGCAGCGGCTTGCGCAGGTAGTCCACCGCGCCGTGCACGTACGCGGCCAGCCACTCCTTCTCGTCCCCGTCGCCCGCGGTCATCAGCAGCACGGGCGTGCGCTTGTTGCGCTCGCGCTCGCGCATCAGGTTCAGCACGTCCACGCCCGTCATGTCGCCCAGGTTCATGTCCATCAGGACGGCGGCGAAGTCCTCATCCAGCACCCGCCGCAGCGCCTCGCGCCCGGACGCGGCCCGCACCAGGCGCTGTCCCAGCGGCGCGAGGATGGCCTCCAGCGCCAGCAGGTGGCCCGGCGTGTCGTCGACGAGGAGGAGGCTGGCCCGGGGAGGAGACGCGGACAGGGGCGCGGCGGCGAAGGACATGGATGGAGGCTCGGGGACCGGGACCCCCTTCCTTTAGGCTGCTTGCTGGCACACAGGGGAAGGACAGGCCCGGCGCGGCGCGGCCCCGTTGACGGCAGGACAACGCTCCAACCTAACACCTGGGGCCCTCTGCGCTCTCCCCTTCCAGCACGCCCCCACGGGCGCGGGTTGCCGCTGCCTCCCTGTCTGCTTTGGGACGTACCAGGAGGGCGCCCGGTGTATCAGGGCGACGGCAGCCGCCGCAGCGACGTCATCGGGAAGGGCACCCAGAAGGGCGTCGCCACCGCGTCCCCATCCAGGGAAAACCAGGGGCCCGCGTTCGTCGCGAGCACGTGGAAGTCCTGCGCGGGCGTGAAGCCCTGGCCCAGCAGCGCCACGCGCCCGCCCTTCACGTCGGTGGCCACGTCCAGCACCAGCACGGTGTGGCCGGGGCTGCCGCCCAGGACGAAGAAGTCCCCGGGGCGCAGCTGCTCCCGGGTGGGGCGCGCGGCCTCCGCCTGGAGCGACAGCGTGCCCGCGTAGGTGAAGAGCAGGTCCAGGTAGTTGCGGAAGGCGGCCCGCGAGTCGTTCTTCGCCGCGCTGCCCGGCACCCACGTCACCTTCGAACCGGAGACGCGGGCCCGGTCCCCCGCCGCGTACCGGGGCCACGCCGCCAGGTGGCCGCTGGTGAAGCGGTAGGCGATGCGCTCCTGCTGGCCGGCGGCCCAGCGCCACTCGGCATGGAGCCGGAGGATGGAGTCCGCGCACTGCTGGAGGTTGACGGAGCCCACGTCCAGCTCACCCACCGCCGCGAGCCGCGCGTCGTCCGCGGCCAGCACCGTGTCCCCCTGGAAGTCGCGCACGGGCGTGCCCTCGGGGCGCAGGGGCAGGCCGCGCAGCCACGCGCCGAAGGAGCCCGCGTCCACGGGCACCCGCGTGTAGCCCTCCGGAGGTGGGAAGGTCTCCTCCAGGCCGCGCACCCTCGCGCTGGCGGAGAGCCACGGATAGCGCTGCTGTTCGTCGGTCGTGGGGGCGTGGGGCTGGACCGCCGCTCGCCGCGAGCGGGGGGCCGCATCGCAGGCGACGGTGCCCAGCGCGGCCAGCGCGAACAGGGCGCCCGTGAGCCGGCGGCGCAGGGGGTGGAAGGTTCCCATCGCATTCACGGGGCGGGCTCCTGGAGGCGGGGGCCGGGACGAACCCCGGACCGCCCGGTGTGACACCGGTGGACGGCGGTCGGGTCCAGGGGGCACGAGCGAAGTCCTTCGCTGGACGCTCGCCGTCCGGGACAGGTGCGCCCTGGGGAGCGAGCACTAACTTTTGGGGGCCATGCACCGTCGGGCAAGCCTTGTGCTGCTCAATGCACTCTCCCTGTCGCGCCTTCCGCTCGCCGCGGTGTTCATCGCGGTGACGGACCTGCGCTTGCGGGCCTTGCTGGTCGTGGTGGCGGCGGTGACGGACTTCCTGGACGGCTGGATTGCCCGGCACCGGGGACTGGCCACGCGCCTGGGGGCCCTTATCGACCCGGTGGCGGACCGCGCCTTCATGGTCACGGCCTTCATCGTGTGCCTGTTGGACGGGCTCATCGGTCCTTTGGAGCTGCTGCTGCTGCTCCTGCGGGACATCGGCACGGCCATTGGCTTCATTGTCGCCAGGCTGCGGCCGGACATGCGCTCCATCGAGCTCAAGGCGCGGATGCTGGGCAAGGTGGTCACCACGCTGCAGCTCGTGGTGCTGTTGTGCGTGCTGCTCTACGCCCCGTTGGTGCGTCCGCTCGTGGCGCTCGCCGCCCTGTTGTCGCTCGCGTCGGTGGTGGACTACACGCGCGCGGTGTGGAGCAAGCGTCAGCAGTTGCCGCCCTCCCGGCCGGTCACCCGGATCCCCCATGGGCCGACCAGCGCGCCCATGAACTCCGCGCGGAAGTAACGCGCCACGGGCCTACGCGGGCGGCGCGTGTGAATCCTGATCGAGCACGTGGGGGAGCCGCGCGCGTTCGCGCTCCATCGCGGCCCGCTCGCCCGCGGACATGGCGTCCCAGACTTCGTCCATGGTGTCGAGGAGCGCATCGACCTCCGGCGAGTCACCGCCTGGAGCGCGAGCGCGGACGAGGGTCAACTTGTGCAGCAGGGTGCGGTATCGGTCGAAGACCGTCATGGTGGAAACCTCCGTCCTCCAGACGCGTGCGGCGGCGTGTGGCTGACGGGCGGGACTCACCGCAGCCCAGCGGCGCGACGGGCCTTGGCGCCCGTCAGCACGGCGATCTCCCGCGTGTGGCTCTTGCCCACGAGGTTGACCACGGCGCGCACCTTTTCGCCCTCCTTGAGCTGCGTGACACTGATGGCTTTACCGTCGCGCAGGACGCGCGTGCCAGCGCCGATCTCCAGCGGCAGGTGCGTACCTTTGTCGCTGATGACGACCTCTTTCGAGGACACCGAATACACCATGCCCGTGTAGATGGCATCCACCACGGCGATGCCCCCGCCCCGTGCCGAAGGAGCCGAGCCCGAAGCACCCGTGCCCGTGCCACCACCGGTGCCCGGGTTCGCATTCGCGCCCGGGTTGCCCGTGGAACCCGTACCGGTGTTCCCCGTGCCGCCCGTGCCCGTGTTGCCGGTGCCCTGACTCGGATTGGCACCCGTGTCACCCGTGCCCGTGTTGCCGGTGCCGCCGGTGCCCGGGTTCGCATCCGCACCCGTGTTACCAGTGCCACCCGTGTTCATGTTGGCGCCGGTGTCACCCGCGCCGGTGTTGCCCTGAGCCGTATTGGCACCCGTGTAACCCGTGCCCGTGTTGCCGGTGCCACCGGTGCCCTGACTCGGATCCGCACCCGTGGCGCCGGCACCCGTGTTGCCCTGGGTCGCATTGGCACCCGTGTCGCCAGTACCCGTGTTGCCCGTGCCGCCGGTGCCCTGGCCCGGATCCGCACCCGTGTCGCCAGCACCCGTGTTGCCCGCGCCACCAGTGCCCTGGCCCGGATCCGCACCCGTGGCGCCAGCACCCGTGTTGCCCGCGCCACCAGTGCCCTGGCTCGGATCCGCACCGGTGGCGCCGGTACCCGTGTTGCCCTGAATCGCATTGGCACCCGTGTCACCCGTGCCCGTGTTGCCCGCGCCGCCGGTGCCCTGGCTCGGATCCACACCCGTGGCGCCGGTCCCTGTGTTGCCCTGAGTCGCATCGGCACCCGTGTCCCCGGTCCCCGTGTTGCCCGTGCTGCCCGTGCTGCCCGTGCCCTGTCTCGCATTGGCACCCGTGCCACCCGTGTTCATGTCGGCGCCGCTGTTCCCCGCGCCACCGGTCGCCGGGGGCGGAGTCGTAGCGGAGGGGTTCGGGCTTTCCCCCGTCCCCACGGAGCCCGTGCCACCGGTGTTCGGATCCGTGCCCGTCGGACTCGCGCTGGCAGGCGCCTGCTGGGCCGCCGTCCCCGAGCCCCCCGTTCCCGCGTTTGTCGCGGGCTGCGAGGTGGAAGGAGGCGTGCCGGCCGTCTCGGACGGCGCTTCATCCTCCCTGCCGACCTGCGCCAGCACGGGGCGCGCCCCCGCGCCCACCAGCAGGCAGGCCACGCCCGCGATCCCCAAGCCCCTCAAGGTGTCTCGCTTCATGCGTGGCGCTCCTCCCATGAGGGAAGGTGCACGCTCACGCACCGGGAACCACCGGCCCGGCAACCCTGCGCCCGCTCGCACGCCACCCCTGCCACCACGGCCTGGAGCCCTGGGAGGAACGACCCCGCCCCCGGAAATGGAACGCCCCCGGTCCCACTGAAGGAGCCCGGGGGCGCGACACCACGCGAAGGGGTCCGCTGCTACGGCAGCGGGAGCGGCCCGCCACCCGCGGGCAGCGAGCGCGCCAGCTCCACGGCCTTGGCCGCCTGCACGAGCCCGTGACCGTACTTCTCGTCGAACCCCGGCGTCGTCTTGTCGTCCAGCGCCGTCTTCTCCAGCACGGCGCGGATGTGCCCGGCGCTGAGGTCCGGCCGCGCGCTCATCACCAGGGCCGCCACACCGGACACGTGCGGGGTGGACATGGAGGTTCCCGACTCGCGCTGGTAGTCCAAGGCGTTGGTGTTCACCGTGACGTCCTGCCCCACCCTCTCCTTGAGGGCCGCCCCGGACACCAGCGACACGGACACCGTGGGCACCCAGTGCGCATTGGCGGCGCCCAGCGTGAAGGTGCCCTCGCCATCCGTCGCATCGTTGTTGCCGATGATGATCGCGCGCGCGCCGGCTTCGATGACGTTGCGAGCCTTCTCCTCGAAGAAGATGTCACCCCGGTCCACGTACGCGACGAAGCCCTCGCACGTGGCCGCCGGACCGCAGGACGCCCGGTCCGTGCCCAGGCCGCAGTCCACCAGCCGGCCCGTGTAGGAGCCATGCGCGGTGTACGAGAGCGGCGAGGACGCGAACGGCGTCGAGCCCGCCTCCACCCCGGACAGCGACGCGGCGCCCAGCAGCGTGGCGCTCAGCACGTCCACACCCGGACCCACGAGGGAGAGCTCCTGGCCGAACTGCGAGAAGCTCGCGTAGTCGCCCGCCAGGTCCACCGCGCCCACCGCGATCACGGCCGGGTTGTACGCGGCCGGATAGGAAATGCCCCGCTTGCCGTCACCGGCACTGTTGCCGCTGGCGGCCACGGACAGCATGCCGTTGCCGTTGTCATACACCTTCTCGAACGCGAGCTGCTCCTTCTCGGAGGTGTCCGGAGCGCCCAGCGACAGCGAGGCGATCCGCGCCCCTTCCGCGCGGCACCACTCCACCGCCGCGATGACGTCGTCGGTGCTGCCGCCGCCCTTCACGTCCAGCACGCGCGCGACGAGCAGCGACGCGCCGGGCGCCACACCCACCACGCCGTTCGGATCATTGCCGGGCGCCACGCGTCCGCCCGAACCCGCGCCGAACTGCGCCAGGATGGTCGCCGACACGTGCGTGCCGTGGCCGCCGCCCACCGTCAAGACGCCCTGCTTCTCGGTCTCGTCGGACGGGTCGCTGTCTTCGTCGACGAAGTCCCGGCCCTTCACGAACGCCGCCTTCAGCTCCGGGTGCTTGCTGTCCCAGCCGCTGTCGATGACGCACACCTTCACGCCCTCGCCCGTGGGAGCGCCGGTGTCGAGGACACCGTCGTTGTTCGCGTCCCACACCTGCGGGGCCTGCACCATCTTCAGCCCTTCCGTGTACTCGCCCACGGAGCCCTGCGTGCTGAACACGCCCTGCCACGACACCACCGGAGGCGGCGTCGGCAGCCCCATCGCGTGCACGCGGCGGTTGGGCTCCACGGAGAGCACGTCCGGGTTCTTCTGGAGCGCCGCCAGGGCCTCGGGCGACAGCCGCGCGGACACCATGTTCAGGCCCGGGAAGCGCCGCTTCACCGTGCCGCCCTCGCGCTCCACGGCCGCCGCGAAGTCCGCCGTGGCGGCCACCGCGCTGGCGGACACCTTCGGCTTGAAGGTGATGAGCACGCCGTCCGGGGCCTCCGCCGCCGTCAGGGAGGAGGACGTCTGCCCGGGGAGCCGTAGGTCCGTGGTGCCGGGACATGCCTGGGGCAGGACATCAATGGGGTCAGGGTCCTTGCCACCGCAAGCCACCAGACCGGACAACCCGAGCCCAAGCCAAAGCCAACGCTTCATGGGGTGAATCTCCTTCGTGCCCGGCCAGCATGAGGTACCGCGCCGCGACCCGACGCCCTCCAAAATGGCGGCCGGGAGGAACGGACCGGCCCTGCTTCCCGTTCCCGAAAACAATTTAAGCATGGACGCAGGTCGACTGCTCGGGCGGCTGTCATGCGAGTCAACGTGCACAGTCCAACGCCCGGGGCTCTCGACCTGGCGCGTCGGGGGCTCAGGCGTCCGCGGGGTCCACGCCGAAGATGCGCTGGGCATCCACGTCGTAGGCCTCCAGCTGGCGCGCGGTCTCCGCCGCGTCCCAGCCCAGGCGCGGCGCCATCACGGCGGCGGCCCGCACGGCGGCGGCCCGGCCCTGGTCGCGCGTCTCGAACGCCACCTTGAGCCGGCGGATGAGCAGGTCGGCCAGGGTCTGGACCATCTCGTGGGACACGCCCCACGCCGCCTCGGCGCTGCGGTAGGGCAGCCCGTCCACGAGCGGCTCGGCCAGCGCCGGCGTCTCGCGCGTGAGCGCCCACACCGCGCGCCAGCGGCTGCCGTACGCGCGCACCAGGTGGTCACCCGTGGCCGCGTCGCCCACCTCCTGGCGGGCCGCCGCGAGCTCCGCGTCCATCCGGGCGATGTCGCCTCCCGGCAGGGGGCGCGCGTCGGTGGTGGACTTGCGGTGCGGCAGCGCGAGGTGGCGCTCCACCGCGTTGACCACGTCGCGGGCCATGACGCGGAAGGTGGTGAGCTTGCCGCCGCTGATGGCCAGCACCCCGGACGGGCTCACGTCGATGGCGTGCTCGCGGCTGGCGCTGCCCGCGTCGGTGTTCCCGTGGTAGCCGCTCGCGGCCAGCGGCCGGATGCCGGCCCAGGCGCTGACCAGGTCGTCGCGGGTGAGGTGCGCGTCGGGGAAGAAGGCGTTGGCGGAGGTGAGCAGGTAGGCCACGTCCGCCTCGCTCGCGCGCACCTCGGCCGGGTGGGCGCGCGTGGCCGTCTCGGTGGTGCCGATGATGGTGAACGCGTCCGCGGGCAGGATGAACATCACGCGGCCATCCACGGGGGACAGCAGCGTGAGCGCGTCCTGGATGCCCAGGCGCGTTCGGGGCACGGCGATGTGCACGCCCTTGCTGCCGCGCACCATGGGGCCGGTGCGGGTCGTCCCCGAATCGAGCTGGCGGATCTCATCGCTCCACGGCCCGGTGGCGTTGACGACGGCGCGAGCCCGCACGGTGAGCTCCGCGCCCGTCAGGTGATCCACCACGCGCGCGCCCGTGGCCTTGCCGTCCGCGAACACCAGCTGCTTCACCGACGCGTGGTTGAGCACCACCGCGCCCGCATCGCTCGCGCTCAGCGCGTTGGCCAGCGTCAGGCGCGCATCGTCGGTGGCCGCGTCGTAGTAGCGCGCGCCGCCCTTCAGCCCCTCGGAGCGGATGCCCGGCTCTGCCTCCAGCAGCTGCTTCAGCGACAGCCGCTGATAGGCCTTCACGTTGCGGAACAGCGACAGGGCATCGTAGAGCATGAGGCCCGCGTTGAGCTTCCAGCGCGGCACGCGGGCGCCTTCGTACACGGGCCACACGAAGGCCAGCGGGCGCACCAGGTGGGGCGCCAGGTGCAAGAGCCGCCGCCGCTCGATGCTGGACTCGAAGACGAGCCCCAGGTGGCCGTGCTCCAGGTAGCGCAGCCCGCCGTGGATGAGCCGTGAGGAGCGGCTGGACGTCCCGCTGGCGAAGTCCTCGCGCTCCACCAGCGCGACCTTCAACCCGCGCAGCGCCGCGTCCCGGGCCGCGCCCGCGCCGGTGACCCCGCCGCCAATGACGAGCAAGTCGAAGGGCTCGGTCCCCAGCGCGCGCAGGCGCTCGGCGCGGGAAGGCGGCGGCGCGGGCATCTCACCCGTGGAGGACGGCAGCGAACGGAGCACGGCGGATTCGGAACGCACGTCCAGAGTCTATGACGGGAACTCTTCCGCCGCAGCGGATTCCAATGCAATGCGTCAAGCGGTCCACGGGCAAGGGGTCGGGGAGGCTCGGTGAGTGTCGGACAGCGCTCGGGAGGGCGCGCTTGCGTGTCGGGAGGCTGACGGCTAGGCAGGCGGGCGTCATCCTCCCTCGCAGTCCTGGACGCCATTCGCGAACGAACCACCGTGTGGGACCCCCGAGACCGACGCGACCTGGCCTGCCTGGGACTGATGGTCCTGGTGTACGGGCTCGCGGTCGCCCCCGTGCTGCACGCGGTGGTGGGCCACGGCGGCGGGCTGGAGGGGCATGCCCACGGGCACGGCCACGGGCCGGGAGGCCACGTCCACCGCACCGGGAGCCCGGCGGAGCAGGAGCGGTTCGCCCCGGGTGAAGCCCCTGAAGCTCCAGACGGGGCCGACGGCGACGGACAGCACGGACATGGCCACCAGCACCTGACGGGCTCGGTGGAGCACCTGCTGGCGGTGGCGGCGAGCTGGACGGTGTTCCTGCCGCCCGCCTCACGGTGGATGTCGTGGTCGGTGGAGCAGGCGCGAGCACCGGAGTGGCGGCCGGGTCAGCGGTGGCGGTCCCCGGCGATGCCGCAGGGCCCGTAGAAAAACCAGAGCCCTTCGCACTTCCGTAAGGACCCATCGCGAGCATGAGACCCGTCTGGCCACCAGGGCCCGGCGTGGGCCGTGAGCGCATGTCGTCCCGGACAGTCCGTTCCTGTGTCCCTGACGTGCGCCGAGTCGCGCGCCGGGGACGTGTCGTCATTCCCTCGTGCCGCTGTCTCCCGTGATCATGTTGCTCTTCGCGCTCGCCACGCTATCGACGTGCCTTCAAGCAGTGCCGAGCACCGTGCCCTACGCGGTGACAGCAGTGACGTCGTCACAGCTGCCATCGGAGTTGCATCAGGACGCAGGCCCGGCCCCGGAACCGCGGCCCACCGAGCCACCCACTCCCGCCCCTGAAGCCGTCAGCGAACCCGCGCCCTCCGAGCCTCCAGCCCAAGAAGCCCCCCTCCCCGAGGAAGGCCCGAAGCAGCGGGCCACGGTGGTGCGGGGGACGCGTCCGGCGCGGAGCGCCTCGGAGGTGACCATCGGCCGGGACATCCTCGACACAGCACCGCGAAGGAACGCGGTGGACGTGCTCCGGGTGGTGCCGGGCCTCGTGGCCTCGCAGCACAGCGGCGAAGGAAAGGCGCAGCAGCTCTTCCTCCGGGGCTTCGATGCGCTGCACGGCCAGGACGTGGAACTGAACGTCGGAGGCCTGCCCGTCAACGAGGTGAGCCACATCCACGCGCTCGGCTACGCGGACACCAACTTCGTCATCCCGGAGCTCGTCCAGTCGCTGGAGGTGACGGAGGGTTCCTACCGCGCGTTCCAGGGGGACTTCGCGGTCGCGGGAACCGTGCGGATGGAGCTGGGCGCGCGAGAGCAGGGCGTGGAGTTCGCGGGAACCCTGGGCCAGTTCGGCCAGCGCCGGCTCGTCGTGACGGTGCGCCCCGGCGAGGACCCCGGCACCTTCGCCGCGGCGGAAATCGGCGAGTCCAACGGCTTCGGTCCACAGCGAGGCCACGGCCGGGCCTCCCTCCTCGCGCAGGCAAACGTCGACCTCGGCCACGGTCTGAGGGCGCGAGTCCTCGCCGGCAGCTACGTCACCCGCTTCGACTCGCCCGGCGTCGTGCGCGAGGACGACCTGGAAGCAGGCCGGCGCACGTTCTACTCCGGCTCCTTCCCCCGTCAGGGCGGCACGGTATCCCGGCATCAGCTCCTGCTCGGCGTGGAGCTGCCCCGCGAGGGCACGGCGCGCACGCGGCTGGAGGCATTTGGAATCCTGTCGGACCTCCGGCTGCGCAACAACTTCACCGGCTACCGCGTGGACGACCGGGGCGACGGGCTCGAGCAGACGAACGGAGGCTCCACGCTGGGCCTGCGCGCCGAGCACCGCCGGCAGGTCTCCCTCCTCGGCCAACCCGTCTCGTTGGAGCTGGGGCTCGGAGGAAGGCGCGACGGAATCCAGCAGACGCAACGCCGTTACCGGGAGACGGACGGCACCTTCTTCGCGGACGAAGTGGACGCGGACCTCACCCAGACGGATGTCTGGGGTTACGCCGAGGCCCGCCTCCCCCTGGGCCGCTGGGCCTTCCGCCTGGGAGGCCGCGCCGACGCGCTGGGCGTGGAGGTCTTCGACGCGCTCGCCTTCCGCGACCCGCGCTTCTACGACGGCCAGGGCTACTCGCGCAGCGCTTTCGGGGTGCACTGGGGCGCGAAGGCCGGCGTGGAGTACTCGCTCACGGACACCTGGGCCCTCTTCGCCAGCTACGGCGACGGCTTCCGCTCCCCGCAGGCCCGAAGCCTGTCGGAAGGAGAGCGGGCCCCCTTCGTCGACGTGCACGGCGTGGAGCTGGGCACCCGGAGCGAGGGCGAGCGGCTGTCCTTCCAGGCCAGCCTCTTCGGCTCGCAGGTGGCGGACGACTTCTTCTTCGACCACACCGTGGGCACCACCGTGTTCACGGGCGAGACGCTGCGCACGGGCCTCTCCGCGGCGCTGCAGACGCGCCCCCTCCCGGGCCTTACGGCCGCGCTGAGCGCCACGGTGGCGAACGCGACGGTGACAAAGACAGACGCGCGGCTGCCCTACTTCGCGCCGCTGGTCGCGCGAGCGGACCTCGGCTGGGAGCGACCGCTGTCGGGCCTGGACGCCGTGCTGTCGCTGGGCACGGGCCTCACGCTCATCGGCCCCCGTCCGCTGCCCTATGACGAGTTCAGCCACACGGTGTTCCTCGCGGACGCCCAGGTGGCGCTGCGCAGGGGCGCGTTCGCGCTGCGGCTCGACGTGATGAACCTGCTGAACACGCGCTGGCGCGACGGCGAGTTCGTCTACAGCTCGCGCTTCGACCCATCCACGCCGCCGAGCCTCGTGCCGGCGCGACACTTCACCGCGGGGTCGCCTCGGACGGCCGCGCTCACCCTGGAGGTCCACCTGTGATGTCCCATTCCCCTGCCCTGCTGAGCACGCTCGCGGCGGCCGCGACCCTGATGAGCCTGGGCTGCGGCGACGGCGCCAGGACGGAGGCGGAGCGGCGCACGTTCGGCGTCGCGATGACCGCCACACCGCCCACGGGCCCCAACGAGCACGGCTGGACCGTGACCCCGGAAGCAGCCCAGGTCTCGGTGGGCGCGGTGCGCTTCTTCGAGGGCCGCGTGCTGCTCTCCCGAGCCCCCCGCTTCGACTGGTACTCGCTCATCGGAGGCACCGCCCACGCGCACCCCGGCCACTACGTCCCCGGCGACGCGCTGGGAGAGGTGCTGAACGTCCAGACGGTGGACCTGCTGGCGGGCAGCGACCTGGGCAGCGCGAACGCGGTGACGGGCTCCTACGGGTCGCTGGAGTTGACGCTCGCGACGCCCACGGCGGCCACCGACGCCCAGAACGTGCTGGGCGGTCACCAGGTGCACGTCCGCGGCACGGCCACGAACGCGACAGGAGCCACGGTGCACTTCGACGCGGCGGTGGACCTGCCCAGGGCAGCCATCGAAGGCGTGCGCTTCGAGCGCGAGCTGAAGCAGGAGCCCGGCTCCGTGCGCATCGCGGTGGACCTGGGGAAGTGGTTGAGCCGCATCGACTTCGCCACCGCGTCGCCACCGGACGCGGCGGGCATTTCCACCTTCCCCGCTGACAGCCAGGCGCAGAACGCCCTGGTGCGCGGCGTGGAAGACACCAGCGCCTACGTCGTGACGTGGGTGGAAGGAGCAGCGCAATGAAGCAGTGGCTGATGGGAGTGTCGTTCCTGGGGCTGGTGGCCTGCTCGTCGGGTCAGGGCAACGTGACGTTCACGACGTACGGCGAGGACTTCATCGAGAAGGAGATCCCCGCCACCGCGTTCGCGGACGGCTGGACCGTGCGCTACGACAAGTTCCTCGTGAAACTGGGGGAACTGAAGGTCGCCAACCACGAGGGCGAGACCGCCGCCGAACAGGGGCCCGCGAAGGTCTACGATGTACACCGCCCGGGACCGGTGAACGTCGCGGCCTTCACCGACCTGGCCTCCGAGGAATGGGACGAGGTGAGCTACGCCATCGCACCCGCCACGGACGCCACCGCCGGCAACGCGGCCGGGGAAGACGTGACGCGGATGAACACCCAGGGCTGGTCCGTGTACGTCGAAGGCACCGCGACGAAGGGCACCGTGTCGAAGCGCTTCCGCTGGGGCTTCCCCACCGACACGCTCTACGAGCACTGCGAGAACGAGGACATTGGCAACGGCGTCACGGTCCCCAAGGGCGGCACGGAGACGGTGCAGCTCACCATCCACGGCGACCACCTGTTCTTCGACGACCTCCAGTCCCCCGAAGCGAAGATGCGCTTCGACGCCATCGCCGCCGCGGACAGCGTCGGCGTGGTGGGCCCGGACGGCGAGGTCACCCTCGAGGAGCTGGGCACGGTGGACCTGACGTCGCTGCCCTCGAACCAGTACGGCACGGGAGGCGCGGGCAGCGTGCGCACCCTGCGCGACTTCGTAACGGCGCTCGTGCGCACCGTGGGCCACTACCGTGGCGAAGGCGAGTGCTCGCCGCGCGTTCGCTAGTCGCCAGGGGAAGCAAGAGAGGCCGGCGAACCGGAAGCCGGCCTCTCTTCACCGCGAGCGACGGACGACGCGGGGAGCGCGCTTCAGCGCTTCATCGGGTCGTTGTTACCGCCCGGCATGCCACCGCCGGTCGGCATCGCGGGGGCCGGCGAGTTGGGCCGCTGCGGGTTCATCTGGTTGGCGCGGTTGTCCTGGGCGGCCTTGTGCTCCGGGCGCTCGGGGTTCTTGGTGTTGGAGCGCTGGTCATTGGGGGTGGGGTTCTTGTGCTTGCTCATCTTTCGAAGGCCTCCGTATGTCCCGGCATGCGCGCCAGGACAGGGAGCAGGGTAGGGAGGCCCTCCCTGGAAATGCAGGGACCCGGGGGGCGCGCCGCACTGTCGGACATCGGTCGCTCCGGCCCGCGTTCACCAGCCAGGAGCGCTCGGCACCAGCATTCCTGGATGCGGACAAGAAGGCGGATGCCTACTCCTGACCCGAGGGAGGTACGCGCGTGAAGACGGTGACCTACGAGCGCAGCGGTCGGACCAACACCGGCGCGCAGGCGCTGCGGGTGGAGGGGCTGAAGCACCTGCGCGTCCTCGAGCAGGGCGAATCCGTGGTGGAGCGGGACCTGACCCCGGAGGAGATCCACCGGCTGACCCCGCTGTTGGAGAGGGCTCAGCGAGAACCCGAGCCCGCGACGATTGTCCCCCAGGCCGGAGGTCCCGACGGACTGGCGGTGACCCTGGCCTTCGAGGACGAGGAGACCCCGCGCGTGCGGCTCGCGACGGACTGGCTGCCCGCGAAGGGCGCCGGGGGCGGGTATGATCGCCTGCTCGCGGAGCTGGACGCACTGCTGACCGCGGAGCTCCACGCCCGCGCCCCCCGCCATGCCCATGCCGTCCTGCCGCACCAGCTGCGCCACGACGAATGACGGCGGCGAGTGATGGCGGCCCGGGAGGGCCGGGCGGGTGCCCGCGCTGAAACAAGCCGGAGCGGGAGCGATAAGCGGGGGCAGCAGGGGGGCGACCCCGGGCGGTTGCCCCGGCGGCCCGGTTCTGACAGACACGTAGCATGAAGCGCGTGCAGTTCTCCGTGCACCGCACGGTCGGAGAGGCGCGGATGCTGGCGGGAGCCCTGGAGTCGGCCGGTCTCTCGGTCGATATCCGTGGCGAGTCGCTGGTACCGCTGAGCGGAGAGATCCCCAGCACCGAGGCCTGGGTGGAGCTGTGGCTGTGGCCCCAGGAACTGGAAACCGGCCGACAGGTCCTCTCCGAGCTGCAGGCCAACCAGGAGGCCGCGAACCGTTCGGTGACGTGCCCCCGGTGCAGTGAAGAGATTCCAGCGAACTTCGAGCTCTGCTGGAGTTGCGGGCTGGAGCTTCCCTCGGGCCTGCGCCCCCACCTGCGAGCCGTCTAGGGACCCGCCATGAGCGAGCCGTCGAACATGCCAGGGGAGCGTGGCCACCGGCGTTGGAGCCAGGGCATGCGAGGCGTGCTCTGGGTATCCGCGGTCGCGCTCGCCCTCCACATCATCCCCCTGTTCCTCCCCCGGAACATGCCGGAGCAGGAGCTGGCCATCGCCAAGGCCACGGAAGACGTCGAAAGCCGCCTGCGCTTCCTGGTCCCCCTGAAGACCAACGACAAGGCCACGGCACAGGACCTGCGCACGGCGGCGGAGCTGCTGCGCGAAGGAGCCCCCGCGGAGGCCCACGACCTGGCCCTGGAGGCGGAGCGAAGGGACCCGACGTCCGTGGAAACCCAGCTCCTGCTCGCGCGCATCTGCGACCTGGAGCGGATGGGCCGCTGCGTGGAGCAGTCCCTCAACAAGGCGGGCAAGCTGGCCCCCCACGACGCCCGCGCGGAGCTGCTCCGAGCGGACCTGAGCGAGGAGAAGGGCGACCTCGAAGGCGCCACGCAGGCCCTGTCCCGTGCGCACGACCGGGTCCCCGGCGATCCCCTCGTCGGAGTGCGCTACGGCCGGATGCTCAGCCGGATGGGCAGGCCCGACGAAGCGCTGAAGGTCTTCACCGCGCTGGAGGGCAGGCTGCCCCAGGCAAGGCTCCTGGTGGAGCGAGGTCTGGTGCTCACCCGGGAAGGCCGCAACCGCGAAGCGGTGAAGCTGCTGCAGCAAGCAGTGCAAGTGGACCCGAAGCTCGCGGAAGGCCACTTCCAGCTCGGGCTCGCCTGGTTCCAGTTGGGGAACGAGGACGCCGCCGAGGAGGCCCTGCGCCGAGCGGACCGGCTGGACGTCTCCGACACGCGCCCCCTGGCGACGCTGTGCACCCTCCAGGTGAAGGCAGGGAAGTTCGAGGGGGCGCGACAGACGCGCACGGACCTGGAGCGGCGCTTCCCGCAGCGGATGGATGCCATCCGCGAGCAGTGTCGGCTGCCCTGAGCGTCAGCGTGGCTCCTGCCCTCGAAGTTGTCGCAACATCCGCGCGGCGGCGATGACGGGCGCATCCACGGAGCCATCCGCGCGTTCAGTCCGGACCACCGCCTGGAGGAAGGGGATTGCCTCTTCATCGCGGCCCTGCTGGAAGAGCAGTTCTCCCAGCGCGAACCGGGCCTGGGTGAGGAGGACCAGGTCCTCCGCCGCCACGGCCGCATCGATGGCGTCACTCAGCGCGGACTCCGCGAGCTCGGGCTGCCCTCGCCCGAGCAGGTCACGGGCGCGCTGCAGGTATTCGAGGGTATTCATGGGGCAGGTTCCCCGCGGAGAAGACGGCAATGGAAGACAAGCGCCTGGTCGAGCTGGAAATCCGCTACACGCAGCAGCAGGAGCTGCTTCAGGAGCTGAGCGAGGTGCTCTACCAGCAGGGGCGCGTCATCGACACGCTCCGCGCCGAGCTGGACCGGCTCAAGCTCAAGCTCGAGGCCGAGCCGGGCCTGGTGGACGCCCGCCAGCAGGAGCGCCCACCGCACTACTGAGACACGGTCTTCAGAACTTGTAGCCGAGCCGCAGACCGATGATGGGATTCGGGTCGAGGTAGCCCACCTCGACGCCGATGCTCGCGGCCTTCCCCTGGAGACCGAAGCCGAAGGCCGCGTGGGCCTTGAAGGCATCCCCCTTGAAGAAGATCCACGGCCCCGCCAGGCCCTCGATGTAGACGGTCCGGCCAATGTTCGCGCGCAGGGAGATGTCCAACGGAACGCCAATCACATTGCCGTCCGTGACCAGCACCGCGCCAAAGCGTGCGCCCACGAAGATGGGGCCCGCGACATGGCCTTCAACGCCCAGGGTGAAGTTGAACGCAGCGCTGGTGTCGACCCAGTAGTCCGCGCCCACGCCGAGGCGAACCCCAGCTGCGGCCTCAGAACGAGCAGGGGCGAGCAGGAAACCCAGCGCGAGCAGACCAGCGGCGTAGATTCGAAGCAGATGCATGCGAGAGGCTCCTGTCCAGCAAGAGGGGGAAGAAGCGCCACTCAAGCAAAGCAGACAGGGTCAGGCCAGCCTCAAAGCCATGACGCGCATGTTCGCGCCACGCCGGATCAATCCACGAGGAGGAACGCGCTCGCAGGATCAATCACAGCCACATCCAAAGCCCGCAAAGGCAAAAGCCCCTGGCGCCTTGCGGCACCAGGGGCTTTGCTCAAAAAGAATCCGGCAGCGACCTACTCTCCCACGCGGTTTCCCGCGGAGTACCATCGGCTCTGGAGGGCTTAACTTC
>NZ_RAWB01000850.1 GCF_003612055.1 Corallococcus llansteffanensis
TTCCTGCACCCCACGCACCTGCCGAAGGTGGACAAGCGGCCGGGCGGCTACGAGCTGAAGCAGTGCTTTCCCTCCCAGGCGACGTCCCGGCGCCTCACCTGGCGCAACCTGGCGTTCACCGGCCTCAACCCCTGGTTCGCCGCGTTCATGGGCGTCGTGTACATGCTGCTGGGCTGGGGTGTGACGGCGAACCTCAACGAGGGCCCCGCGGGCATCCCCTCGTTCCGCGAGGTCCTCAACGCGGTGTTGCAGAGCACGGGCTCGATGGTGCTCGCGGCCGGGGTGCTGCTGGGCTGCGTCGCCTTCGCGGACGGCCGCAGGGGGCGGCGCTGGCGGCAGGTGGCCGGCAGCCTGCACGGGGCGGTGCACCTCGCCGTCGCGCTGCTGCTCATCTGGGGCGTGGCCGCCATCGCCTCGCCGCTGGCGGGCGAGCTGCGCTGGAGCTTGCGGCGCGACCTGTTCAGCGGGCTGCTGCTCTTCGGCGGCGGCGCGCTGGTGGGGCCGCTGGTGGTGGGCGTGTACCTGCTGCTGTCGCTCAACGTGTTCGCCTGTCACCCCAACGAAGCGTTCTCGTCGCTGTCCATCCCGGACTGGAAGAACTTCCTCCGGTTCCACTTCGACAGGGACGGGCGACTCACCGTGTACCCCATCGGCATCCGCCGGGTGCCGCGCCGGTGGAAGCGGAGCGGGCTCGTGAGGGATCCGGTGTGGGTGCCCGACCCGCGGGACACCCGGGCCACGCCGCCCGCGCTCATCGAACCGCCCATTGTCCTCGGTCGTTCGAAGGCACCGCCCGTGAGGGTGGGTTCGGGTGTCGTCGGTCAGGACGTACCCGCCCCCGTGACGCAGGACGAACATCGTGTGGACGCTCCGGTTTGAGCGGCGCGAGCCGAAGCCCTACGCTGCGGCTCCATGAAGGCGATGCTCCTGTCCCTGATGCTCCTCGGCGCCGCGCCGCCTGGCGCCGCGCCGTCGTCCCTTCCTCCCGAAGCCCTGGGCGCGCCCCCCGTGGTGGATGCGTCCCCCACGGCGTGGTCCTGCACCATCGACACGCTGCGCGCGGGCAAGGAGTGCGTCTTCGAGGCGGAGGTGCCGCCCGCCGGCGCCCCCAACGCCGACGTGGAGAACGCCAACATCAAGCTGCTCCAGGACGCGTCGCGCGCGCTCTGCACGGAGGCCGTCAGCAACGCCCGGGACGGCCAGCCGGACGCGAAGCTCGTCACCGTCTGCGAGCGCAAGTACGCCGCCGTCGTGGGCCGCTGCGGCATCGAGGGCGGCACGCCGGTGGTGGACTCGAAGGGGCGCTTCTCGCCCGCGGCCCGCGCCTGCTACCGCGCGCTGTCCACGGTGCTCCAGGACGTGCAGTTGATGGCCACCGTGGCCTCCTCCTGCTGTGAGTGCGCCGCGCGCAGCCAGTGCCCCGGCCATGGCGAGGCCTGCTACGCGGACGTGTCGCGCCAGCAGGCCGGGCCCGCCGCGCTCGCCTGCCTGGACGAGCGCTGCCACGACGCCTGCTCCATGATGCTGCCGTCCTCCGCGTCCCTTCCCCGTCCGGCGCCCGCGCGCGGAAGCCAGCGCACCGGCTCCGCCTCGCTGTAGCCCGCCCGCACTTCCAGGAGCCCTGCGCCATGCCCCGTCTCCCGATGCTGACCCTCCTGGGCGCGCTCGTCACCGGCTGCGGTGCGTCGCACTCCCACGTGGCCCTGGAGGACCGCGCCCTCACGGACGCGCCGCCCCCGACGCCGCCCGCGCCCGCGCCGAGGCCGCCTCCCGAGGACCCGCTGCCGTCGCCGCATGACGCCCGCGCGTTCACCGCCCGCTACCCCACGGCCGCCGCCTGTGAGGGCGCGGCCCGCCGGCTCCAGGCGTCCTCGCGCGACGATGCGTGGTTGGCGCTGAAGGTCTGCGCGGACGCGCCCACGTTCACGCAGTTGGGCGCGGTGCTGGGCAGCGCGTGGGCGGAGGACCTGCGCGTGCGTCCGGACGCGGCCCCGCTCATCGCCCGCGTGGTGGCCCAGCGCGGCGGCAGCGTGGACGGCGAGCTGCGCCTGCTGCACGCGCGCAAGGTGCCCATCTTCTCGCTCGCGTCCGCCATCGCCCAGCCGGACACCTACCGGGGGCGCTACGTGCTCCTGCGGGCGCAGGTGGCGGATCAGCGGCTGGACGGCGAGCGCCCCACGCTGTGGCTGGTGGAGCAGGGCCTCCAGTCCGTCGGCTCCCACCGCGAGGTGGACGTGACGTACCGCACCGACACGGTGTCGGAGACGTCCGGGGACCTGGGCGGAAGGACCGTGCTGACGGGCGAGGGACGGGTGGGGGGCTCGGCCGCCCTGCGCGAGTCCACCGGCCAGTCCGCCACCGTGAAGACCTACGACAACATCTCCGAGGAGACCGGCCGCGAGGCCCTGGGCCGGCTGCCCGCGCCGGATCCGTTCCTGGAGAGCCGCCGCGACTACGTCATCCTCGCGCGCTTCGACGGCCTGCGCGTCACGTCCGGGATGACCACCGACGACGAGGACGAGGGCCCGAAGATCCCGGTGCTCACCATCGTGAGCTACCACCTGCCGCAGGCGCTCGCCGTCTACTGAGGCCGGGCGTCGTCCCTCAGCGCTTCGCGGGCGCCGCCGCCGCGGTGAGGTCCCGCGACGGCGTGCCGGAGTAGATCTCCACGTCGGTGGCCACCCAGGTGCCGAGCCGTTCGCCGTAGGTGGTGTGCACCTGCACGCCCTCGTGGAGCTGGGCCCGGGCCACGCGCTTTCCGTCGCGGAGGATGCGCGTCGTGGGCGCCACCACGAAGGGGCGCTCCACGCCGTCGTCGTCGCGCACCGTGAAGCCCTGGCCCTCGGCCATCGTCACCGTCCCGTAGAAGTCGGGCGTCTCCAGGGGCACGGCCTCACCCGCGCTCCCGCCACCCCC
>NZ_RAWB01000851.1 GCF_003612055.1 Corallococcus llansteffanensis
GTGTATAAGAGACAGCCCGTAGGGAGCCCCCTGGGGACGGGGCGGCGCGGAGCCACCCGGCGCATCCATCGCCGTGGGCAGCGGCGCGCCCCAGGTGGCCTCCTGGGCGCGGGTGAGGAAGCGCTCCACTGCGTGCGCGTAGTGCGCGGCGTCGCGGGGCGGAGGGTTGGCGGCCTGCTGCTCCGGCGTGCCCAGCCATGGGGCCGCACGCAAGACCCGCGTGAGGGCGGCGCTCAGCGCGTCCTGCACGCCCCGGGCGTCGGCGAAGCGGACCTCCTGCTTCTGGGGGTGGACGTTGACGTCCACCGCGCGGGGCTCCACGTCGATGTGCAGCACCACCACCGGCTGGCGGCCCGCGGGCAGGAAGTCCTGGAACGCGCGCTGCACGGTGCTGATGAGGCCGCGGTCGCGGATGTAGCGGCGGTTGACGAAGGTGTAGAGCCCGCGCGCGTTGGGCAGCGTGTACTCCGGCGACGCGAGGTAGCCCGTCACGCTCACGCCCAGCCGCCGCTCCTCCACCGGGAACAGGTGCGCGAAGGACGCGGGGCCCAGCGCCGCGGCGATGCGCTCGCGCGGATCGTGCTCGCTCGCGGGGCTGGCGAAGAGCTCGTGGCCCTCGTGCGACGCGAAGAAGGCGACCTCCGGGTGCGCGAGCGCGAGGCGCACCACGGACTCCTCGCAGTGCTTGAGCTCGGTGGCGCCCTGGCGCATGAACTTGCGGCGCGCGGGCACGTTGAAGAACAGGTCCTCCACGGTGATGACGGTGCCCACGCGGGGCGGCGCGTCCTCCGCGACGGGCGGGCCTCCGCCCTCCACCGTGACCTTCGTGCCCACGTGCGCTTCGGGCTCCGCGGTGTGAAGCGTGAAGCGCGACACGGAGGCGATGGCGGGGATGGCCTCGCCGCGGAACCCCATGGAGTCGATGTGGAACAGGTCGTCCAGCTCGCGCAGCTTGCTGGTGGCGTGGCGCTCCAGGCAGAGCGTGGCGTCCTCGCGGTTCATGCCGTGGCCGTCGTCGGACACGGTGATGCGGCCCACGCCCCCGCCCTCCAGCTCCACGCGCACGGTGCGGGCGCCCGCGTCGAGCGAGTTCTCGCACAGCTCCTTCACCACGGAGGCGGGGCGTTCCACCACCTCGCCAGCGGCGATCTTGTTGATGAGCACGTCGCTCAGGCGCGCGATTCGGGACATGACGGCCTTCGACCCTCCGCCACCTGGATGACGTTGTCCAGAACATCACCGGCGCACGCGGCTGACATTCCCGGACGGCTGGGCTAACACCCGCCCCTGCGAATGGAAGTGATCCGAGCAGGCAAGGGCCCGATGCGCATCGCGGTGACAGGCGCCAATGGCGACTACGGCAAGCTGCTCCTGCCGAGGCTGGAAGAGGACCCGGCGGTGGAGAGCATCCTCGTGCTCGACACGAAGGAGCCCCAGGGCGCGAAGAAGGTGGAGTTCCACCGGGTGGACCTCACCCGCTACGACGCGGAAGGTGAGCTGACCGACGCGCTCACTGAGCGGCCCGTGGACGCGCTCTTCCACCTGGCGTTCCTTTTCGGACCCATCCTCAACGGCCCCCTGGCGCACGAGCTGGAGGTCATCGGTACGATGAACGTGCTGACGGCGGTGGGCCGCGCGAAGCTGCCGCGGCTGGTGGTGCCGTCGCTCACCGCGACCTACGGGGCCCGGGGCAACAACCCGGCGCTGCTGAGGGAGGGCTCACCCCTGTTCGGCTGTCCGCACAGCCGGTTCGTGAACGACAAGGTGGAGGTCGAAGGTCAGGTGCGGGCCTTCCGCGAACGGCACCCCGACACGCGCACGCTGGTGTTGAGGTTCGCGCCCCTGCTTGGTCGGAGCCTGGACAATCCCGCCACGCGCCTGCTGTCCCAGGCCGTGGTGCCCACGCTGTTGGGGTTCGACCCCCTCTGGCAGGCGGTTCACGAGGAGGACGCGGGCCGGGCGCTGCACCTGGCCCTGCGGGCGGACACGGCGGGAGAGTTCAACATCGTGGGGCGGGGTGTGCTGCCCCTGTCCGGGCTCATCCGCCAGGCGGGCGCGCAACCGCTCCCCCTGCCTGGGCCGTTGTTTCGTGGAGCACTTCGCGCGTTGGGAGTGCTGGGTGCTGGCACGTTGCCGGTGGCCCTGCTCGACTACATGCATTACTCCTGGGTCGCGGACGGAGAACGCGCGGAGTCCGCTCTGGGGTTCGTGCCCCTCCACCACGTCAGGGACGCCGCCGCGGCGCTCCGAAGGAGCCATTCATGACCAAGGGTGTCCTCGGGAATGATCCCTTCCAGCGGGGCGCTGCGCCTCGCGCGGCGGATGCGCAGGGGGGCGGAGCCGACGCGAAGGCCTCGAAGAAGCCGGCCGCTGCGTCCAAGTCCGCCAGGGCCACGAAGGACGGCGCGGGGAAGAGCGCGAAGGCCGCGGGCAAGGGCGGGAATACCAGGGGCGGTGCGAAGGACGCGCAGCGCGCGAAGCCTCCGAAGGGCAGCAAGGGTCGGAGCCCGGACGAGAAGCCGGCCGCGACGCCGCCACGCACTCCCGCCGCCGCGGTCCACAAGTTCGAGTCGCGTGCGAATTCGCGCGACGAGGCTCCGGCCACGAAGTACGGCAGGGACTCCGGCGAGGCCACGCAGGAGGCCAGCGGAGCGACGGCCGCGAAGCATGGGAAGGACTCCGCCGCGGCCACCACGCACGAGGCCAGCGGAGCGACGGCCGCGAAGCATGGGAAGGACTCCGCCGCGGCCACGCACGAGGCCAGCGGAGCGACGGCCGCGAAGCATGGGAAGGACTCCGCCGCGACGACGCACGAGGCCCACGGAGCACCGGCCGGGAAGCGCGGGCATGCGCCTTCGCGCTCCGCGGCGGGACCCGCGCCCCAGGACGAGGAGACGACCCCGCTCCGGGAGC
>NZ_RAWB01000852.1 GCF_003612055.1 Corallococcus llansteffanensis
TCGCCGGAGGGGGCGGGGGAAGCCGTGCAGTCTAGTACGCGTACGTGACGACGTCCTCGCGCACCTTGGAGACGATGCCGCCCCAGTTGCCGTTGGCGTAGTGGTTGTACGCCTCGCCGTCGTCGCGCAGGGACACGGTGTGGAAGCTCCACTTCGCCCGGCCGTCGCTGCACGCCGCCGTGCCCGTGTTCAGCGTGCCGCCGCAGAACCAGTCGCCGGGGTTGCAGTAGGACCCGTTGCCGCTGCCGGAGACACCGCCCGTGGAGTGGTAGGACACCGCCTCGTCGTCCTGGCCCGGGAGGATGCCGGAGTAGGCCGTGCCCTTGGCGCCGGCGAACATGTAGAACCAGACGTTGCGCGTCGTGTTGTGATTGAACATGGCGCGCGCCGTCGTGGTGACCAGGTCGCTCACCACCGGATCGCTCACCGCCCAGTCGCCGTGGTCCGCCAGCTCACTGCCGCCGCCCGCGCCGGACGCGATGTCCACCCACTTGATGTTCCAGCCCGTCTGCGTGGAGCCGTCCAGGTTGCCGCACTCGCCGTTCGCGTTGGGCGTGGCGTTCTTCTTCGTGCGCGCGCTGCCGCCGTACAGCGACAGGGCGTAGCCAATCTGCAGGTCACCAGCGCTGTGCGCGGCGATGTAGCACCAGTTGCTGCCCGTGCAGAAGCAGTCCAGCGCGTTGCGGATCCGGTAGTTCTCCGTGCCGATGCGCTGCGAGCCGTTCCAGTTGACCGCCTTCTTGTTCACGCCCGCCGCGGTGCTCGCCGGCCCCCAGTTGCTGAAGTCGTTGTAGTTGCCCGCCTGCGTGTTGCCGCCGTTCTTGCCGTGGATCCACAGGGTGTAGTTGGTCGCGGCGGCTTCGGTGCTCACCAGCAGCGTCACGGCGGCCACGGCAGCACCCATCAGCGTCTTCATCGAGGTGTGTCTCCAAGGGCCTCTCGCGCAGACGAGAGGGCTTTCGCACGGCCCCAGACCGAGCGAGGGGACGACCAGTCTAGAAGTCGTTTTCCAAGAAAGCGATAAGCCGACAGCCCTGCTGTCATGGGAAGAGCTGACGCGCCGCGCCGGCCCCAGGCGTCAGCCCAACGCGTCAAGACCGCCGTCGCGGATGAAGCGCTCCAGGCGCTCCAGGGCTGCCGGCAGGTTGGCGCGGCCCAGGCCCAGGCGGAAGTGGGCGCCGGGGAAGCCATACACGTCGCCGGGCAACAGCAGCACGCCCTCGCGGGCGATGAGCGCTTCGGTGAAGCGGGCCACGGGGACGTTTCGCAGCAGGCGCGGGAAGGCCACGCTGCCGGCGCGCGGGCGCACCCAGTGGAAGGTGTCCGCGTGGCGGGCGAAGAAGGCCTCCAGCAGGGCGAGGTTCGCGGTGAGCAGGCCCCGGCTGCGCGCCAGCACCTGCTCCTTCGCCTTGAGGGCGATGAGGGCCAGCACCTCGCTGGGGGCGCTGTTGCAGAGCGAGGTGTAGTCCTTGAAGGCGCGGCAGCGGGCCAGCAGGTCCGCGTCCCGGCACGCGAGCCACCCCACGCGCAGCCCCGCGAGTCCAAAGGCCTTGGACATCACGCCCAGGCTCACGCCCCTGGAGAAGCACGACGCGGCGGGCGGCAGCGTGTCCCCGGGGTCGTACTCCAGCAGGCGGTACACCTCGTCGGAGAAGAGGAGGATGCCGCGCGCTTCGCAGAGCGCGCACAGCGCCTGGAAGGTGGCGCGGTCCGGCAGCGCGCCCGTGGGGTTGTGGGGGAAGTTCACGACCACCACGCGCGTGTCGGGGCGCAGCGCGGCCTTCAGCGCGTCCAGGTCCAGCGCCCAGCCCGAGTCTTCGCGCAGGGGCAGCAGCGTCACCTCCGCGCCGGTGGCGCGCGCCACCTCGTAGAGGGACTGGTAGCCCGGCCAGGTGACGACGGCGTGCGTGCCCGGGCCCAGCTGGACGTTCATCGCCACGAAGAGGGCCTCCTGCGCGCCCGCGAAGGTGAGGATGTCGTCGGGCGTGAGGCCCGGGTACATCCCGGCGATGGCCTCGCGCAGCACGGGGAGCCCGGGCGTCTCCGTGTAGCCCAGCGTCAGGCCCTCCCAGCGCGCCCGGTCCTCCGGCGTCGCGAGCGCCAGCAGGTCCGCCATCCGCCAGCCCTCCACGTCGGAGGCGCACAGCAGGTAGGGCGCGGCGAACTCCCAGCGCGCGAAGTACCGCTCCAGTTCGAAGTCGGGGATGTGCATGACGTCCTCGCGAAGAAAGGCCCGCCTGCCCGCCTGGAGGTGGAGCGAGCCATGGGCCCCTGCCGGACGGGCGAGCGGACGGGCGCGCAGCCGGGAGCCGCCGGTGAGGCATGCATAGCTTCCAGTCGCGACCCATTGAAGCGCTTTCCCCGCTTTCCCATAGGGAGCCCGCATGGCCTCGACGAAAATCCCCCTCACGCTCCTGGACCCGGATGGCGGCTGGGTGAATGCCCCCGTCCATGTCTCGGAACTCGATGGACTGCCCGTCCTCCTGCACTTCTGGACCATGGACTGCGAGGACTGCGCGGCGCAGTTCGAGGCCGTGAACCAGTGGATCGTCGACTACGGGCCGCGCGGCCTGAAGGTCATTGGCGTGGACGTCACCCACTCCGAGACGGAGCTGCGCGACACCAACAAGGTGGAGGGCTTCGCGCGCGAGCACGCCCTGCGCTACCCCATCGCGGTGGATGACGGCTCGCTGGCGAAGGCCTACGGCGTGGACCGGCACCCCGCCTTCCTCCTCTTCGGGACGGATGGCCGGCTGACCCACCGCGCCGCGGGCAAGGACGCGCTGCGCCGCATCCGCGCGCTGCTCAAGGACCTGCCCGAGCCGCAGGACCGGGCGCTGTCGGGCGAGGTCTCCGACGCCGAAGAGGCCCAGGCCCCGGCCGGGCCGTAGCGCGCCCCCGGGCCGCCCCC
>NZ_RAWB01000853.1 GCF_003612055.1 Corallococcus llansteffanensis
AACTCATGGAATCTTCCTTTCACATCGCGGCCTTGCGGCATCCGAACGAGAGGTTTGAAGTCGACATTCCCCAAGAGGTAGGCGGGGGTCGGTTTGACAGTCGGCCCGACAAGTCCTAGATCCCGCGCCCACGGGCTGGTCCCGCGGGTAGTCGGCCCGTTGCGCAATCCGGTGGGAATCCTTACGTTGCGCCGCCGTTGAGCGCTACTCCGGACCGTCGTCGTTCCAGACGCACCTGTCGTCGGTAGCACTGCTCGTTCACAGACCTCGGGGGGGGAAACAGCTCATAGGGGAGGCTCCATGAAGCCGTGTCCATCCGATCTGCCGCAGACCATCAATCCCGAAGCCGGCCCCAAGCGGGCAGGCGTCGAGACGCATCGAAATCTGAACTGCAACCACTACGACAACTGTCTGGATGAAGCTGTGCGTCGCGGCTGGCAGTCCTTCACGTGCATGAAGTGCCCGATGTACGCCAACCTCGCGCCTCCGCAGATGGGGCTCGAGGCGTACGCGACCCAGCGTCGTCCCGTCTAGCGTCACGACGGACGCGGCCCTCTGCAGGGACCGCGTGATGCTGTCTCCGGCCACGCCTTTTCTCAGGGCGTGGTCGGCGTCCGCGTGGTTTTCATCCATCGCGAAGCCGCCCCGGCCTTTTTGGCCAGGAGAACGACCCGCGACCGCTGTTTCATCCCCGGGTCCGGGACATCTGGGCATGGGATGGGCCAGGAAGAAGTCAGCCATCCGCGAGGCCGTGCAGGTGCGGCACGCCGGGTCAGCGGACCGCGGCGTAGATGACGGCCACCCAGTACTGGCCCTGTCCGAAGCGCTTGGAGTTTCCCCGCACCAGCCCCACGCCCACGCGGGTGTTGGTGGCGGTGGCGAGGCTGCGCGACTCGGGGATGGCGCCCGGGTCTCCCACGACGAAGAAGTCCACCGACGCCGTGCCCGCGTCGGGCAGCACCGAGAACACCCGCTCGTGCAGGGGCGACGGCTCACCGTCTCCCGCCGAAGGCTCGTCCTGCGCGAGCGCGCGGCGGGCATGGTCGCGCGCCAGCCGCTCCAGCGCTTCGCTGCGCACCAGCGGCGGCAGCTTCAGCGCGGCGCGGTTTCGGGACAGGGCCTCGTAGGCGTCCGACAGCGGATCCGCGGAGAGCGCCGCGCCGGGAGAGGCCGCGGTGAAGACCTCCGTGACGAGCGCCTGGTCGCGCCCATCGAGCTTCTGGAAGGCCACGCCCACGCCCATGAAGCGGAACGCGGGGTCCATCAGGTTCTTGCGGTGGCCAGGGCTGTGCTCGATGCCGAAGTGCGCGGCGAGCGGTCCCGCCGCCTGCCCCAGGTTCTCTCCGGCGCGGATGTAGCGCGTGCCTTCGGGAAGCCGGCGGGTGAGGGTGGAGCCGTCCGGCGCGATGTGGCCGAAGAAGCCCTCGGAGGCCATGCGCGTGCTGTAGCGCAGCGACACGTCTTCCAGCGTCGGATCCGGCGTGAGCTCCGGCAGGTGGTGCGCGCGGCGCAGGGCGTTGATGCGCTCGTAGAGCGCGGCGCGGGCCTCGTCGAGCGTGGTGGGCTCGCGGGTCGCCTCGCGCTCGCCGCGCTCCGAGCGCGCGCCCACCTGCACGAGGAACAGCGACGCCACCTCGGGCCCCGCGCTCCCCGTGGCCACCACCTCGACCGTGTAGCCGCCGGGGCGGGTGAAGGGCAGTCGGGCGCAGAAGCCGGACGTCCCTGACGGCGCGCGGGTGAGCGGGACGCCGTCCACCTCGCCATCCGGGCGGGTGATGAAGACCTGCGGGCCGCGCAGCGGCGACACCAGCCGGCCGCAGACCATGCGCTCCGTCCCCTTCGGGGGAAGCGTCCGGGGGAAGGGAAGGATCTCCGCCTTGCGGTCCGCGAGCAGCAGCACCAGCGCGGCCCGCTCGCCGAGGAAGGCCACGCCCACGCCGAAGTGGCTCGCGCGCTCCTCGTTGAAGTCCGCGCGGGCGAGGAAGGTCTCGATGGCGTGCGCGTGCACCCAGGCGCGGATGACCAGCGCGCGCGGGGACGGATCCGCGGCGCCCGAGTCGCTGACGGCCTCGGTCAGCGTGAGCAGGTCGGGGGCGCCCGCGGTGTATTCACCCAGGGCTTCGCGCGCGAGCCGCCGGGCCGCGGTCTCCAGCGCCTTGTCGCTCGTGGGCGCACGCCGGCCCACGCGCTCGAATTCGCGGGCGACGTGCGCGCGGGCCCGGGCCTCGTGGGACTGGGGCGTCTCCGGGGTGAAGGCCGGCGCTCCTGTCTCGGAGGCGGTGACGGAGGCCACCGTCGGGGGCGGCGTCGCGGCGGGCGCGGCGGACGGCAGGACCCACGCCGCGGCGAGCAGGAGGCCTGCCAGCGCGCTCACCCTCATCGCGACTCCAGCTGGAAGGCGAGGGCCGTCACGGTGCCCGGGCCCAGCTTCGCGTTGAGGCGCTCGCAGAGGGACGCGGCCTCGCGGGTGAGGGCCTGGGCCCACTCGGCGTTCTCCACGGTGACGATGAGCGTGGTGCCGCTGAGTTGGTACGGACGGCTGTGGCGCGCGATGTTCTCGCCGGCCGCCGCCACCCAGATGGGCGTCAGCGACATCCCACGGCCCGACTCTCCGGCGAGGCGCGCCAGCACTCGGGGAAGCAGGCTCTCCAGGGTCTTGGGCTCACTGCGCGCCATCGTCGGGCGATTCTGGAACCCCTGGCGCCGGATGCCAACCGACACTTGCCTGCCCGCCCGTCGGATTCGCACCGCCCCGGGCCCTACGGTGTTCCCGGATGTGTGCACTCGCTGCGCTCCCGGGTCGCGTCACGGGCGTCCAGCCTGTAAGGTCGAGGGAAGGCCGGTCCCCCTCGGAGGTCCCATGCGTACAGTCCCCCTCCCGGTCCGGCTCCCCCCC
>NZ_RAWB01000854.1 GCF_003612055.1 Corallococcus llansteffanensis
GGGGAGGAGGGCCCAACCGTCGGGGACGGAGAGGACGCGGCCGTCCTGGGCGCGCACGCGGCGGGGGGCGGCCGTGGGGCCGACCGTCAAGGAATCAGGCATGGGGGCTTCCGAAGGGGCCGGCTGCATAGCACGACCCTTCACACCCTGGTAAATGCCCCCGGGTGCGCGCCGGGTATGACGGGGCGCGCGCCCGGAGGCCCCCTCGTCGTGGGAAGCGCTGGCATGTCCCTTCTCAGGCTCACCTTCCTCGGCACCTCCGCCGCGCAGCCCACGCTGCATCGCGGGCTGTCCGGTCTGGCCGTGAAGGCGGACGCGGATCTGCTCCTGTTCGACTGCGGCGAGGGCAGCCAGCGTCAGATGGTGCGCTTCGGCACGGGCTTCACCGTGGACGCGGCGTTCTTCACGCACTTCCACGCCGACCACTACCTGGGGATCATCGGCTTCCTGCGCACGCTGGGGATGATGGGCCGCACCGCGCCCATGCACCTGTACGGGCCGCCCCCGGCGCGCCGGCTGCTGCACCAGGCCGTGCACCTGGGGCTGGAGTCACATGCCTTCCCCGTGGAGATCCACGAACTGAAGGACGGGGACGTGGTGCGCCGCGGCGGCTACGCGGTGCACGCGGTGGGCGTGGACCACCGCATCAACGCGCTGGGGTACGTGCTGGCGGAGGACGGCCGGCCGGGGCGCTTTGACCTGGCGGCGGCGCGGGCGCTGGGCGTGCCGGAGGGGCCGTCCTTCGGGAAGCTGCAGAAGGGCGAAGCGGTGACGCTGCCGGACGGGCGCGTGGTGAAGCCGGAGGACGTGCTGGGCGAGGCGCGCGCGGGGCGGCGGCTGGTCATTTCCGGCGACACGCGGCCGTGCGCCTCATTGGTGCAGGCGTCGAAGGACGCGGACCTGCTGGTGCACGAGTCCACCTTCTCCGACGACGAGCAGGAGCGCGCGGTGGAGACGCGGCACTCCACCGCGCGGGAGGCGGGGCAGGTGGCGCAGTCCGCGGGCGCGCGGCGGCTCATCCTCACCCACCTGTCCAGCCGCCACGACACCGACCCCGGCAAGCTGCTCACGCAGGCGCGTGAAGCCTTCAAGGGGCCGGTGGAGGTGGCCTTCGACGGCCTCACCGTGGAGCTGCCGCTGCGCGACTGACGTGGGGTCGCGCAGGCGGCGCTCACGCGCGGCGGGCGGACTTCAGCCGGCCTTGACCGCCTCGGCCTTGAGGGCGGTGGCGGCGTCCGGGTCCACCTTCTGGAGCAGCTCCCACTCCAGCTCCGTGTCGCGCTTCATCTGGGAGCTGCCAGGGCCGACCACGGACTCGCCCTGCTCCCTGGGCCGGCCGTCGGTGTTGTCGGCGGCGCGGGATTCGGAGCGCTCCTGGCGGTAGAACTCCACGGCGCTCTGGCCGGGGCCACGGTCGAGGCCGCGCACCAGGTAGCGCGCGTAGGAGGTGCCCAGGGAGGAGGCGGCGCTCGTCTGGAGCCACTCCGTCTGCGCCTCGAAGCCCTCCTTGCCCTGCATCATGGAGAAGCCGCGCTCCTTCAGCAGGGCGACGGCCGCGGGCCACACCTCCGCCACGGGCTTGCGGTAGACGTGGCCCTGGGCCTTGTCCTCCAGGTACGCCTGCTGACGGCGCGCGGCGCAACCGGTGAACGCGAGGGCGAGGGCGGACACCACGAGCAGCGCCGCAGCGCGGGACGACGACTTCAAGGGGTTCATGCTCCGGACTCCATGGGAATGAAGACGACTCCCGAACATCCCCCGGCGCGGGGCTCCCCGCCAAGTCCCTGGATGACCGGGGCGAAAGTGCCCCTCACCCGGCAACCATCATTTCGCCGGTCTTTCGTGGCCTCCGGCGTCCAGCGCCGCACATCCGCGCCCACAGGAATCTCCGTGGGCCCGACGGGGGCGCCATGCTGGAGGGCGGACATGATTCCCATCAGCGACGACAACCCGACCCTCCGCACCCCGGTGATGACCTACCTGCTCCTGGGGACCCTGGCGCTCGTCTGGGTGTTCTTCCAGGGCGCGGGCTTCAACGTGGTGGCGCTGGCCTCCAGCATCTGCGACCTGGGGCTCGTGCCGGGGGAGCTCACCGGCCGCGCGCCGCTGGGGCTGGCGGTGCCGCTGGGCGACAACATCGCGTGCGTCGTGGACAACGAGTCCATCAACCGCCTGACGCCGCTCACCTCCATGTTCCTGCACGGGAGCTGGGGACACCTCTTGGGCAACGTGCTGTTCTTCTGGGTCTTCGGCAACAACATCGAGGACAGCATGGGGCGGCTGCGCTTCCTCGTGTTCTACCTCGTGTGCGGCCTCGTGGCGGCGGCGGCGCACGTGGCGGTGGACCCCACGTCGCCGGTGCCCACGGTGGGCGCGTCGGGGGCCATCGCGGGCGTGCTGGGCGCGTACCTGGTGCTCTACCCGCGCGTGCGCGTGAACATGCTGTTCATCATCTTCATCTTCATCCGCGTCTTCCCCATCCCGGCCTGGGGCGTGCTGCTGTGGTGGTTCGTGCTCCAGGTCATCACCGGCCTGCCGCAGCTCATGACGCTGCGGCCGGAGGTGTCCGGCGGCGTGGCGGTGTGGGCGCACATCGGCGGCTTCGTGGCGGGCATGGTGCTCATCAAGCTGTTCGAGAACCCGCGCTACACGTCGAAGCGCACGACGTGGCGGCACCGGATGCACCCGAACCATCCCTGAAAGCTCCTCCGTCCCGCGGGCGGGAGGGCAGGCGCCCGGTGGCCGGGGGTGCCGACGTGGGGCATCGCCCTGACATTGGAGGGTGGTGTTCTTCGCGTCATGAGGAGGCGGGCATGGAGGCGGACAACCAGTCGGAGGGCTTGCGCGTTCCGGTGCCCATCGAGGCCCGGCGCAAGCGGGTGCTCATCC
>NZ_RAWB01000855.1 GCF_003612055.1 Corallococcus llansteffanensis
GTGCTGGGGCTGGTGAGCGGCGTGTCCTTCCTGTGCCGGCCCTTCGAGACGGTCTTCTTCCTCGCGCCCTTCTATCTGGACCTCGTGTGGCGCGTGGCACGCCGCCGCCTGCCCGTGGGGCCCTGCCTGGGCGGGCTGGCGCTGGGGTGGCTCCTGCCGCTGGGGGCCTTCCTCGCCTTCAACCACGCGGTGACGGGGGACGCGCTGCTGCCGGCGCGCGTGTCCATGTACACGTTCCCCGCGCAGCTCACCGCGCACGACGGCACGCTGCTGGAGCGCTTCGGGGCGAACACCAGCTACAACACGCTGATGCTGGCGGTGTGGTTCCTGGGGCCCCTGGGCGTGGCGCTGGTGGCGCTGGGGGCTTCGTGGGACCGGCTCACCGTGCTGCTGTCGCTGGGCGTGCTGTCGCTGCTGGGCCTGGGCCTCTTCCACGACAACCACGGCATCCACGCGGTGGGCCCCATCCACTATTCCGAGTGCGCGCCCGCGCTCGCGCTCGTGGCGGTGCAGGGGCTCAAGCGCGCGGTGGACTTCGCGCGGCGGGCGTCGGTGTCGCCCCGGCCGCTGCTGCTGGGCACGGGCGGGGCGCTCGTGGTGGGGCTCGGCATCTTCGACGTGCACCACGCGCTCGCGCTGCGTGAACAGTCGGCCATCCACGCGGCGGTGGAGGCCTACGTGCGTGACGCGGGCCTGGGCCGCGCCGTGCTGCTCGCGCCGCGGTACGTGGCGGCCTGGCGGCGCGTGCCGGAGTTCCGCCGCGGGGGCAGCTGGGTCTTCGAGTGGGCGCCGCCGCGCCCGGACTTCTCCGACGAGGTGCTCATCCTGCACGACGGTCCGGGCCACTTCGAGCGGCTGCGCACGCAGTTCCCGGAGCGGCGCTTCTTCCGGCTCAAGCCGGGCCGGGCCCCGGAGCCCTGGCGCATCGTGCCGGCGGAGACGTCCTCCGCGGAGCCCGTGGTGGCGCCGCAGCCGCCCGTGCCCTCGGCGGTGGAGTCCGCGCCATGAGGGCGCCCGCCGTGGAGGCCGGGTGGCTGCGACGGTGGGCCCCGGCGCTGGTGCCGCTGGAGGAAGGCGTCTGGACGGCGGGGCGGAGCACGCCCGTCTCGTACCCCGGAGACGGCCACGTCCTGTGCCGCGCGGTGGAGGACGGCTCCTTCTGGTTCCAGCACCGCAACCGCTGCATCGTGGACGCGGTGCGCGCGTGGCCGCCGCGCGGGCCGCTCGTGGACGCGGGCGGAGGCAACGGCTACGTCGCCGCGGGGCTGCGCGACGCGGGCATCCCCACGCTCGTCGTGGAGCCGGGCCTGGACGGGGCGCGGCAGGCCCGGGCCCGGGGCCTCGAGCCCGTGGTGTGCGCCACGCTGGAGGACGCGGGCTTCCGTCCCCACTCGCTCCCAGCGCTGGGCTTCTTCGACGTCATCGAGCACGTCGAAGAGGACGTGCGCCTGCTGGAGCAGGCCCGCGAGCTCCTGGAGGAGGACGGGCGCCTGTACCTCACGGTGCCGGCCTTCAGCTGGTTGTGGGCCGAGGACGACGTGGTGGCGGGGCACTTCCGCCGCTATGCCCGCGCGCCCCTGTGCGACCTGCTGCGGCGCACGGGCTTCGCGGTGGACTTCGCCTCGTATCTCTTCGCGCCGCTGCCCCTCCCGCTGTGGCTGCTGCGCGCCGTGCCGAGCCGCCTGGGGCTGCGCTCCGAGGGCGCGGTGCGGGCGCGGCAGGACGCGGAGCATGGCGCGCGGGGAGGGGTGGCCTCCGCGGCCCTTCGCGCGGTGCTGTCCGCGGAGCGGGCCTGGCTGCGCCGGGGCGGGTCCCTGCCCCTGGGCACCAGCCTGCTGGTCGTCGCCCACGTGGAGGGGCGCTGACATGGAACAGGCCGCATCCGGCACCGGTGCCCCGGGGCCCATTCTCCTGCGTCCCGGCCTTCAGTACGCACTGGTGGCGCTGGCCGCGCTGCTCGTGTTCGCCGGCACGCTCGCGAACGGCTTCGTCTACGACGACGTGCAGCTGGTGCTGGAGAACCCGTGGATCCGTTCGGTGGAGGGCCTGCGCCAGGCCTTCGCGCAGCCGCTGTTCGGCTTCCTGGAGTCCTCCACGGCGCAGGATCCGCGGCATCACTACTACCGGCCGCTGCTGCACGTGTTCTTCTTCGTGCTGCGGCAGGGCTTCGGGCTCCAGGCCTGGGCGTACCACCTGGCGCTGATGCTGATGCACGCGGCGGTGTCCGTCCTGGTGCTCTGGCTGCTGCGCGTGTGCCTTCGCGCGGGCCGCCCGGGCTCGGAGCAGGGGGCGGGGGATTGGGCCGCGCTGGGTGGCGCGCTGCTGTTCGCGCTCCACCCCGTCCACACGGAGGCGGTGGCCTGGGTGAGCGGCGCGATGGACGTGGGGATGGCGCTGGCGGTGTTGCTGGCGGCGCGGCTGTGGCTGCCGGCGCCTGCCTCACCCGCGCGTGCGCTGGGGGCGGCGGCCGTGTGGCTGGTGGGGCTGCTCCTCAAGGAGACGGCGGCCGTGCTGCCCGTGCTGCTGTGGGCCCTGGAGCGCGCCACGACGTCCGCCGGGGCGCGGGGCAGCCTGCTCATGCAGGCCCGCCGCTACATGCTCCTGGGCCTGGGGTTCGTCGCGTACGCCGGCCTGCGGCTGGCGGCGCTGGGCGGCGGGCTGCCCGCGAGCAACGCCTCGGAGGGAGCGGCGCGCGTGAGCGGCCTCCTGGCCTTCCCGGCGGACCTGGGCAGCAAGCTCTTCTGGCCGGCGCCCCTGGCGGTGCTGTCTCCCCGCGGGCCGGTGACGTCGCCCGCGGATGTCCGCGTGTGGCTGGGCGCGCTCCTCCTCGTCGGGCTCGTGGCGTTGGCGG
>NZ_RAWB01000856.1 GCF_003612055.1 Corallococcus llansteffanensis
GAGAAGCGGCTCGTCGCGTACGTGGCGGCGAAGGCCGGGGCGACGCTGGAGGCGGAGTCGCTGAAGGCGAGCCTGCGTCAGCGACTGCCAGAGTACATGGTGCCCGGAACGGTGGTGGTGCTGGAGGCACTGCCGCTCAACGCCAACGGCAAGGTGGACCGCAAGGCGCTGCCGGAGCCGGAGGCGCCGCAGTCCGGCAGTACCTACGAAGCGCCGCGCACGGAGCTCGAAGCGAAGCTCGCGGCCATCTGGTCTGACGTGCTGCGCATTCCCCAAGTGGGCGTGAAGGACAACTTCTTCGCACTGGGTGGACACTCGCTCCTCGCGACGCAGGTGGTGTCACGGGTGCGCACGGAGACAGGCGCGGAGCTGCCCCTGCGCGCACTCTTCGAGGCCCCCACGGTGGAGGCCCTCGCGAAGCGACTGGAGAAGGCGTCTCGTTCGACCACGATGGCAATGAGGTCGGCGGCAGGAGCTGCCTCCCGGCCGTTGTCGTTCGCGCAGCAGCGGCTGTGGTTCATCGACCAGTTGGAGCCGGGCACGCCCCTCTACAACGTCCCGATGGCGGTGCGCCTGGAAGGCGAGCTCCGCCAGGAGGTGCTGGAGAAGGCACTGGACGAAGTGATGCGACGCCACGAGGCGTTGCGGACCACCTTCGCAGAGGAGAACGGTCAGCCCATCCAGGTCATCCATTCAGAGACGAAGCTGTCGTTGGAGAGGGTGGATCTCCACGCAGCGGACGCGCGGTCGCGAGACGAGGCGGCGCGGCATCGACTTGAACGGGAGGTGATGAAGCCCTTCGACCTGAATCGAGGTCCGCTGGTCCGGGCGCTGCTGCTGAAGCTGGATGCGCGGGAGCACGTGCTCATCGTCACGATGCACCACATCGTGTCGGACGGCTGGTCGATGGGCGTGCTCGTGCGCGAGGTGGGAGCGCTCTACGCGGCCTTCGCGGAAGGGCGACGGTCGCCCCTGCCAGAGCTGCCGGTGCAATACGCGGACTACGCAGCCTGGCAGCGACAGGAGTTGCAGGGCGAGGCGTTGCAGCGCGAAGTGGATTACTGGAAGCAGAAGCTCGCGGCGGCTCCCCCCATGCTGGAGCTGCCGACGGATCGTCCGAGGCCCGCGGTGCGAGGCAACGCTGGCGCGCTCCAGTCCTTCCTCTGGCCCCAGGCGCTCGTCCAGGAGTTGAGCGGTCTGGCCCAACGCGAAGGCGCCTCGCTGTACATGGTGCTGCTGGCGGGCTGGCAGGCCCTACTGTCGAGGTACTCAGGGCAGACGGACCTCAGCGTGGGTTCGCCCATCGCGGGCCGGACGCGCTCGGAGGTGGAAGGCCTCATCGGCTTCTTCGTCAACACGCTGGTGCTGCGCGCGAACGTGGAGCCAGGTCAGTCCTTCCAGGCACTGCTGAAGCAGGTGCGGGAGACGGTCCTGGAAGCGCAGGAGCACCAGCAGGTGCCGTTCGAGAAGCTGGTGGAGGCGCTGCAGCCGAAGCGTGACCGGAGCTACACGCCGTTGTTCCAGGTCCTCCTGGCGCTGCAGAACCTGCCCATGGGCGAGGCACGTCTGCCCGGGGTGACGCTCAAGCCCGTGGAGCTGGAAAGCAAGACGTCGAAGTTCGACCTGAGCATCGTCTTCGTGGAGACGCCGCGAGGCCTGGACGTCCTGCTGGAGTACAGCACCGAGTTGTTCGAGGCCGGGACGATCCGCCGGATGGTGGAGCACCTGCGCGTGCTGATGGAAGGAGTGGTGGCGAAGCCGGAGGAGGCAGTAGGCCGTCTGCCGATGCTGACGGAGGCAGAGCGTCAGCAGGTGCTGGTGACGTGGAACCAGACGCAGGCGGAGTACCCGCGCGACGCGACGATTCCCCAGCTCTTCGAGGCGCAGGCTCGGAGGACGCCCGAGGCCATCGCGGTGGTGAGCGGCAAGCAGCGGCTGACGTACCGGGAAGTGGAGGCGAAGGCGAACCAACTGGCGCACCGGCTGAGGAAGCTGGGCGTGGGGCCCGAGTCGCGCGTGGGCCTGTGCGTGGAGCGCACAGCGGACGTGGTGGTGGGGACGCTGGGCATCCTGAAGGCAGGCGGTGCGTACGTGCCGCTGGACCCGAGCTACCCGAAGGAACGGCTGGGCTGGCTGCTGGAGGACGCGCAGGGCCCGGCACTGGTCGCGCATTCGCACCTGCTGGAGTCCTTGCCGCACTTCACCGCGCAGGCGGTGTGCCTGGACCGCGACGAGGCCCTGGCACACGAATCCACCCTGGCGCTCCCGGCGGAAGTGCGGCCGGAAAACGTGGCGTATCTCATCTACACGTCGGGAAGCACGGGCCGTCCGAAGGGCGTGGCGGTGACGCACCGGAACGCCGTGGCCTTCCTGACGTGGGCGCAGGAGACGTTCGAAGAGGAAGAGACGAAGGCCGTGCTGGCTGCGACGTCCCTCAACTTCGACCTCTCCGTATTCGAATTGTTCGCGCCGCTGGTGCGTGGTGGCAGCGTGGTGGTGGTGCGCAACGCGCTGCACCTGGCCGAAGAGAAGGTGGACGCCGAAGTCACCCTCATCAACACGGTGCCGTCGGCGATGGCGCAGTTGGTGAGGCTGGGCGCGGTGCCGCCGTCGGTGCGCGTGGTGAACCTCGCGGGCGAAGCGCTGCCGGAGACGCTGGCGAAGCAGGTGTACGGCGTCTCCACGGTGCGCAAGCTCTACAACCTCTACGGCCCGTCGGAAGACACGACGTACTCGACGTGGTCGCTGGTGGGACGAGAGGAAGTGCCGAACATCGGCCGTCCTCTGACGAATACCCGTGCGTACGTGCTGGACACGTACCTGCAACCGGTGCCGGTGGGCGTGG
>NZ_RAWB01000857.1 GCF_003612055.1 Corallococcus llansteffanensis
GACCAGCTCCACCCGGGCGGCAACGCCTACAACATGCCGTCCGCGCTCCGCCTGGAGGGACACCTCGACCCCGCCGCGCTCGCTCGCGCCTTCTCCGAGCTCGTCCGCCGCCACGAGTCCCTGCGCACCACGTTCCACGCGGACGGCGGCGCGCCCACGCAGCGCATCCATCCCCCGGGGGCCTTCCGGTTGGAGGAGGTCGACCTGTCGGCCCACGCCCACCCGGAAGAAGAGGCCCGCCGCCTCGCGGGCGAGGAACAGGCGCGCCCGTTCGACCTCGCCACGGGCCCGCTCCTGCGCGTGCTGTTGATCAGGCTTTCCGAGCGCCAGCACCTGCTGGTGACGACGATGCACCACATCGTCTCCGACGGCTGGTCCCTGGGCGTGTTCGTCCGGGAGATGGTAGCCCTCTACCAGGCCTTCACCGCCGGACGGCCCTCGCCGCTGTCCCCCCTGCCGGTGCAGTACGCCGACCACGCCCTCTGGCAGCGCGCGTGGCTGCGGGGCGAGGCGCTGGAGGCGCGGATCGACTGGTGGCGCCGTCACCTGGAAGGCGCCCCCGCGGCCCTGGAGCTGCCCACCGACCTGCCCCGCCCGCCGGTGGCCTCCTTCCGCGGCGACGCGGTGCCCGTCCACCTGCCACGCGCGCTTTCCCAGACACTGGCGGCCCTCTGCCAGGCCGAGGGCGTCACCCCGTTCATGGCCCTGCTGGCCGGCTTCCAGGCCCTGCTCTCGCGCTACTCGGGCCAGGACGACGTGAGCGTCGGCGGCGCCATGGCCGGCCGCCGCTTCCAGGAACAGGAAGGGCTCATCGGCTTCTTCGTCAACACGCTGGTGTACCGCACGCGCCTGGACGGGGACCCCAGCTTCCGCGAGCTGCTCTCCCGCGTGCGCGACACCACCCTGGAGGCGCACGCGCACCAGGATCTGCCCTTCGAGAAGCTCGTCGAGGCGCTGCGGCCGGAGCGGGACACGTCGCGCTCCCCGCTGTTCCAGGTGAACTTCACCTTCCAGAACATGTCCCTGGGCACGCTGGAGGCGCCGGGGCTGAGCTTCCAGCCGGTGCCCTTCGAGGGCGGCACGGGGCGCTTCGACCTCACGCTGGTGCTCACCGACACGCCCCAGGGGCTGACGGGCTCGCTGGAGTACGCGACCGACCTGTTCCGCCCGGAGACGGCCCGCCGGCTGGTGACCCACCTGCACGTGCTGCTGGAGGGCGCGCTGGGCGGTTCCCACCTGCGCCTGTCCGAACTGCCGCTGCTGACCGACGCCGAACGCCACCAGGTGCTGGTGGAATGGAACGACTCCGGGGCGGAGCTGCCGCGCGACACGGTCCTGCACGCGCTGTTCGAAGCCCAGGCCCTGCGCACGCCGGACGCGCTCGCGCTCGTCTTCGAGGGGGAGTCCCTCACCTACCGGCAGCTCGACGCGCGCGCCAACCAGCTCGCGCACCACCTGCGCGCGCTGGGCGTGGGCCCCGAGGTGCTCGTGGGCCTGTGCGTGGAGCGCTCGGTGGAGCTGGTGGTGGGCATGCTCGGCATCCTCAAGGCCGGAGGCGCCTTCCTCTGCCTGGACCCGGCCCACCCCACCGCGCGCGTCTCCCTGATGCTGGAGGACTCCGGCCTCCAGGTGCTGCTGACCCACAAGGCCCTGCTCGACCAGCTTCCCGCGTCCCTGTCGTGCGTGCCCTGCTGCTTCGACACCGACGCCAGCCTCCTCTCCCGGCGCTCCACCACGCCGCCCGGGGTGGACGTCCTGCCGGATCAGCTCGCCTACGTCATCTACACCTCGGGCAGCACCGGCCGGCCCAAGGGCACCCTGCTGGGCCACCGCGGCCTGTGCAACTCCGTGCTCGCCGCCGTCCGGGCCCACGGCCTGGCCGCCACCAGCCGCGTCCTGCAGTTCGCGTCGCCGACCTTCGACGCCGCCATCCTCGAGATCTTCGCCCCGCTGCTCGCGGGCGCCACGCTCGTGCTGGCGCCCCGGGAGCGGCTGCTGCCGGATGCGCCCCTGCGCGCGCTGCTCGCCGAGCAGGCGGTGTCGACCGTCACGCTGACGCCGTCGGTCCTGGCGCAGCTCACGCCAGCAGACCTGCCGCTCTTGCGCACCGTCATCTCCGCGGGCGAGGCGCTGTCCGCCGAGGTGGCCCGGCGCTGGAGCGTGGGCCGCACCCTGCTCAACGCCTACGGGCCCACCGAGGCCACCGTCTGCGCCTCCATCACCTCGGGGCCGGTCTTCCCCACCGAGCCCTCCATCGGCACGCCCTGGCCCAACACCCGGCTGTACGTGCTGGACGCGCACCTGCGGCCAGTCCCCGTGGGCGTGCCCGGCGAGCTGTTCATCGGCGGCGTGGGGTTGGCGCGGGGCTACCTGCGCCGGCCGGCGCTCACCGCCGAGCGCTTCATCCCCCACCCCTACAGCACCGAGCCGGGCGCGAGGCTGTACCGCACCGGAGACCGGGTGCGCTGGCGGCCCCGGGGCGACGTCGAATACCTGGGCCGGACCGACTTCCAGGTGAAGCTGCGCGGCTTCCGCATCGAACCTGGCGAGGTGGAGGCCGCGCTGGAGGAACACACCACCGTGCGCCAGGCCGTGGCCCGGGTGCGCGAGGACGCGCCGGGACTGCGCAGGCTCGTGGCGTACGTGGTGCCCGCCTCCGGAGAGTCACCGGATCCAGCCGCGCTGCGCGCCTTCCTCCAGCAGCGGCTGCCGGAGTACATGGTGCCCACCGCCTTCGCGGTGCTGGAGGCGCTGCCCCTCACCTCCAGCGGCAAGGTGGACCGCGACGCCCTGCCCTCGCCGGAGTCGCGCGCCGGGTCCCCCACGGCC
>NZ_RAWB01000858.1 GCF_003612055.1 Corallococcus llansteffanensis
GCCGCCTGCCGCACCCCTGCGCCTCCTGCCTGGAGGGGAGCCGGCGCGGCATGAGCGTGAAGGACGGGGGCGCATGAAGCGGCTGCTCATCGTCGACGACGAGCTGGCCATCGTGGAGGCGCTCCAGGACATCCTGTCCCTGGAGGGCTACGACATCGTCACCGCCTACAACGGCGACGAGGGCCTCCAGCGGCTCATGGCCTCCAAGCCCGACCTCGTCCTGCTGGACCTGATGATGCCGGTGATGGACGGCGGCGAGCTGCTGCGCCGCATCCGCGCCCATCCCGACCTGTGCGACCTGCCCGTGGTGGTGATGAGCGCGGGCCGCCTCACCGACGAGGAGCGCCGCGACAGCTCGCACTTCCTCGCCAAGCCCTTCGAGCTGGACGACCTGCTGGGCACCATCGCCCGTCAGCTCCCGGCCGACGGCGCCCGCGTCTGAGGCCCGGAAGCCCGGGCCCCGGTTCGCCCGGCTCGGAAGCTCAGCCCGGCGTCGCGCGGAAGAGGATGTCCCGGTAGTACTGCAGCTCCGTGAGGCTGGAGCGCAGGTCCGCGAGCGCGGTGTGCCCGCTGGGCGGCTTGCGCGGCTCCACCAGCGCCGGGTACCACGCGCGCACCAGCACCTTCAGGCTCGTCACGTCCACCATGCGGTAGTGCAGGTAGCGGTCCAGCATGGGCATGTGGCTGATGAGGAAGCGCCGGTCGGTGTGGATGGAGTTGCCCGCGAGGATGCCCTCGCCCAGCTCGCAGTGGTCCGCGATGAAGGCCGTCACCTCGCGCTCCGCCACGCGCAGGGACACGTTCGAGGAGCGCACCTTCTCCATGAGGCCGTTCTTCGTGTGCATGTCGCGCACGACGGGCTCCATGCGCAGCAGCATCTCCTCCGGCTGCCAGATGACCCGCTCGAACTCCGCGATGGGCCGCAGGTCCGGGCCGGTGATGATGACGCCCACCTCGATGATGCCGCAGGACTCGGGGTCCAGTCCGGTCATCTCCAGGTCGAGCCAGACAAGGCGGGTCTCACGGGCCATGGTAAGAAAATCCTGATCGCGAAGGGGAAGGAACGCTCCCTATACCAGCCCCCGGCCCTGGAGCACTCACTCCGTGAATGAATCGTCCCAGCGGGTCAGGACGTCCACCTTGGATTCGAGCGTGCGGTGCACCGGGCACAGGTCCGCGATGTGCAGCAGCCGGGCGCGCTGTTCGTCCGTCAGGGGCCCCTCCAGCCGGACGAGCCGCTCCAGCCGGTCCACGCGCCCCACCCGCGACTCGCACTCCGCGCAATCCTTCGCATGCACCTTGTCGTGGTTCAGCCGCACGCGCACGCCCGTGAGCGGCCAGCCGTGCTGGTCCGCGTACAGGCGCATCGTCATCGACGTGCACGCCCCCAGCGCCGCGGCCAGGAGCCCATAGGGCGAGGGCCCCGAGTCCTGCCCCCCGAGCGCCCGCGGCTCGTCCGCGCGCAGCCGGTGCGTGCCCACGCGGATGTCCTGGGCGAGTCCCCCCTCGGACGCCCCGTGCACCTCCACCTGTCCCTCCGGCAGCGGCTCCTCGCGCTCGCGCAGCGGCGCCACGTGCCGCGTGGCCCACGGCCCCAGCACGTCCGCCGCGTAGGCCGCGTCCGCCGGGCGTGAGAGGAAGTGGTCCGCCCCGTCCAGCATCACCAGGCTCGCGGGCCGCCGTGCGCGCGCCAGCAGCCCCCGCACGCGCTCCAGGCCCACGTAGCGGTCCTCCGGCGCCTGCATCACCAGGAGTGCGCCCTCGAAAGCCCCGAGCGCCTCCGCCACCGCCTCCGCGTCGATGGCCCGCAGGAAGTCCCGGTGCAGGCGCAGCCGGCCAGGGCCCAGGGCGACGTCGCCTGCTTCCGCGCCGCGCTCGCCGGGAGGCAGCAGCGCCCGCAGGGTGTCCGCGCCCACGGGGGCGTTCACCAGCGCCACCGCCGTGACGTCCGGCAGCCGGGGCAGCGCGGCCAGCACGGCCGTGCCTCCGAGGCTGTGCCCCACGAGGAGCCGGGGCACCGGCACGCGCTCGGAGAGCCAGGCCGACGCGGCCACCACCGTGTCCACGCCCGGCACCGTGTCCGGGGGCCCTTCCGCGCTCGCGCCGTCCGCACCCTTCGTGAAGTCCAGGCGCAATACGGCGAAGCCCCGCGACACCAGCGCGCGCGCCAGCCGCTGCGGCCCGGGCGAGTGGCCCACGCACGCGAAGCACGACACCAGCACCGCGCTCGCGGCCGGAGCGCCCGAGGGCAGCTCCAGCCGCCCACCGCCTCCCGGGAAGCTCACCTCCCGGGGCGTCATCTAGAAGTCCACCAGCGCCTCGGCCGTCCACACGCCGCCCGGCCCCTGGCGCACGGACACGCTGGTGAGCGACGCGCCCGTCACCGCGACGTCGAGCCCGTGGCGCTCAGCGCCCGCGCGCTCGCCGAAGCCGTGGCCGAAGAGGTTCAGCCCGTCCAGGCGCACCGCGAAGCACTGGAAGCGCAGGCGCCGTCCGGCCATGGCGCCCACCACCTCGCGCAGCCACTCCGCGAGCAGCTCGTCGTGGTCCACGGACTGGCAGGACACCTCCAGCTCCTCGTGCGCCTCCACGCTCCGGGGGTCCGTCACCAGCGCGGACAGCCCCAGCGCCGCCATCTCGAAGGCCTGCTCCATGGACCGGCCCACGCCCCGCACCCCGAGCTGCTCGTCGCGCGTGAAATGTTCCCAGTGGGTCCGGGGCTTGCCTTCCGCATGCACCACTTCGGTGTTCATAGGTCCTCCCGCTCCTTCGGTTCACATCGCACCCTTCAGAACCACCAACCGCCCCCCATGTCC
>NZ_RAWB01000859.1 GCF_003612055.1 Corallococcus llansteffanensis
GCTGCCCCCGCTCCCGCGACCGGTGAAGTGAAGACCGAGGCGAAGACCGAGACCAAGACGGAGACCAAGGCGGCCGGCAAGAAGGCCACCAAGAAGACCACCACCGAGAAGAAGACCACCGAGAAGGCCGCGGAGTAATCCCGCCGTCACGCACCGCCTGCCCGCCTTCTCCAAGGGGCGAAACAGGTCGCAGTGCCCGACAGGGGCGCCCTCTTCCCGGGGCGCCCCTGTTGTCGTTCCAGGACCGGACGCTCCATCTCCCTCTTCTTCTTGGAATTTCAGCAAGGCCACCATTTGACAGGCGGGGAAGAATCCTGCTTAATACGCATTAGGTGGATGCCTGTTCATCCACGACAAGAAGGGGCGTCCCCCTCCCCCCCTTCAAGCGAGACGGTCATGGTGGAAGCGTTCACGAAGGTGTCCGAAGCGTCCCGGTTGCTGCTGGACAAGGGCCTCTGCGCGGCGACGGGCGCCGAGTCCCTGGGCATGGTGGCCCGGACCCTGAAGGTGGATCGCGCCTGCATCTTCGAGAACCGGACCACGAACTTGGCGGGCCGGTTCATCACGGACCTGCGCCACGCGTGGGCGGAGCCGGGGGTGGTGTCGCCGCACGCGCACCCCATGCTGCGCTCGCTGGCGCTGCGCGACTACGCGCTGTCGTGGATGGACATGCTGGAGGCGGGGATGGTCGTCTCCTGTGCCACCCGCGAGGCGCCGCCCATGATGCGCGAGCTGCTGGAGCGCCAGGGCGTCCAGTCCGTCCTCTTGTGCCCCATCATCCCGGCCAAGCAGTGGTGGGGGTACGTGGCGTTCGAGGACTGCCACCAGGCGCGCGTCTGGCGCCCGGAAGAGGTGTCCCTGCTCAAGTCGCTGGCGCGGGCCATTGGCGCGTCGGTGCGGCACGCGAGCATGCGCTCCTCGCTGTCCCAGGTGCGCACCAACCTCACCAGCGTGCTCCGCACCGCCTCCGGGGATACCTGAGCCCACCTGGGTCAGGGTCGCCCGGCCGCCTTGCGGACGGGGAGGTTGGGACAGGGATGATCGGGGCGGTAACGCGACGCCCCGTTTCTGTTACCCTCGCCTGCCTGCGCCCCGCCCATGTCCTCGATTGAGCCTACCGCCATCAGCCGTGCCCGGACCCCTGACCACATCAGCGGCTACCGCCTGGAGAAGCTCGTCGGTGCCGGAGGCATGGGGGAGGTCCACAAGGCCACCCAGCTCTCCCTCGGCCGCACGGTCGCGGTAAAGCTGCTCAACACGGAGCTGGCCAAGGACCCGTCGTTCATCGCGCGCTTCCAGAAGGAAGCCGCCGCGCTGGCGACCCTCAGCCACCCCCACGTCGTCGCCATCGTCGACAAGGGGAAGACGGACAGCACCTATTACCTGGTGATGGAGTTCGTGGACGGGCCGTCCCTGCGCGAGCTCATGCGCAGCCCGCAGCTGGACACGCCGGTGCTGCTGCGGCGGATGCTGGAGATCTGCCGGGCCATCGAGTACGCGCACGGCCGGGGCGTCATCCACCGCGACCTGAAGCCGGAGAACATCCTGCTGGATCAGCAGGCGGGCGGCATCGCGAAGGTGTCGGACTTCGGGCTGGCGTCCTTCCTGGACGACGCGCAGGCGGCGTCGCGCTACGCGCTCACGTCCACGCACGTGTCCATGGGGACCATCTCGTACATGGCCCCCGAGCAGCGCGTGGACGCCAAGAGCGCGGACGCGCGGGCGGACATCTTCTCCCTGGGCGTCATCCTCTACGAGACCTTCACCGGCGAGGTGCCGCTGGGCACCTTCGATCCGCCGTCGCGCAAGCGCCCGGGCCTGGATCCGCGGGTGGACACCATCGTGATGCGGTGCCTCAAGCCGGATCCAGATGACCGCTACCCGTCCGTAGGCGCGCTCATCGCGGAGCTGGAGCCGCTGGTTCCCGGCAGCCTGCTGTCCATGCCGCCCCTGCGGCTGACGCGCTGGCAGCGGGCGAAGCAGAAGGTGCGCCACGCGGCGCGCGTGGTGGCGCAGACGGCCGCGGTGCTGGTGGTGCTGGCGGCGCTGGGCGTGCTGGGCGTGGCCTGGCACCGCAGCGGACAGGTCAGCCCGCAGGCGATGCCAGGGGAGGCCATCATCGCGGACCTGGGCGTCGCGTCACGCACCGGCCCGGCGCGGACGGAGAATGTCCTCCCGGACAAGCGCCGCGTGGTGGTGGGCGAGGCACCCGGTGAATCGCTGCTGCTGGTGGCCGGCCGGCCGGTCACGTTCGAGAACAAGGGCTTCCGCTTCCCCCCCGTGGAAAGCAACGAGCCGAACGTCGGGCGCGTGCGCGTGGACGTCCCGGGGCTGGTGGGCGGCTTCGCGCGACTGACGGCACTCGTGAGGACCGAGGCGCCTCCGCCCACGCTGAAGCGCCGCCTGAAGGAGATCATGGAGGGCCCGCCGCCGGATCCGGTGGCCGCACTGATGCTGGTGGGCCGGGACGACCGCTACGTGGCGCTCGTGCACCATGGCGCGGGCGCACCGCTGGCCCTGGAGTGGGGCTTGGGCAACCGTCGCGGCACCATGCTGGGGCTCAAGGCTCCGGAGGGCGCGGCACGCCTGGAGCTGGTCGTCACCGATGAAGGGGTGCTGCAGGCCTTCGTCGGACCGGCCTCCGACCAGCAACCCATCGGGGAGCCGCTGAATCTGGGCCAGGACTGGCAGGGCCAGTTCAATGAGCCCCCCGTGCCGGCCGTCGGCTGCATCGAGGGGACCTGTAGCATCGAAGGGCTCACCTACGCCGTGGACCGCCCCGCGCCCGTGG
>NZ_RAWB01000085.1 GCF_003612055.1 Corallococcus llansteffanensis
CACCCTGGCTGTGCGCGCGGAGGAGGTGCACGACGTGCTGCCCCTCCACGTGCGGCAGATCCACCCCCAGCACCACCACGTCCGGGTTGTCCGCCGAGAAGTGCTCCAACGCCATCACGGCGTCGCTCACCGCCCGCACGGTGTACCCGGCCTGGGAGAGCAGGCCCGTCAGGTGCTCGAGTGTCGGGGGGTGGCTCTCAGCGAGCAGAAGCGTCTTCAAGGGGGCCGCAGTCTACAGCCTCCCTCCCCCCGCGCATCAGGTACGATGCGGGCCTCGTGCCGCCCATGACGCCGCCGCCCTCCCCCCGCATCCTCGTCGTGGCAGGCGAGGCCTCCGGCGACACCCACGCCGCCGAGCTCGTCGCCGCCCTCCAGGCCCTGCGCCCCGACCTCACCTTCTTCGGCATGGGGGGGAGCCGGCTGGCCGCACGGGGGGTGGAGTTGCTCTTCGACGCCCGTGAGGTGTCCGTCATGGGCATCACCGAGGTGCTGCCCCGCATCCCGCGCATCCTGCGGATCATGAAGGGCCTGGCCACCACCGCCGCCGAGCGCCGGCCGGACTGCGCCATCCTGGTGGACATCCCGGACTTCAACCTGCGGCTCGCGAAGAAGCTCAAGGCCCAGGGCATCCCGGTGGCCTACTACGTCTCCCCGATGATCTGGGCCTGGCGCCGGGGCCGCGTGCGCACCATCCAGCGGCTGGTGGACCGGATGCTCTGCATCCTGCCCTTCGAGGAAGACTTCTACCGCGAGGCCGGCGTCCCCGCCCGCTACGTGGGCAGCCCCGTGCTGGAGCAGATGCCCGCAGCCGCCAGCGCCCGGGAGTTCCGGCAGCGCCTGGGTCTGTCGTTGGATGCCCCCACGCTCGCACTGCTGCCCGGCAGCCGGATGAGTGAGATCCGCCGCATCCTGCCCACCCTCGTCGGGGCCGCGAAGCAGCTGTCCCAGGAGCGCCCCGGCCTCCAGGTCGTGGTGCCGGTGGCGCCCACCATCGCCCGGGAGGAGATCACCTCCCGCTTCGAGGGCAGCGGCGTGACGCCGGTGCTGGTGGACGGCCGCGCCCCGGAGGTGGTGGGCGCGAGCGACGCCGCGGTGGTGGCGTCCGGGACGGCGGTGCTGGAGGCGGGCCTGATGGAGCGCCCCCTGGTCGTCGTCTACCGCGTGTCGCTGGTGACGTACCTCGTGGGCCGGATGATGCTGAAGGTGGCCTTCGTGTCGCTCATCAACCTGCTCGCCGGCCGGCGCGTGGTGCCCGAGCTGCTCCAGGGCGACATGACCCCCGAGAAGATTGCCTCCGAGGTCCGGAACGTCTGGCTGCCGGGCGCGCCCCGGGACGCGATGGTCCAGGGGCTGGCCGAGGTGCGCGGGCGGCTGGGCGCGGTGGGCGCGGCCCACCGGGCGGCGGAGACGGTGCTGGAGCTGCTGCCCCCGCGCCCTGTCTCCGGAAGTTCCGGAAACGTGTAACGGACAGCGCGCACGCCGCTTCTGCTGTTCCGGCGCCGGGTTTGGGGTATGTCCGCCGGGCCATGAACCGTGCGCTGGTCTGCATCCCCACCTACAACGAGCGGGAAAACATCGGGCCCATCACCCAAGCGGTGCTGGCGGCCGATCCCCGCGTGGACATCCTCGTCGTCGACGACAACTCGCCCGACGGGACGGGGCAGCTCGCCGACGAACTGGCCGCGAAGGATCCGCGCGTGCGCGTGCTCCACCGCGAGAAGAAGGAGGGCCTGGGCCGCGCGTACCTGGCCGCCTTTCGCTGGGCGCTCGCCGAGGGCTACACGTACATCCTGGAGATGGACGCGGACTTCAGCCACGACCCGCGCTACCTGCCCACCTTCCTGGACACCGCCGAGCGCGGCGCGGACCTGGTGCTGGGCTCGCGCTACGTGCAGGGCGGCGGCACGGTGAACTGGGGCGTCGGCCGGAAGATTATCAGCCGCGGCGGTTCGCTGTACGCGCGCAGCATCCTGGGCGTGGACGTGCGCGACCTCACCGGCGGCTTCAAGTGCTTCCACCGCCGCGTGCTGGAGGCCCTCAACCTGGACGAGGTGCGCAGCACCGGGTACGCGTTCCAGATCGAGTTGACCTACCGCACGCTGCGCAAGGGCTTCACCGTGCGCGAGGTGCCCATCGTCTTCGAGGACCGCCGCGTCGGGCACTCGAAGATGAACAAGAAGATCTTCATCGAGGCCCTGGGCATGGTCTGGAAGCTGCGCTTCACCGTCTAGCGCACCGGAAACCGCATGACGATGTCCAGCATGGTGTCCACGTTCCTCGTGTCGCTGTCCGCCATCTTCTTCGTGGTGGACCCGATTGGCGTCGTGCCGCTGTTCCTGGCGATGACCGCGGGGGACACGAAGGAGAAGATTCGCAGCACCGCGCTGCGCGCCTGTCTGGTGGCGTGCGGGATGATGCTGTTCTTCGCCCTCTTCGGGCGCATCATCTTCCAGGTGTTCGCGGTGTCGCTGGGCGCCTTCCGCGTCGCGGGCGGCATCCTGCTGCTCATCACCTCCCTGGACATGCTGCGCGCCCGCCCATCGTCCACGCGCACCAGCCCCACCGAGGAGGAGGAGGGCGCGGTGAAAGAGGACGTGGCCATCGTCCCGCTGGCCATCCCGCTGCTGGCGGGGCCGGGCGCCATCGCCACCGCCATGGTGCTGATGGCGCGCAGCGGAACGTCCGCCCTCTCCGCGCTGCCGGTGGTGGCCGCCGTGGTGCTCACCTTCGGGGCCAGCTACTTCATCCTCAACGCATCCAGCATGGTGCAGCGGGTGCTGCGCCAGTCCGGCGTCGCCATCCTGGAGCGCGTGTCCGGCCTCATCCTCGCCGCCATCGCCGTGCAGTTCATCGCCGACGGGGCGAAGGAGCTGCTCAAATAGAGTCGTCCGCGCCCGCCACCCACACCGTGCCGTCCTTGCGCACGGTGCCCTGGGGCTGGCCGTCCATGGAGAGGTGCTCCGGGCTGGAGCGCTGCGCGTCGTACGCGTAGCCGCCCTGGACCTCCTGGAGGTACACCACCACCGCATCCACGACGTTCTCCTGCACGACCTTGAACGAGGCGTCCGCGCACTCCGTGTCCTCGCTGAAGAAGCGCTCCAGCGTGGACTCCTCCGGACGGCGCACGTAGACGACGACGGGGGCCTTCGCCTCCTTGCCCTCCGCGACGAACTGCTGGATGGCCTGGGACGGCGCGGGCTGCCGCATCAGCGCCTGGACGAGCGTGCACTTCTCGCTCTCCGCGGCCATGCGCTTCGCGTACGGCACGGTGCGCACGCAGCCCGTGACGCCGAGGAAGCCCAGGCCCGCGACCGCGAGCACGAACCGGATGCGAGGAAACTCCACCATGTGACACCTCACGGCTTTCGCCACCGGGGGGTGAAGGGCGCGTTCGTCAACGACGGGTCCTCCACCGCGATGATGTACTCGGCGCGGCGGTTGGCCGCCTCCGCCGTCTCGTCCGGCGTGGACACCGCCGGGGCCTGCTCTCCAAAGCCTTCGTAGAACACCGGCACCTTCAGGCCACGCTGGCGGAACCAGGCGGCGATGCTCTTCGCCCGCTTGAGCGACAGCTCACGGTTGTCCTCCGTCTTCCCCACCGTGTCGGTGTGCCCGAGCACGTACAACCGAAGCGACGCCCAACGGCCATACTTGTTCAACGCTTCGGTGATGCTTTTGAAGCTGGCGTCCAGCTTGCCCTTCTCCGACGGCGGGATGTCCGAGCGGCCGGAGGGGAAGCCCACCTCCTCGTGCGGCACGTCCACCTGCCACGGGAAGAGGTCCACGCCCGTGTAGTAGTCCGAGGTGTCGAAGGCGCGCAGGCTGATGCGCATCACCTTGCCCTCCGCCGGCAGCCACTTCACCTCCAAGGGCGTGCCCGCGGGCGCGCCCTTGAAGTCCACGTCGCCCGCGAAGGCCTTCTTGCCGGTGTCCATCAACACGGTGACTTCCGTCTTCGCGGCCGGCCGGGAGAGCGTGAAGCGCACCTTGCGCGCGGCCACGTCCACGTCCTCGCGGCGCACCTCCAGCTTCAGCGGGCCGTACAACTCCGTGTCGAAGGCAAGCGGCATGCTGCCGGGCTCGGCCCCTTGCGGGAACTGCACCGTCAGCTCGCCCTCGTAGTGGAACTTGCCTTCCGGCTGCTCCAGGGCGAGGCGCCGGGTGACGCCCGGCTTGCCGCCCCCCTTGAGCTCCACCGTCTTGCCGTCGCTGCGCTTGAGCTTCACCTCGAAGCCGGTGATGGGCTCTTCGATGTGGACGAGCAGCGTGGGCACGCCCTCGCCCAGGGCCGCACGGCCCTCCAGGGACACCCGGATGGCCTCCGCGAACGCGGGCAGCGGGAGGCTCAACAGGGCCACGACAGGTAGGAGTCGAACGGACATATGCGGCGTCAACCTCGGCGTCGCGGGGGAGGTGGAAGGGCAACGCCAGCCCCGAGGGGCGGATTCCCCAACCCTAGCGCACGCCCACCAGCGTGATGCCCCGCGCGGTGGCGCCCGCGAAGAGGGCGGGTGCGTCCAACAGCACCGTCCGCCCTACCTCCAGCGCCAGCACCCGGGCGCCCACCTCCGCCATGACCTCCAGCGTGCGGGGGCCCACGGCGGGCAAATCAAAGCGCAGGTCCTGCTCCGGCTTGCAGCGCTTCACCACCACCGCGCCAGGGCCGCCCAGCTTCGCGCCCCGGCGGATGGTCTCGTCGGTGCCCTCCACGGCCTCCAGCGCGAGCACATGGCCGTCGCGCACCACCACCGTCTGGCCCACGTCCGCCTGCCCCAGCAGCACCGCCACCTCGCGGCCCAGGGCCACGTCCTTCTCCTGCGCGGGCTTCAGCGCGGGGCCGGCCAGGTGGCCCTCCGGGCAGAGCACCTCTCCCAGGAAGTCCGTGGGCGCGATGATGGTGATGCCGCGCGCCTCGAAGTCCGCGGCCACCGCACGCAGGAGCGCGTCGTCCCGGAAGCTGCGCAGGCGCGAGATGATGCGCACCGCGCCCAGGTCCGGCCGAGCCTCCGACAGCGCCTTCACGCGACCGATGCCGCCCGCCATGGCCGCCCGGCTGACGCCCGCCTGCAGGAAGACCTTCTGGATGCGGTCCACCTGCCCCACGCGCACCCAGGCGAAGTGGCCCACCTCCGCCTCGAGTGCCGGGTCCGTCTCCCCCCGGTGCGCGGCCACCACGACCTCCAGGCCACGCGCGCGGGCAGCCCGCGCGAAGAGGAAGGGAAGCTGGCCGTTGCCCGCGATGAGCCCGATGCGCTCCACCCGTGCCCCTTTCGTTCCGTGAAGAGGGCGCGCGCCTAGCGCGTCACGCCGCGCTTGCTCTGCTCCACGAAGCGCACCAGGTGCTCCACTTCCGGGTGGCTGGACAGCTCTCCGCGCAGCTGCCCGAGCGCGTCCTGGAGGCTCAGCTTGGAACGGAAGAGGATGCGGTAGGCCTCCTTCACGCGGCCAATCTGCTCCTCGGTGAAGCCGCCGCGCTCCAGGCCCACGGTGTTGAGGCCCACGAGCGTGGCCCGATCCCCCTGCACGGTGCAGTACGGCGGCACGTCCATGGTGACCATGGAGCCACCGGAGATGAACGCGTAGCGACCCAGCCGGGTGAACTGGTGCACCGCGACGAGGCCCGAAATCTTCACCGCGTCCTCCACCACGACGTGGCCCGCGAGCGCGGCCCCGTTGGCGAGGAGCACCTCGTTGCCCACCTCGCAGTCGTGCGCGATGTGGCTGTTGGCGAGCAGCAGGTTGCGGTGGCCCAGACGCGTGGCCCCGCCGCCGCTGACGGTGCCCAGGTTCACCGTGACGAACTCACGGATCTGGTTGTCGTCACCGATGATGAGTTCGGTGTCCTCGCCCGCGTACTTGAGGTCCTGGGGCGCGGCACCCACCGAGCAGAACTGGAAGAGGTGGTTGCGCTCCCCCAGCGTCGTGCGGCCCTCGATGACGACGTGCGGCCCGATGCGCGAGCCCGCGCCGATGACGACGTGGGGCCCGATGACCGAGAAGGGCCCCACCTCCACGGTGTCGTGGAGGCGTGCCCCCGGGTGGACGACCGCGGTGGGATGAACCTGCGCCATGTCCTTCTCTCCTCAGCAGCGCGTCGTGCCTACGACGCCGCGCTCTCGTCGCCCTTGGCGGCCTTGTTCTTGTCCACCACCGTGGCGAGGAACTCCCCTTCCGCCACCTTCACCCCATCCACCGTCGCCAGGCCCTTCGTCTTCCAGATGGCGCCCTTGTGGCGGATGACCTCGATGTTCAGCTGGAGCCGGTCCCCGGGCACCACCGGCTTGCGGAAGCGCGCGTTGTCCACGCCCATCAGGTACGTCACCAGCCGCGACGGGTCCATGTTCTCCGTCTTGTACGCGAGGATGGCGGTGGCCTGGGCGAGCGCTTCGAGAATCAACACGCCCGGCATCACGGGGTGACCCGGGAAGTGACCGTTGAAGAAGGGCTCGTTGATGGTGACGTTCTTGTACGCCGTGAGCTTCTGGCCCGGCACGATCTCCACCACCCGGTCCACCAGGAGGAACGGGTAGCGGTGCGGCAGCAGGCTCTGGATCTCGCCAATGTCCATCATCCGCCCTTCTCCTTCTCGAGCATCTCCACCCTGCGGCGCAGGGCGCGCACTTCCTTGAGCAGGTCCGCCAGCTGCCCCGACGCGGCACTGGCGCGCAGCCAGTCGCGGTGGGGGATGGCGGGACTGCCGCTGACGACCTGACCGTCCGGAACGTCATGGGCGACGCCGGACTGCGCGCCCACCTTGGCCAGGTCTCCCACGCGGATGTGGCCCACCACGCCGACCTGCCCCGCGAGCACCACGCCGGTGCCCACCTCCGCCGAACCCGACACGCCCGCCTGCGCGCAGATGAGCGACAGCGGGCCCACGCGCACGTTGTGGGCGATCTGCACGAGATTGTCGAGCTTCGTCCCCCGCCCGACGACGGTTTCGCCCACCGTCGCGCGGTCGATGCAGGTGCAGGCGCCGACTTCCACGTCGTCCTCGATGCGGACGATGCCCACCTGGGGAATCTTGAAGTGCTCCGGCCCCGCCTCCCCTTCCGCGTCGAAGGCGAAGCCGAACCCGTCCGCGCCCACCACCGACGAGGCGTGGAGGATGACGCGCGAGCCCACCACGCACCGCTCGCGCACGGTGGCGTGGGGGTAGAGCACGCAGTCGTCGCCGACACGCGCGGACTCGCCCACGTAGGCGCCGGGGTGCAGCACCGTGCGGGCCCCCACGTGGGCGCCCCGCTCCACCACCGCGCCCGCGCGCACGGACGCCTCCGGGTGCACCGTGGCCTCCGGGTGGACGTGGGCGGACGGGTGGATGCCGGGCTCCGGCCGGGAGGCCGGGTGGAACAGCGAGAGGAGCTTCGCGTAGGCCAGATGCGGGTTGTGCACCCGGACCAGCGCCAGCCCCTCGCGGGCCTGCGCGTCCATCCCCACCAGCACCGCCGAGGCGCGGGTGGCCTCGAACTGCTTGCGGTAGCGGGGGTTGCCGTAGAACGACACCTCCCCGGGGGCTGCTTCCTCCAGCCCGTTCAGGCCGTGGACGAGCAGTCCGGGGTCGCCGAGGAGTTCACCCCGGACGTGGGCGGCGATGTCCCCCAGCCGGTGCGCGGAAGGTGCGGAGGGCACGGGGGGCATCCTTGTCTTCTACTTCTTGACCGGGGCGTCCTTCGCCACCGGCGCGGCCTTCTTGCCGTTGTTGTAGCTGCGCACGACCTCGTTGGAGATGTCGTACTGGCCCAGCGCGAACACGATGCCGGAGTCGCGCTTGTCCAGCACGAAGCCCAGGCCGTCCCGCTCCGCGATGGTCGCGATGACCTGGTCGATGCGGGAGATGATGGGCTCCATCTCCTGGCGCTCCTTGTTGGCGGCCTCGGCGCGGCTGCGCTCGTACTTCTGCGCCAGCTCCATCACCTTCTTCTGGAGCTCGGTGGCCTTCTGGGTGCGCGTGGCCTCGCTCATGGCGCTGGCCTGCTTGTCCAGGAGCTCCTTCTCCTTGCGCAGCGTTTCCTGCTCGCCGTCGATCTCCTTCTGGCGCGCCTCCAACCACTTCTGGAGGCGCTGCTTCGCGGCCTTGCCATCGTCCACCTCCAGCAGCACGCGCTGCAGGTCGACGTAGGCCACCTTGAGATCGGCGGCCGAAGCGGCAACCGGGAGGGCAAGCGACAGGACAGCGGCGGTGACCGCCAGGGTGCTTCGAAGCGACATGGGTTACGGCTCCTCGAAAAGGGTGCTGCAGGCTCCGACGTCCACCCCCCCGGCCTGTTCACTCCCACCTCTTGAGGAGGTGAGATGGCCGGGGAAGTCAGGGGTCAATGCCTATCAGAAGAAGTTACCGATCGTGAACTCGAACAGGATGGGGTCGTCCGAAGGCCGCTTGGTCAGCGGGATGCCCCACTCGAAGCGCAGGGGCCCGATGGGCGAGAACCAGCGGAAGCCGAAGCCCGCGGAGTGGAAGAGCCCGAGGGGCAGCTTGTTCTGCCGGTCCTCGAAGAACTTCTCGTTGGAGCCGAAGGCATTGCCCGCGTCGTAGAAGAGCACGCCGCGCAGGCCGGCCTTCTCGAAGATGGGGAACTCCAGCTCGAAGTTGAAGATGAGCTGCTTGTTGCCGCCCACCCGGAACTCGGTGACGTTGGCGTCCGGGTTGTCCGCGCGAGGCACCAGGAGCGTGGGGCTGATGCTGCGCAGGTAGTAGCCGCGGATCGTGTTGATGCCGCCCACGTAGTACAGCTCGCTGATGGGCAGCGGCTTGCTGGAGTCCAGTTGCTGCACGTAGCCCAGGGTGGCGTTCGTCTTGAAGACGAAGCCCAGGGGCATCGGGAAGTACAGGCGCGAGTACGCGGTGTAGCGGTTGAAGAGGAACGTGCCTCCCAGGAACGACGGGGCCGTCTCCACCGAGCCGTAGTGGATGAAGCCGCGCGACGGGAAGAGGCGGTTGTCGCGCCGGTCGAAGGAGACGGACAGGCGCAGCGCGCTGGTGGTGCCGGACTGGAACTGGTTGGCGAGCAGCACCGCGCCAATGCCCTGCCCCGCCTGCACGTCCACGTACTCCCGCGTGTAGCCCACGGTGGCGAGCACGTCGTCCACGAGCTGCCGGCCCAGGGAGATGGTGCCGCCCGTGGAGTTGCGGATGAAGCCCTCGTAGTCCGCCTGGACGCGGAAGAACTCCGCGGACAAGAGGTAGTTCGTGTCGAGGAAGTACGGGTCGTAGAACGACAGCTGCACGAGCGAGCGCAGGCCGGAAATCTGGGCGGACGCGGATACGCTCTGGCCCCAGCCGAGGAAGTTGTTCTGCGACACCTGGGCCGTGAAGATGAAGTTCTCCACGTTGGAGAAGCCGAGGCCCACCTGGAAGGTGCCGGTGGCCTTCTCCTTCACCTCCACCTGCAACACGATGGCGTTGTCGGTGCTGCCCGGGTGCTGGGTGATTTCGACCGTCTCGAAGAAGCCCAGCGCGGTGACGCGCTCGCGGCTGCGGCGCACGCCGGTGCCGTTGTAGAGCTCGCCTTCGTAGACGCGCAGCTCGCGGCGGATGACCTTGTCGCGGGTCTTGTTGTTGCCGACGACGTCGATGCGCTCGATGTTGACGAGCGGGCCCTTCTGGATGTCGAAGGTGAGGTCGACGGTGCGCGTCTCCGCGTTGACGGACGTGACGGGGTTGATGTTGGCGTACGCGTACCCCTTGTCGAAGTACACGTCGGAGATGGCGGAGATGTCCGTGGAGAGCTGGCCGCGGTTGAAGCGCTCCTTCGGACGCGACTTCATCAGCTTCGCCAGCTCCTCCGGCGGGCGCTCCAGGTCGCCGGCGAAGTCGATCTTCCCGATGTCGTACGACTCACCCTCGGTGATGTGCAGGGTGATGTAGATGTCGCGCTTGTCCGCGGAGAGCTGGACGGTGGGCTTGTCCACGCGCACGTTGATGAAGCCACGGTCGTAGTAGGCGATCTGGATGACCGCCAGGTCGCGCTGGAAGGCCTCTTCCCGGTACGTGCCCTCGCCGGTGAAGAAGGACAGGAAGCCGCCCTCGCGGGTGATCATCACCGCCTTGAGCTCGTCGGCGGGCACCTTCTCCGCGCCCAGGAGGGTGATCTGCTTCACCATCACCTTCGAGTGCTCGTTGATGACGTAGACGACGTTGACCGCGGCGCCCTGCTCCACCGGGTCCAGGCGGTACGTCACCTCCGCGAGGAAGTAGCCCTTTTCGACGTACTTCTCCTGGATCTTCTTCTGCGTCGCGCGCACCGCCTCGATGTCGAGGATGGTGCCGGCCCGGAGCTCCAGCTGCTCCTTCAGGTCCTCCTGGCTGAGCTCCTCGTTGCCCTGGAGCTGCACGGCGCGGATGGTGGGGCGCTCCGCCACGCGCACCACGTAGGCGATGCCCTTCGCGGTGCGCTGCGCGAGCAGCTGCACGTCCGTGAAGTAGCCCAGGGCCCAGACGGCCCGGAGGTCGTCCGCGGAGCGGGTGAGCGGGTCACCGACCTTGGTCTTCAGGGCGCGGCGGACGGCCTCGGCCTCCACGCGGCGGTTGCCCTCGACGCGGATCTCCACCACGCGGTCCGCGGGGGAGACATTGGCGTCGTCCTCCGGGGAGGCGGCGAGCGGGGCGTCCGGGGCCGCTCCGGGGCCCGTCCCCGAACCGACTTCGGTGCCTGCGTCCGGGGCGGCGACGGGGGTGGCGGCGGAAGGAGACGGCGGGACGACGGCGGGCGAGCCCGCGTCCACGTCCAGTTGGGCGTGGGCAGGACCGGGCCAGAGCGCCCACAGGGCGACCGCCAGCAGCGGGAGCAATGACTTGCGCAGAACGGTGAGCCTCAAGTGCAGTCCGGCCAGGAAAAGGCGGGGCAATGTACGGGAAGGGGCGCGGGCCCCTCAATCCAAAAGCGAGCGGCCATCAGGCCTCCGACACCTGCCCGCCGGCCAGCCGCAGTCGGCGGGGCATGGAGCGGGCAAGCGTCTCATTGTGCGTGACGATGACGGCGGTGATGCCCAGGTCCCGGTTCACGTCCCTCAGGAGCTGGTGGATGCCCTCGCCCGTCGTGGGGTCCAGGTTGCCGGTGGGCTCGTCCGCGAGCAGCACCGCGGGCTTGAGCACCAGGGCCCGGGCCAGGGCCACGCGCTGGGCCTCGCCACCGGACAGCTCCCCGGGGCGGTGGTCCACGCGGCTGCCCAGGCCCACGCGCTCCAGGAGCTCGCGGGCGTAGGTGTAGGCCCCCGTGCGGTCCCGGCGCTGGATGAGGGCGGGCATGGCCACGTTCTCCAGGGCGGTGAACTCCGGCAGCAGGTAGTGGCTCTGGAAGACGAAGCCGATGGTGCGGTTGCGGAACTCGGCGATCTCCGCGTCGTTCATGGAGAAGACGGAGCGGCCGTCGAAGAGCACCTCTCCGGCGGCCGGGGCGTCCAGCGTGCCCAGGACGTGCAGGAAGGTGCTCTTGCCCGCGCCGGACGCACCCACCATGGAGACGAGCTCCCCGGCGTTGATGTCCAGGGACACGGCGCGCAGGACGTCAATGCGCTTGCCGTGCAGGAAGTAGCTCTTGAAGACGTTGCGGATGGACAACAGCGCCATGGCTACTCCGCCTTCAGCCCTTCCACCGGTTCCACGCTGCTCGCCTTGAGGGCCGGGTAGATGGACGCCAGGTAGGTGACGAGCACCGCGATGACCACCGACAGTGCCGTCTGCACCGGTTCGATGCGCACCGGCAGCGCGGGGATGTAATACACCTCCGGGTCCAACTTGATGCCGACCTTCTCGATGAAGAGGCACCACGCCAGGCCGGAGAACAGGCCCAGGAGGCCGCCGGCCACGCCAATCTGGAGCCCTTCGGCGAGGAAGATCTTCACGATGCCGCCGTCCGGGACGCCCAGCGCCTTGAGGACGGAGATCTCCTTCCGCTTCTCCAGCACCAGCATGATGACCGTGGCGACGATGAGGCCCGCGGCGACGATGATGATGATGGACAGGATGATGCCCATCACCAGCTTCTCCAGGCGCAGCGCGGAGAACAGGTTCTTGTTCATCTCCCCCCAGTCGCGCGCGCGGTACGGGTAGCCGCCCAGCACGCGCACCACCTGGTTGGAGATGCGGCGGGCGTCATCGATGTCCGCCACCTTCAGCTCGATGCCGGTGGCGCCCTTGAGGGCGAAGAAGTCCTGCGCTTCCGACAGCAGGATGTAGACGAACTTGGAGTCGTACTCGTACATGCCCGAGTAGAAGACGCCCGCCACCCGGAACGCGCGGCTCTTGGGGATGGGGCCGGACGGGCCCAGCTCCGTGCCGAGCGGCGACACGACGTTCACCCGGTCCCCCACCACCACGCGCAGGGACGCGGCCAGCTCGCGGCCGACGATGATGCCCGGCAGCACGGCGGGCTTCGAGGGCTTGGAGGCCTTGCCGATGATGGGGTCCTCCTCCTCCCGCAGCTTCTTCGTGGGCGCGTCCTCGTCGTCGTCCAGCGCGCGGCTGGGGAGGATCTTCGCCGGGTGCTCCAGGTGGTCCAGGTCACCGCCGGGCAGGATGTTCTGCGGCAGGTCCGTCACCGAGCCCACCGAGTGCGGGTCGATGCCCTTGATGATGACGCCGTCGACGTTGCCCTCCGAGGCGATCATCACCTGGTTGATGATGAAGGGCGTCTGGCCCACGACGCCGGGCACGCGCTTCACCTGCTCCATCACCTTGGCGTACTCGGGCAGCTCCCCCGCGTACTTGGACACCACCGCGTGCGCGTTGGTGCCCAAAATCTTCTGCTGGAGGTCGGCCTCGAAGCCGCTCATCACGCTGAGCACGATGATGAGCGCCATCACGCCCACGCCCACGCCGCCCACCGACAGCGCGGTCATCATCATGGTGGGGGACTGTTCGTGCAGCTTCATCCGGTGCTGCGCGGACGCTGCGGCCAGCGGATCCGCCAGGCCCAGCGACTTGACGCGCGTGCGCTCCACGGCGGCCTCGGCCCCGCGGATGATGAAGTAGATGATGAGCGGCGGGATGATGCCGAACATCAGCACCGCCAGCGCGCCCAGCAGCAGCGACGGGCGGAACACCGCGACGTGGCGGCGGGCCACGAAGAGTTCGAAGCCCAGGCGCAGGTCCACCCGGCCGCTGCCCGCGGCGATGAAGCCCGTGTTGATGCCCAGCACCAGCGACAGCACCAGCGCGGCGAAGACGAGCCAGTACCCCAGCTCCGGCCGGCCCAGGAGCCCCGCGACGTACGACACCTCCCGCAGGCGGTAGCCCAGCGCGAGCTGCAGCGAAGGCACCCGCTCCATGAGCGACAGCAGGATGGGGACGGGCAGGCCCAGGTAGAAGACGCCGATGGTGGCCTCGGGCAAGGACAGCCGCTGTGCCCGGGACGCGCCCACGAAGCCGGACGCGAAGGCCACGCCCGCGCCGACGACGAGCGCGATGGCGAAGGCGATGGTGGGCGGCAGGCTCGCGCCCCCGCCGGACTCCCGCGCCGCGACGCCCAGGTCGGAGGGCACGCCGCTGGAGAGCACCGTCTGGAGCAGCAGCATCACCAGTTCGGCCAGCAGGATGCCGCCGCCGTAGGCGCCCAGGGTGCTCCAGTAGAAGTCCCGGTAGCGCGCGAGGCGTGGGTACAGCGTGGAGCCCGCGGCCGGACTGGGGCCTTCCGTGGACGCGGGTGCGCGGCGGATGCCCGAGGCGATGATGCCCCAGCCCGCCAGCCAGACGAGCGTCCCGGCCACCAGCATCTTGGGCCCGGCGATGGCGCCCGCGGGGCCAGGCCCCAGGGCGAGGGCCCCGGCGTCGAAGGACTGTACGAGCCCACCCCACCCGACGAGGGAGAGGCCCAGGGCGCCGGCCACCTCGGCCCACGCCTCGGATTCGGAGATGGCCACGCCCAGGAGCGCGGCCCCCACGAGGGCCACGAGGGCGCCCGCCCACAGGAGGGGCCAGCGATAGTCGGTCTGCCGTTCGGCGGGGTGCACGAGGCCTCGTGGCTACTTCGCCAGCGGCTTGAGGAGGGGGAAGAGAATCACGTCGCGGATGCTGGCGGCGTCCGTGAACAACATGGCGACGCGATCAATCCCGATGCCTTCACCGGCCGTGGGCGGCATGCCGTGTTCCAGGGCGCGGATGTAGTCCTCGTCGTAGTCCATCGTCTCCTGCTGGCCCCGCTGCTTGGCGTCCAGCTGGGCCTGGAAGCGGCCCTTCTGGTCCAGGGGGTCGTTCAGCTCGGAGAAGGCGTTGGCGATCTCCCGGCCCGCGACGAAGAGCTCGAACCGATCCGTGATTTCCGGGTTCTGGTCGTTGCGGCGGGCGAGCGGCGAGACGGCGGTGGGATACTGGGTGATGAAGGTGGGATGAACCAGGGTCTGCTCGACGTGGTGCTCGAAGAGGGCGCCCACGAGCTCGCCGTGGTTCATGTTCTCCACGGCGCGGCGCTCGGAGTCGGCGTGGGAGGTCTTGAGCAGTTCGTGACGCAGCCGGTCCGCGTCCACCATGTCCTTGTCGGACAGGCCGGGGACGGCCTCGCGGATGGCCTCCGTCATGGGGATGCGCTTCCAGCCCTTGCCGAAGTCCACCGTGTGCTCGCCGTACTTCACCTTGGAGTCGCCGGTGACGTGGCGGGCCGCCTCGGAGAGCATCTCCTCGGTGAGGTCCATCAGGTCCTCGTACGTGGCGTACGCCTGATAGAACTCCAGCATCGTGAACTCGGGGTTGTGCCGGGTGCTGAAGCCCTCGTTGCGGAAGTTGCGGTTGACCTCGTAGACGCGCTCCATGCCGCCCACCACGAGCCGCTTCAGGTAGAGCTCGGGCGCGATGCGCATGTAGAGGTCGATGTCGAGCGTGTTGTGGTGCGTGATGAACGGCCGCGCGGCCGCGCCCGACACCAGCGGGTGCATCATCGGCGTCTCCACTTCGACGAAGTCCCGCCCGTCGAGGAAGTTGCGGATGAACTTCACCAGCTTGTTGCGCTTGAGGAAGACCTGCTTCACGTCCGGGTTGGAGATGAGGTCCAGGTAGCGCTGGCGGTAGCGGATCTCCACGTCCGTCAGGCCGTGCCACTTCTCCGGCATGGGGCGCAGGGACTTGGTGAGCGGCACGAACTTCGTGGCCGACAGCGACAATTCCCCCGTCTTGCTGCGGAACACCGGGCCCTGCACGGCGACGAAGTCACCCAGGTCGCACTGCTTGAAGACCTCGTAGAGGTCCCCGAGCGCGTCCTTCTTCACGTGCGCTTGGATCTCCCCGGAGCGGTCGCGCAGCTTGATGAACGCGGCCTTGCCGAACGAGCGCATGGCCACGATGCGGCCGGCGACGTCGTAGACCGGGGCGTCCTTCTCCAGGTCCTCGGTGGAGTGCGTGTCGTGCTTCGCGAGGATCTCCGCCGCCTGGTGCTGGGGACGGTAGCCGTTGCCGTACGGGTTGAAGCCCGCGTCGCGCCACTTGCCGGCCTTGTCCAACCGCTGCTGGTAGAGCTCCTGCTCCACGTTGGAGCCGAGATCCGCCGCTTCGCTGCTCTTCACACCTGGGGGGGTCTTGTTATCGGTCTCGGCCATGACGCGCTTTCCAGAAAGGCGCGGCACGCTAGCCAAGCGGCCCCCGGTACGCAACGCATCACGGCGGATGGTTCACACCGAACGTTGCCTCCCCCAGAGGGGGGGCGGGCCTCAGGAGGCCATCAAAAGAAATGCGCCCACCGCCGCGGCGAGCAGGAGCGGGATGAGCACTTCCACCGGAAAGCGGTGATTCGCGTGGGCCAGGTGCAGCCCGCGCAGTCCGAACTTGCGCTGCCGGCGCACGCGGCCGGCGACCAGCGAGGCGAGCGCGGGCGGGGCCTTCTCCCGCTCCAAGGTGCGCACCCGCTGCACGGTGCTGGAGTAGCGGTCCCACCCCTGGCGGCACTCCACGCAGCCGTCCAGGTGGCTTTGCACCGCCTGGACCTGGGGGGCCGGCAGCTCTTCGTCGGCGAGCGCCAGGAACAGGGCCCTCGCCTCGCGGTGATCCAATCGCGGTTCCACGTCTGTTCCTCTCCGCTGCAGGTTGCTCATGGTTCGAACCGCCCCAGCAGGTCCGCCAGCTTCTCGCGTGCCCGGTGGAGCCGGCTCTTCACGGTCCCCTCGGGCAGCTCGGTGATGTCCACGATTTCGTCGTAGCTCAGGCCCTCGATGTCGCGCAGCGCCACCAGCATGCGCGCATCGGGTTCCAATTGGGAGATGGCCCGCTGCACCCGGGCCCGCTCACGCGCCGCGTCCAGGGCGGCGTCCGGCTGCGGAGGCGCGCCCCCGCCCTCCGCGATGGCGGCGGCGCTCGTCTCGTCGTACTCGTCCGAGCGGCCCCGCCCCCGGCGTTGCAGGTACTTCAGCCGGTTGAGGCAGTGGTTCTTGGTGATGCGGAACAGCCAGGTGGACAGCCGCGCGTCCTCGCGGAAGCGGCGCACGTTCTGGTGCACGCTGACGAAGATCTCCTGCACCAGGTCGTGGGCCTCCTCGCGGTCGCCCACCATGCGGAAGCAGAAGTCGTAGAGCCGGTCCTGGTGCGCGTGCACCAGTTCCTCGAAGGCCGCCGGGTCGCCACGACGCAGCCGGACCAGCAGCGCCTGCTCCTCGCGGCGCACGTCCGGGGCGGCCGCGCCGGCCAGGGCCTGCTGTCCGACTTCGAGCACTCCGCCCGATGCCACCGTGCCTCCCGGCCGTGGGCCCTTCCGCCGTGGAAAAGGCCCTCGCGCACATCCTACCGCCGCCCTACCCCGCCCCCAGACACCGGCCCGGGAAAAAGGTTCCCGGACATGAAAAACCCCTCCACCGGCGGGTGCTTGCCGGTGGAGGGGTGGAATGTTCCAGGGTCGCTAGTCCGCGGCGGCGTTCCGGTTCGGGTTCTTCACGCCCAGCAGCTGCGCGGTGACGAACTCGTCCAGGTCCCCGTCCAGCACCTTGTCCACGTTGCCCGTCTCGATGCCGGTGCGCAGGTCCTTGACCATGCGGTACGGCGCGAGCACGTAGCTGCGGATCTGCGAGCCGAAGGAGATGTCCTTCTTCGCGGCCTCGGCCGCATCGCGCTCGGCATCGCGCTTCTTCATCTCCAGTTCGTACAGGCGGCCGCGCAGGATCTGGAAGGCCATGTCCTTGTTGGCCGACTGCGAGCGCTCCGTCTGGCAGGTGATCATGATACCCGTGGGCAGGTGCCGCAGCTGCGCCGTGGACGACGTCTTGTTGACCTTCTGGCCACCCGCGCCACTGCCGCGGATGAACTTCAGCTCGTAGTCCTTCTCCGGCAGATCGATATGAATGCTGTCGTCGACCTCCGGGTACACGTCCACGGACGCGAAGGCCGTCTGCCGGCGCGCGTTGGCGTCGAAGGGGCTGATGCGCACGAGCCGGTGCACGCCCACCTCCGCCTTGAGGTAGCCGTAGGCGTTCTCGCCCTCGATGCGCAGCGAGACGTTCTTGAAGCCCGCCTCCTCGCCCGGCAACGCGTCGCTGATCTCGACCTTCCAGCCCTTCGTCTCGCCGTAGCGCGTGTACATGCGCATGAGCATGGCGGCCCAGTCCATGGAGTCCGTGCCGCCCGCGCCCGGGTTGATGTCCATGAAGCAGTTGCTGCGGTCCTGGGGGCCGGAGAGCATCCGCGCCAGCTCCAGCTTCGCGACCTCCGCCTCCAGCGACGCGAGCGAGCCCTCGGCTTCCTGCGCGCTCGCCTCGTCGTTCATCTCCGCCGCCAGCTCCAGCAGCGTCTGCGCGTCGTCCAGCCCGCGCATCGTCTTGTCGAAGGCGCCCACGCTGGCCTCCAGCGAGGACTTCTCCTTCAACAGCCCCTGGGCCTTGGTGTTGTCGTCCCAGAAGCCGGGCTGCGTGGAGTCACGTTCAATCAGCGCGATGCGAGACCGCTTGCGGTCCAGGTCAAAGATGCCCCCGGAGCGCGTTGAGGCGCTCCTTCAGGGCGTGGATCTTCTCCATCGAGTCGTTGGCCATGGTGTTCGTCGTCCTTCGTGTCGGGAGGTTGTTGGAGAAAAAAGTCGTCCGTTGCTTCAGGAGGCCTTGAGCGAGGGCACCCGCTCGTCCTCACGGCGGGCCGTGGGCTCCCTGACCGCGGCGCGGGCCCCCAGGCGGTCCAGCCAGGAGGCGCCGGCCATGCCCAGGGAGATGGGCAGGATGAGCGCGACGAGGCGCCAGTTGTCCTGGTCGAACCAGGGCAGCACCTTCAGCACCACGCCCAGCGCGCCCGTGACCGCGAGGAAGCCCCACACCCACTTGAGCCGCGCGCGCGCCTTCGCGCTGTTCCACATCAGCCGGATGCCGTAGGGCACGGCCAGCAGCGTCACCGGGTTCGCGAGGAAGAGGTTCTCGTTGTGGTGGGTCACCACGTGGTCCGTGCCGATCCACATGACGATGAGCGCCAGGCCCGGGATGCCCAGCACCAGCCCCACCACCGCGTTCTCCAGGCCCAGGAGGATGCGCGCCGCGCGGCTGCCCCGGCGCTCCCAGGCGGCGAGCCCCAGTGCGCCTCCGCCGAGCAGCACGCCCAGGGCGAAAATCCAGGGGCCGAAGTTCGGAGGCTGCGCGGGCGGGCGGGGCCTGGGCGACGCATAGTAGTCCCACTGCCGCTCCACCAGCGACACCGGCTGCCCGCCCGGGCCGGGCACCTTCAGCTCCGCCACCTGCTGCTCCAGCTCGTCCGGGAGGAAGGCCTCCTCGCGGCGGGTGATGGGCTTGTCGATGGAGTCGTTCATCATGAAGTCGAGCAGCAGGCTCATGGGCGGGCTCACCGCCGTGTAGCGCCGCGTGTGCTCGCGCAGCGTCATGCGCGCCGGAGCACGCTCCGCCTCGCTCAGCTTGCCGCCCACGGCCGAGTCGATCATGTCGCGCAGGCGCGTCACGCAGTTATCGCTGTAGTGCTCGTAGAGGTACTCGCGGTTCTCCGGCAGCACGTTGTCCGCCAGCCGCTTCGCCACCTGCACGCGCTGCTCGGGCGTGAGGTTGAGCTCCTGCACGCGCACGTCGCGCCCCAGCGACTTGTAGAGGCGGAAGGTGCCGTTGACGCTCGACTCGCCCACCCAGAACTCCAGGCGGCCCTTGGCGAAGCGCACCACCGTCTGGTCGTCGAAGGAGTACATCCCGTAGTTGTAGAGGCGCTGCAACTGCCGGGCGCGGTCCTCCACCACCAGCGAGCCGTGGCCCCACCAGGCGAAGACGTCATCGCCGGGGCTGAAGGTCACCAGCCAGATGGACAGGTCCTCGCCGCGGCTCTCGCCCGTGCCCCAGGGCGGCACCGAGGCGCGCGCGGGCGACGACAAGAGCAGGAGGCCAAGCAGGCTCAGGGATGCGAGAGACGACAGGCGGGGCATCGTTCCATCCAACACACGGAAGGCGGGCCCCAACTACCTATCACGCACCGCCCCCGACTCAACGGTGGGGACGGTGGGGTGTCGGCTGCCCGGAGGTGGGCCCGGGAGCCTGGACGGCTCCCGAAGTGGGCTTTCAGATGAGCTTGGCCCGGCGGGCGCGCGAGTCGATGGTCAGCGAGTCCGCCACCATCCCGCGCTCGCCCAGGAGCTGCTCCTCCAGGGCCGCCATGCGCTTGGCATCACGCGGCTTCTCGTGGTCGTGCCCCAGCAGGTGCAGGAGGCCATGCGCGAGGTAGCGGCCCATCTCCGACTCCAGCGTGCGGCCGTACTCCTTCGCCTGCCGCTTCGCCGTGTCGATGGAGATGACCACGTCGCCCAGCGGGCGCGGTCCCGGGGTCCCCTTGGGCTGATCCCCCGCGGGGAAGGACAGCACGTCCGTGGCCTTGTCCTTCTGGCGCCACGTGCGGTTGAGGCGGCGGATGGCCCGGTCCCCCACGAGCGACAGCGACAGCTCGCAGCCGGTGAGCCCCAGCCGCTTCAGGTAGTCGCGGCCCCAGGTGGTGAGCAGGCGCTCGTAGTCCTCGCCCTGGCTGTGCGCCACCTGCACCGTCACCTGGTTGTCCGACGCCTTCGGCTTCGGCTCCGGCTTCTCGATGTGCGCCAGCTCCACGCGGAACGCCGGCGCGCAGATGGACCAGTAGTCGCACGCGCCCTGCGAGTCGTTGCGGTACACGACGCGCTTGCCGCGCGGGACAAGGCCGACTTCACCCGCGCCGATGCGCTCGCGCTTGCCGTCCACCACGATGGTCAGCTCGCCCGTGAGGACGAGCACCACCTCGTCGAACTCCGGCGTCTGCGCAGGTTCGCTCCACCCCGGGGGCGCCCGCATGCGCGCCACCGACGTGGACTCCGTCTCCGTGCTGGCCGCGCCGACGAACTCCTCGATGCGCTTGCCGTCGTCGCGGGGAATCACCTTGCCCTTGCGAAGCTTCACGCCCTCCACCTTGCGGCTCATGACATGCCCGCCGTTCTCACCTTCGGGTCCTTCGTTTCGGACTTCAGCGGCGCGGGCGCCATCATCAACGGCGAGCCGGCCTTGCCCCCACCCATCGCCCCCGCCGGGTACACCGGACGCGTGTGGTAGATGCCTTCCAGCGTGTGCAGGAAGGACTGGGAGATGAGGTTCAGGTCCTTGAGCGTCAAGTCACACTCGTCGAGCTGGCCCTCGGAGAAGATGATGTTGATGATCTTCTGCACCTGCGCGTGGAGCTTCGCGCTGGTGGGGTCCGGCATGGAGCGCGTGGAGGCTTCCACCGCGTCGGCGATCATCACCAGCGCCGCCTCGCGGAACTGCGGCTTGGGGCCCGGGTAGCGGTAGATGCTCTCATCGATGGGAGGCGCGCCTTCCTTGCCCTCCTGCTCCTTGAGGGCCTTGTGGAAGAAGAAGCCCACCGTGCGCGTGCCGTGGTGCTGGGGGATGGCGTCCGCCACCAGCTTGGGCAGGCGGTACTGCCGGGCCATCTCCAGGCCTTCCGTCACGTGGCGCTTGATGATGACGGCGCTCATCGCGGGAGCGAGCCCGTCGTGGCGGTTCTCCCCCTTCTGGTTCTCCCCGAAGTAGAGCGGGTTCCGACCCTTGCCGATGTCGTGGTAGTACGCGCACGAGCGCGCCAGGAGCGGGTTCGCGCCGATGGTCTCCGCCGCGTTCTCCACCAGCGTCCCGATGATGATGGAGTGGTGGTACGTGCCGGGCGCCTGGACGATGAGCTCCTTGAGCGCCGGGTGGTTCAGGTTCGCCAGCTCCAAGAGCTTGATGTCCGACGCGTAGCCGAACAGGGCCTCGATGAGCGGCGTCAGCGCCATCACCATCACGGGGACGGCCAGCGCCGTGCCGAAGAAGGCGCACACCGCCGTGACGACGGTGTCTCCGGCCAGCCCCTTGCCCTCCACGAGGAACAGGAACAATACGGCGACGAGGTTGGCGATGCCGGTGATGAAGCCCGCGCGGAAGATGCCCACGCGGTCCTTCGCCTTGACGATGCGGTCCGCCGCCACCAGCGAGCCCACCAGTGTGTAGATGCCGAACGCGAGCGAGTTGCCCAGCATCACGCCCGCGAGGCACGCGAACACCATGGCGAAGAACAGCGCCAGCTCCTGCGTGAGGATGAAGCGCACCAGCATCGCGCCCGCCGCCACCGGGAAGGCGTAATAGAACGCCTCGATGGGCAGCGCCGTGTAGCGGTCCTGCACCGCGTCCGCGATGGACACCCAGACCTGGAGCAGCCCCAGCAGGCCCACCAGCAGGAGGCCCAGGAGCACGCCGTCCTTGCGCGTGGGACGGAAGCGCCGGAAGGCCGCGCGGCAGAAGCCGTAGAAGGCCACCACCAGCAGGGACACGAGCCCCGTGCCGCCCACCTGGAGCTGCAGCAGGTCCAACCGGTCCGTCTGCGCGCGCATCCCGCGCAGCATCACCAGGTGCGTCTCGTTGACGAGCTCTCCGTCGCCGATGACGCGCTGGCCCTTCTTGATGGAGATGACCGCGTCCTTCACCGCGTCGCCCGCGAGCCGGCGGCGCAGGTCCGTCTCCGCGATGTTGATGGTCAGGCTGGGGCGCACCAGCCGCTTGGCGATGCGCAGCACCGCGCGGCGCTGGACGGCGGGGGACTCCGGCAGCACGTTGCCGGGCACGGAGGCGAAGCGATCCAACTCCTGGTACGCCTCGCGCATGTCCACCACCTGGGTGGCGGCGGCGGGCAGCGACTCCTCGTTCTTGTGCTGCACGTCGCGCACGGTGAGGCCCTGCGGCGCCTCGCGCACCAATTCATCCCGTGAGCCGGCCACGTACACCTGGCCCCGGTCCGTGCGGTAGGCCCGGTCCAGCAGCACCAGCGTGGCGGCCTCGGAGTCCTCGGAGAAGCCGTTGGCCACCAGCGCCTGGAAGTCCTCGCCCTCCAGGCCCGCGTCGCGCTGGCCGAAGAGCTGCTCCTGGAACTGGGCCTGCATCTCCTCGCGGTCGCGGCGCTGGCGCTCCAGGGCCTCCGGGGTGGGCGGCGCCGGCTTGCGGCGCTTCAGCTGGCCGTCCTCGGGCGGGGCCTCCTCGGCGCGGGCTTCCTTCTCTTCGGCCAGGTGTTCGCGCGCGGTGGCGAAGGCGGCGCGCACGGACGCGCGCAGGTTGCCCACCACCGCCGGGTTGAGGTCGTACACCGGGCGCACCGCACTGCGGGCCTCGCGGCGGCGCTGCTCCGTCATCGCCTGGTGGACGATGTCGTAGTCGCGCGCGGCCTTGAAGCCCGCGGGCGAGTTGGCCCGGAAGGGCTTGCCCACGTTCTCCTCGGTGAGGGCGGGGATCTGCTGGCTGTAGAGGCCCGGGGAGATGACGAAGCCCGCGCCCACCGACACCACCAGCAGGAGCAGCCCCTGGACGATGCGCCGGCCCCAATCC
>NZ_RAWB01000860.1 GCF_003612055.1 Corallococcus llansteffanensis
GACCTGGGCCGGAGCGGGCGTGTCGCGGTGGGTCACGTAATAGAGGCGTCCGAAGGCCAGCAGCGCTACTAGCATCAAGAGGAGCGTATGGGGCGGGAAGCGGCGCACGAGCAAACTCCTTGATTCCAACCGGGACCGGGGGTTATCAGCGCCCGCGAGTTCCATCCGCAAAATAGACGGAGGCGTGCGTGGCTGAGACTTTCGACGTGGTGATCATCGGCTCGGGTCCTGGCGGCTATGTGGGCGCCATCCGCGCGGCCCAGCTTGGGCTGAAGACGGCCATCATCGAGAAGGACAAGCGCCTGGGCGGCACCTGTCTGCATCGCGGATGCATCCCCACGAAGTCGCTCCTGTGGACGGCGTCACTCTTCCACCACATCAAGGAAGCGGCGGACTTCGGCATCGACACGGCCAACCCCACCGTCAACTGGGCCAACGCCCAGAAGCACAAGGACAAGGTCGTCACCAAGGGTGCCAACGGCATCGACTTCCTGATGAAGAAGAACAAGATCACGGTCGTGAAGGGCCATGGTCGCATCAGCGGGAAGGGCAAGGTGGAGGTGACGGCGGAGGACGGCTCCAAGCAGACGCTGGAGACGAAGAACATCATCATCGCCACGGGCTCCGTGCCCAAGTCCCTGCCGAACGTGCAGGTGGACCACAAGCGGGTGATGAACAGTGACTCCATCCTGACCATCGACCGCATCCCCAAGAGCATCATCGTCCTGGGCGCGGGCGCGGTGGGCTGCGAGTTCGCCTCCGTGTTCAACCACGTGGGCAGCAAGACGGCCATCGTGGAGTACATGCCCGCGCTGCTCCCCATCGAGGACGCGGACATCTCCAAGGAGCTGGACAAGATCTTCCGCCGCCGCGGCATCGACGTGCACACCGGCGCCAAGGTGGAGAAGGTGGAGCACACGGCGGACGGCGTGCGCGTCACCATGACGGTGGGCAGCGAGACGAAGACGCTGGAGGCCGAAATCCTCCTGTCGGCGGTGGGCCGCTCGCCCGTCACCGAGGACGTGGGCCTCAACAAGACGTCCATCCAGCCCGACCGCGGCTTCATCAAGGTCGACGCGCAGTGCCGCACCACCGAGCCCAACGTCTACGCCATCGGCGACGTCATCCCCACGCCGATGCTGGCGCACATGGCCAGCGCCGAGTGCGTGATGGTGGTGGAGCACATCGCCGGGAAGAACCCCGCGCCCATCAACTACGACCTCACCCCGTCGGCCACCTACTGCTACCCCGAGGTGGCGTCGGTGGGCCTCACGGAGAAGAAGGCCAAGGAGCGCGGCTACGACGTGAAGGTGGGCATCGCCCCCTTCGGCGCCGTCACCAAGTCCGCCATCTCCAACGAGTCCATCGGCCTCATCAAGATTGTCTCCGACAAGAAGTACGACGAGGTGCTGGGCATCCACATCATCGGGCCCCACGCGACGGAGCTGCTCGCGGAGGCGTGCGTCTCCATGAAGCTGGAGATCACCACCGAGGAGCTGGCCCACACCATCCACGCCCACCCGACGCTCTCGGAGATCATGCACGAGGGCGCCGAGGCCACGCTGGGCCACCCGCTGCACTTCTAGCGGGACCTGCGTTCGCGGCGGCCCGGGCCCTGGCCGGGGCCGCCGTAGAGTACCTGGAGTGAGGCCGCCACGGCGGCCAGCCGTTGTCGCAGCGCCTCCGGGGCGAGCACCTCCACGCCGCCCCCGAGCGTGCAGAGCTGGGAGAGCGCGATGGACTCCCGCTCGAAGTCCAGCGTCACCTTCCGCTTCCCACCGCGTGCCGCGGGCGCCGCCTTCAGGCGCTCCCCGTCGGCCGGGGGACGCACCTGGCGCAGCGCCGCTTCCCCTTCCGCCGTGAAGCGCAGCGTGACGTCGTAGCGGGGCCGCTCGACGGCGAACCTCGCGCACCAGCCCTTCCAGAACACGGGCAGGTCGAAGCCCGGGGGCCGGGTGAAGCCGAAGCCCTGCGAGCGCAGCCGCACGCTCCCGATGCGCGCGCCCCGGAAGACGCGGGGGCCCTGGTCCGTGCCGGCGACGAGGTACCAGCGGTCCGCCTTGATGACGAGCCCGTAGGGATCCACCGCGCGGCGTGAGGGCGCCCCTTCGAAGTCCTGGTAGGTCAGCGACACGCTCCGGTCCTGCCACGCGGCGTCGCGCAGCGTGCCCAGGTGCGGCACGGGCTCGCGGCCGGTGAACCAGCCGGAGGCGTCCACGTGGAGTCGCTGGCGGGCATGCTCCAGCGCGGGCTGTTGGAGGGCGGGGAGCGCCGCGGCCAGCTTCACCAGGCCCGTGCGCAGCGGGGCGGACAGCCCCAGGTCGTCCAACGCGCCCGGCGCTCCCACGGTGGCCAGGGCCTGGAGCTCCGGACGGGTGAGGCCGGTGAGCTGCGTGCGCCAGCCCTCCATCAGCGCCACGCCGCCCGCCGCGCCGCGCGTGGCGTACACGGGGACGCCCGCCGTGGACAGCGCGTCCAGGTCGCGGTGCACGGTGCGCCCGGAGACCTGGAGCTCTCGGGCGAGCTGGCTCACGGTGCTCCGGGGCCGGGACTGCAGGCGCATCAACAGGTGCATGAGTCGGTCGGCGCGCATGGGCTCGGCCCTCCGAGGCTGCATGGGGTGCGGCTTCCAACAGCGCGTGCAGCTTCGTCCGGCAATCATGACAGGGGTTGTCAGGATTGGGGGCGCAGGGTGGGGACAGAAAAGGAGCACCACCATGAAGCCACTCGAAGGACAGGTTGCCCTGGTCGCTGGCGCGACGCGGGGCGCGGGCCGGGGCATCGC
>NZ_RAWB01000861.1 GCF_003612055.1 Corallococcus llansteffanensis
GAGAGAGGACGAGGGAGGCGCGAGAGTCCTCGAGCATGAAGGCGAGGCGCTCGGCGGGGTAGCTGGTGTCGAGGGGGACGTAGGCGCCGCCCGCGGAGAGGATGGCCAGGAGGCTGACGATGAGGTCGGGCGAACGCTCCAGGTAGACGCCGACGGTGATCTCGGGACCGACGCCCAGGTGGAGCAGGTGATGGGCGAGGCGGCAGACGCGCTCGGAGAGGGCGCGGTAGGTGAGGGTTGTGTCGGAGGTGAGGAGCGCGGGCGCGTCCGGAGTACGGGCGGCCTGGGCGTGGAAGAGCGAGGCGATGGAGTCGGACGGGTAGGCGGAGGTGTTGGCGTTGAAGTCCACCAGCACCTGCCGTCGCTCGCCCTCCGACAGCACCGGCAGCATCGTGAGCGGCTGATTCGGCGCGGTCACGATGCCTTCGAGCAGCGTCTGGAGCTGGTCTGTCAGTCGCTCGATCGTCTCGGTCTTGAACAGCTCGGTGCGGTACTCGAACCAGCCCTTCAGCCCACCGGAGGTCTCCTCGAGATTGAGCGTGAGATCGAACTTGGCGGTGGTGCTCTGGGTGGGCAGCGCTTCCAGGTGCAGCCCGGAGAGGGCCGGCGTCGCCATGGGCGTGTTCTGGAGGACGAAGAGGACCTGGACCAGGGGCGTGTGACTGAGGTCGCGCGAGAGGTGGAGCGCGTCAACGAGGTGCTCGAAGGGCAGCTCCTGGTGCGCGTACGCTTCCAGGCAGGTGGCCTGCACGCGACGCAGCAGCGTGCGGAAGGAGGGCTGTCCGGCGAGGTTCGCGCGAATGGGAAGCGTGTTGATGAAGCAGCCGATGAGCGCCTCGGTTTGACCGAGGGTTCTGTTGGCGATGGGGGTTCCGACGACGAAGTCATCCTTGGCGCAGTAGCGCTGGAGGAGGACCTGGAAGGCGGCCATTAGCGTCATGAAGAGGGTGACCCCCTCCTCCCGGCTGAGTGCCTTCAGGGACGCCGTGAGCTCCGCGGGAAGTTGAAGCGGCTGAAGCGCGCCACGGCTCGATGCGATCGCGGGACGCGGAAAGTCGGTGGGCAGTTCGAGGACGGTGGGCGCGTCCGCGAGCTGGCGGGTCCAGTAGTCCAGCAGCGGCTGACGGGCCGGGCCCTGGAGCCACTCGCGCTGCCAGAGCGTGTAGTCGGCGTATTGGATGGGCAGTGGAGGCAGTGCATCCGGCTCACCTCGCAGTGCGGAGGCGTAGAGGGCTGCGACCTCCTGGACGAGCACGCCCAGGGACCAGCCATCCGCCACGATGTGGTGCAGCGACAGCAGCCACAGGTGTGAGTCGTCAGCGAGCTGCAGCAGGCAGGAGCGCAGCAGGGGCCCCGTGTGCAAATCAAAGGGCTGCGCGGCGAAGGCGTGCGTGTGCTGAGCCACCGCGGCGGACTGCGCCTCGGCCGGAAGTGAGCGCAGATCGGTCAGCGGCAGCGGGACGTCCTGTGCGGGAGCGATGAGCTGCACGGGCTTGTCGTCCACCAGGCCGAACGTGGTGCGCAGGCTCTCATGGCGCTGAACGAGGGCGCGCAGGCTGTGCGCCAGGGCGGCCGCATCCAGCGTCCCCGTCAGGCGCACGGCCAGCGGCATGATGTAGAGCGGGTTCCCCGGCAGCAGTTGGTCGATGAACCAGAGCCGCTCCTGGGCGAAGGAGAGGGGAAGAGGGCCGTCGGGACGAGGCTTGAAGGTGGGCTGGAGGGACTCTGATGCGGGAGCGTGCGCCTGGAGATGGCGCGCCAGCCCCGAGATGCTCGGTGCCTGGAAGAGGACGTGCAGCGGCACCGAGACGGCGAACTGATCGCGAAGCCGGGAGACGACCTGGGTGGCCAGCAGCGAGTTGCCGCCGAGGTCGAAGAAGTTGTCGTGGACGCCGACCTTGTCGAGGCGCAGGACGGACTGCCATGCGGAGGCAAGCTGCTGCTCCAGGGCGCTCTGGGGGGCGACGAAGCCGGTGTCCAGCGAAGGCCGCGCATCCGGTGCGGGCAGGGCGCGTCGGTCCAGCTTGCCGTTGGGCGTGAGCGGAAGCGCATCCAACGGAAGCAGGTGGGCCGGCACCATGTAGCCGGGCAGCAGTTGTTGAAGCGCACGGCGCAGCTCGCTGACGGAGGGCGCGTCGTCGGGAGCCAGCACGAGGTACGCGACGAGGCGCTTGTCTCCGGGCACATCCTCGCGAACGAGGACGGCCACCTCGCGCACGCCCGGCTGTCGCGCCAGTGCGGCCTCAATCTCTCCCAACTCAATCCGGAAGCCGCGCAGCTTCACCTGATGGTCATTGCGGCCGAGGAACTCCAGCTGGCCCTCCGTACGCCAGCGGGCGAGGTCGCCAGTGCGGTAGAGGCGAGCACCGGGCGAAGTGCTGAAGGGATTGGGGACGAAGCGCTCGGCGGTGAGTGCGGGCTGGCCGAGGTAGCCGCGCGCGAGGCCTTCGCCCCCGAGGAAGACTTCCCCTGGGACACCGAAGGGCGTGGGCTGGCCGAAGCGGTCCAGCAGGTACACCTGGGAGTTGGCGATGGCACGTCCAATGGGAGGGGTGCCGGCCTCGGAGGAATCGATGAGGGCCCAGGTGGAGTAGGTGGTGTCCTCGGAGGGCCCGTAGAGGTTGAAGAGGCGCTGGACGGAGGGCACCTGGTAGGCGCGCGTCACGAGGGCGCGAGGAAGCGGCTCGCCGGCGAGGTTGACGGTGCGGACGGAGGGCGGCAGGCCCGCGCCGCGAAGCAACTCGGAGAGGGCGGAGGGGACGGTGTTGAGGAGGGTGACGTGAGA
>NZ_RAWB01000862.1 GCF_003612055.1 Corallococcus llansteffanensis
CTGCCCGCCCGTCTTCACCAGGGCGTCGGTGCGCGTCGTCATGCCGGCGCCCGATACGGTGAGCTCCACCCGCGCCACGTCGCTGGCACTCAGCGCCTGCGGCATCGTCACCACCGCCTGCGCGCTTCCCTCCGCCACTTCCTGCTGCGCCCCACCGCACCCGGCCAATGCCAGCACCAAGCCCAAGGCCAGACACGCCAGCCCGCTTCGACTCTCTTGCCTCATGGACTTCTCCCCCGTATGCAACTGGTTGGGCCTCCCCGAGAGTCAATTCGCCCATGCGGACGGGTGCGCCTTCCCAGGAGAGGAGCGCTGGACTCTACAAGCAGCGCCTGTGCACCTGCTCCTGAGTCAGGCCTACGCCACGGCGGTCCGCGCGGACCTGGCTCTGTCCCCCGACGTTCGACGCGATGTGCAGTCGGCTGGGCCGACACGAAGCCCTTCGTCGCGGACTGTCGGCAGCTCGTCGTCACGCCCCATGTCGCGCGGCACGTGAGCTCCCGCCGCCGGTCGGCCATTGACGCACGCACGACGTGTCCTGGTGCCCGACCCACGACTGCTGGAAGCGCTGTCCCTGCCTACCGTGAATGCCCCGGGGGCGGCCCAGGCCCGCCATCCTCTTCCCCTGGGCCACGTCCGCAGACGTCTGCGATGTGCTGGATGCCGCCAGCCGCAGGAACTCAGTGCCTCGTCATAGATTCAAGCCCTGCACTTGCACGGGCATGTGGCGCTCCGAGGTCGTCCCGTCGCCGAGCTGGCCTTCGAGATTCTTTCCGGTAGCCCAGGCGGTGCCGTCCTGCTTCAGGGCGAGCGTGTGATTATTGCTGCTAGCCGTGAGGGCCGTGACGCTCGTCAGTCCCTGCACCTGCACCGGTGTGAAACGGGCGGTGACCGTCCCATCCCCGAGCTGTCCGCTGTTATTACGTCCCCAGGCCCAGGTGGTGCCGTCAGTCCTCAACGCCACGGTGTGGGCGCCGCCAGCGGAGATGGCCGCGATGCCCGTGAGTCCTTGCACCTGCACCGGCGTGCTGCGGTTGGTACGCGTCCCGTCCCCGAGCTGTCCCATGTCATTGAATCCCCAGGCCCTGACGGTGCCGTCCTGCTTCAAGGCGAGCGTGTGGCTGCCACCACTGGCGAGGGCCGTGACACCCGTCAGGCCCTGTACCTGCACTGGCGTGAGGCGGTCGGTGGCCGTCCCATCGCCAAGCTGGCCGTAGTTGTTGAATCCCCAGGCCCAGGCGGTGCCGTCCTGCTTCAAGGCGAGCGTGTGGGAGGCGCCAGCGGCGAGGGCCGTGACGCCCGTCAAACCCTGTACCTGTACCGGAGTGAGGCGGTCAGTGGTCGTCCCATCGCCAAGCTGGCCGGTGATGTTACTGCCCCAAGCCCAGACGGTGCCGTCCTGCTTCAGGGCGAGCGAATGGTAGAAGCCCACAGCGAGGGCCGTGACGCCCGTCAGGCCCTGTACCTGCACGGGATTGGGGCGGTCCGTGACCGTTCCGTCGCCGAGCTGGCCATTGACGTTGTAGCCCCAGGCCCAGACGGTGCCGTCCTGCTTCACGGCGAGCGAATGCTGGTAGCCAGCGGCGAGGGCCGCGACGCCCGTCAGACCTTGCACCGGCACCGGTGTGGAGCGGTTCGTGGCTGTTCCGTCTCCCAGTTGGCCGTAGGCGTTGCGGCCCCAGGCCCAGACGGTGCCGTCCTGCTTCGCGGCGAGATTATGAAACCCGCCCGCCACGAGACGAGCCCCGGGGCTCACGGCGCAGGCGGTGCCGCCCTGGAGGTCGAAGGCGACGCGGGTGGAGAGGCCGAGGGCGTTGGTGACGGTCGCCGTCACGGTGGGCGTGGCTCCCGCCGGCACGCACGCAGGTGCCGTCCAGAGGACCTGGCTCGTCGTGGCCGCGCTGGTAGCGGTGCCCAGCGTGCCGGTGCTGGTGGCCCAGGCGAAGGAAAGTGCACTGCCTTGCGGGTCCTTCATCCGCACGCGGAAGACGACGGTTTCGCCGCCCGCGGGGACCGACGCGACGGACTGGAAGGCATCCTCCACCTCGGGGGGGAAGCGCCCCGTGGTGGGCGACGTCGCCACGTAGATGCCCAGACTGCCCGTGCCCTGTCCGCCCCGGCCGTCCGAGGCCACCACGGTGAGGGTGCAGGTGCCGCCGGACGGCTGCGCCGAGGGCGTGAAGCTGGCGCTCGCCGAGGTGGCATTCGTCCACGTGCCCGTGCACGAGGCCGTCCACTGGTAGCCGAGGCTGTCCCCGTCGTTGTCGCTGGCGGCGGCCGTCACTGCGGTGGTCTGACCCACAGCGATGGACGAGGGCAGTGCCATCACCGTGGCCACCTGGGGCCAGGTATTGACGGCGACATTCACCGCTGCGCTACCGGCGCCGGTGCTCACCGTCACCGTGACACTGAGAGAGGCGGAGGCGCCCTTGGAGTCCGTCACCGTCAGCGTCAGTACCACCGGCCCTGCGGACGCCGGTGCTGTCCAGATGGTGGTGAGGCTGGCGGCCGCGTTGAAGATTCCGGTGCTGGCCGTCCAGGCGTACGTGAGGGTGTCGCCCGCGTTCGGGTCATCCGCGGTGGCCTGCAGGGCCACCACGCCGCCCGGGGCCACCGTGCCGGGACTGGCCACCAGGGAGGTAATCCGCGGTGCCGCGTTGTCGAAGGGCGCAGGCGGATTCACCTCCTGCAGCAGCAGCGTCACCGCCGTCGTCTGGCCCGCGAGGATGGTGACGGGCGTTACCTGGCCTTCGTAACGCAGGGTGTTGGAGG
>NZ_RAWB01000863.1 GCF_003612055.1 Corallococcus llansteffanensis
GCCCTACCGTCCCGCCGTCCTGCGCTCTGACCCAAGAGCAACTGCCGTGCCGGGCCTCAACTCCGCGTCTTCCGAGGGAAGAAACCTCGGACCTGCTCCGGCGGCCGGGGAAGGACTGACATTCTTTCAGCCCCCCTTTCAGGTACTTCCGACCGTTTTCTTGCCCTGGGGAATGAAACCCACTTCTCCCCACGTCGAGGACGCGACGGAGCCCTCCCACGCCAGGGAGGCCGCGGCACCCACGCAGGGGTGGATGTGCGAGGGCCAGAGAAGATTCAGGAGGTGGGAGCCTGACGTGGGGGCCGCCCGGGGAGCAGGGGGCCATCAGCCGTGTCAGGGAATGCTTCCCGGACGGCGCCTGCCCGAAGGCGGCGCACATCCGTCGCTACAGGTACGACCCTACTTCGACGGCGGGACCAGGACGAGGATGAGGTCCCCGCCCACGTGCTTGCCGGCCTTCTGGTACACGGCGCCCTGGCGGCCCAGTTCCACCTCCACGGACGACTGGTTCGGGATGATGACGCGCAGGGTGGCGATGCCGTCCTTCATGCCCAGCAGCTGGAGCGACGCGTTGGTCCCGTTGGGCAGCTTCACCTCGGTGGGCTTGGGGGCGGCCACCTCCACGGTGTCCAGCGACATGCGCTTGAAGGACGTGAAGCTGAAGTTCTGCTTCTGGAACGCCTCCTTCATCTTGTTGAGCTCCGCGGGCTCCACCGCGGTGCCCTTGTTGGAGGCGAGCACCACCTCCACCTGCACCTTCACCTTGGCGTCCTGGGCGAGGGCCACCGCCGGCCCCAGCGTCAGGGCCACGGCGCACAGCACCGCCAGCACCGCCCAGCTCTGCTTCGTCATAGCGCTCCTCCCGTGGGTCGCGGCGTCGCGGGCGTGACCGCCGGCGGCTGCATCCCCTGGCCGTCCGACTGCCCACCCAACTCCTCCACCTCCACCTCGTCCAGCTTCTTCGGCTGGCCCGAGGCTCCGGACCCGGTGCCGGGCGCGGCGTCGGGGGCCTGCTCCTGCTCGTCCACCATCCAGATGATGGAGCCGCCGCCTTCGGTCTCCATCACCACCGGGGCCACGCGGGCGCCCTGGTAGGACTGGATGGACTTCACCGTCATGCGCTCGGCGGCGTAGCCCTCCGGGGCCCGGTCGCGCAGCAGCAGGGGCAGCGCCACCAGGAGCACCACCGCGGCGGTGGCCAGCGAGGAGAGCATCGCGGTGCGCTGGTAGAGGAACATCTCCGACAGGGCCAGCTTCATCCGTTCGATGAGCGGCGGCTTCTCCGGCGTCACCCGGGCCATCACCTTCTGGGTGAAGTCCTTGAAGTCGACGTCGTCCACCGCCATGTCCAGGCCCACCCGGAGCAGGCCGGATTCGGCGCGCAGGTCGGCCGAGCGGCCGGTGCAGTCGCGGCAGGCCGCCAGGTGGCGCTCCACGTGGACGCGTTCCGCGGGGGCGAGTTCGCCGTCGATGTAGGGAGACAGGAGCGGGACAAAACGGTCACACGCGGGATTTCCGGCCATGCTCTTCACCCTGCGGGATGGTGGGAATGCAGCGGTGGGACGCGGCCCCCCCCACAGATATTCGAGGGGGATTGCAGGCACCCCTCACTCATTGCCCACCCCGCTCTTGGCTTCGTCCAGCTCCAGGTATTCGCTGAGGATTTTCTGCACCTTGGCGCGCGCGTGGAACAGGCGGCTCATCACGGTGCCCTTGGGAATGTCCAGCGTGCGGGCCAGGTCCTCGTAGGACATGCCCTCGATTTCGCGCAGCAGGAGGATGGCGCGGTGCTTCTCCGGCACCGTGGCCAGGGCCTCCTGGATCTTCTCCGCCAGCTCCTTGCGCAGGGCGCTCTTCTGGGGATTGGTCCCCAGGCGGCTGCCGAGCGCGCCGATGCGGGCCTCGGAGACGTCCATCTCCTGGGTCTCGTCGAACTCCACCTGCTCGCCACCGCCCCGGCGCTTGCGGAGCACGTCGATGCAGATGTTGGACGTGATGCGGTAGAGCCACGTGTAGAAGGACGCGTCGCCCTTGAAGTGGTCCAGGTACTTGTAGACCTTGACGAACGCCTCCTGGGAGACGTCCATCGCTTCCTCCTTGTCCTTCAGCATACCGAGCGCAACGGCGTACACCTTGCGCTGGTAACGCTCGACGAGGAGCTTGAAAGCGCGCTGGTCCCCGCTGCGGACGCGCTTGACGAGTGTGAGGTCGTCGGTGGCCAAGAGAGTGCGGCACCGTACCACAAGCCTGCACAACCCCAAGCGTTCCGAACAGCCTCCTCGCTTCTAGAGGGAGCTGACGAGGGCTATGACCGCCAGCGCGACGCCCGCCATGGCCAGCACGGCCCCGAAGACCATCCGGTCCCACTGCCCTTCGGAGACGGCGTCCTCCTCGTCCGGGCCGGCGCGGAAGCGGTGGAGCACGTTCCAGAGCATCTGGGCGCCCAGCTTGCGGTCGGAGCGGCTCCGGTCCCGGTCGTCGCCCTGCAGGGGATGGCCCTGCTCGTCCCGGCGGATGAACGGGGCGGGGATGGGCTGGTAGAGGCCCGGCGTCATCGGGGCGGCCTGCTCGGAGTGCCGCACGTCGGGCGGGGGCTCCAGCTGGACGTCCTTCGCGCGCTCGCGGGCCTCGGCGGGCGAGGGCGCGTCCAGCACCCAGAGCCCCGCCTCCACGCCCGTCTGGCCGGAGTGGGCGTCCTGGAGGCCGGCGAAGCCCTGGTCCTTCATGGCCTGGGCGAAGGCGGCCTTCGCC
>NZ_RAWB01000864.1 GCF_003612055.1 Corallococcus llansteffanensis
AGCGCGGACAGCACCCCCACCACGGCGAAGAGCGCCCCGGAGCGCAGGCTGGCCTCCCGCAGGATGGCCTCGTCCGGGTGCACCGCGTGCACCAGCCACCCACCCTCCAGCGGCACCGCGCCGGCCGACAGGAAGCGCGTCAGCAGGTACACGGAGAACGTGCCCTCCATCTGCGCGAAGGCCACGGTGAAGAGCAGCACCAGCACCACGCACCGGCCCACCACGGGCAGCGACAGCACGGACGCGGCGCCCTTGATGGTGCGCACCGTCGCGGAAGGTGAGCCCGGCACGCGCGTCTCCGGCAGGAAGAACCACGTGCAGAGGAGGTTCACCGCGGACAGCCCCGCCGCGAACAGGCCGATGGCGAGGTTGCCGCCCCACGCCCCCAGCACGCCGCCCAGCGCCGGCCCCAGCACGAAGCCCAGGCCGAACGCCGCGCCGATGATGCCCATGCCCCGCGCGCGCTCGGACGGCGGCGTGATGTCCGCCACCACCGCCTGCGCCGTGGACACGTTGCCGCCGGACACCCCGTCGATGACGCGCGACAGGAACAAGAGCGGCAGCGTGTGCGCGAAGGCGAACAGCACGTAGCCCAGGAGCGACCCTACCTGGCTGAGCAGCAGCACCGGCCGCCGGCCGAACCGGTCCGACAGCCGCCCCATGATGGGCGCCGCCACCAGCTGCATGAGCGAGTACACCGCGACGAGCAGCCCCACCGTGAAGGGCGACGCCCCGAAGCGCACGCCGTACACGCCGAGCTGGGGAATCAGGATGCCGAACCCGATGAGGTCCAGGACGGCGATGCCGAACACCACCCGCAGCGACGCCTCCCGAGCCACCCTCGTACTCCCCTCGTCCACGTGCCTTCAGAAAGAGAAAACCGCCGGAGCGCTTGAACCAGCGCTCCGGCGGGCCGGGAGACTCCCACCTGTCCTGCCGTGCGTCTACATCGCGCCGGCGGACTGGATGTTGCGGTTGGCCGTGTCGCGCTCGATGCAGCCCTTGGTCAGCGTGTACTGGTACGTGCCCAGCTCGTCACGCCAGTACTCGCCCTCGTAGGGCCAGTAGAGCTGATCGTCCGCGACCGCCACGGAGTACTTGTACTTCTTGACGATGGCCGTGCGGCCACCCGCCTTGAGCTGCTCCTCCAGGAACTCCTTCTCCTTGGTGGTCGTCTCGAACTTGATGCGCAGGCCGTTGGCCAGGAGCAGCTTGAGCGCGCCCAGCTCCGTCTCCAGCTTGCCCTTGGCCATGGTGCCGGCCTTGGAGATGAGGCTGGTGCGCTGGACCTTGAGGCCCTCCAAGAGCTGCTTGGTCAGCTCCGAGTACTTGAACGTGTCGCCCTTGTTGGAGAACAGGTCCATCTCACCCTCGAGCTCCAGGATGGAGTCGTTGGTCTTCTTCAGGTCCTGATCCGTGAGCGCGAGCCGCAGGATGCGCTCCAGCAGCACGTCCGTGCCGTTCTTCTCCAGGCCGTCCTTGTTCTTCTTCTGCACGTCGGCGAGCACCGTGTAGTACTCGCTCGCGTCCATGTTCTTCTTCACGAGCGAGTCCAGCTCGTCGTGCACGGGCAGGTAGGTGCGCTCGAAGTCCTGGAGGATGAGGTTGGACTCCCGGTAGCGGCAGTTCTCGTAATAGATGACGGCCTTCAGGATGAGCGCTTCCGGGAAGTACTCCTCGCGGAAGAAGGGCGACGACAGGGTGATGAGGTTGCCCAGCGCCTGCTCGTACTGGCCGATGCGGTAGTTGGCCCAGGACGACTCGAAGAGCGCCTCCAGCCACTGCGTGTTCCCGCGCTCCACCTTGTTCAGATAGAAGATGGAGAAGCGGTTCTGCTGCATGCCGTAGTGCGTGCGCGCCAGCTGCATGAAGGCGAGCTCCCGCAGCGACTTGTCCAGCTTCGCCTGCTCGCCGGTGCGGCCCGCCTGGGGACGGGTGAGGCGCACCACTTCCTTCATCGCCTCCACCGACGCCAGCACGTCCGTGTTGCCGCGCTTGAGCGCCGCGTCCTTGTTGCGCGTGCCGTTGCGGAAGAAGGCCACGCCCTCCAGGTACTTCGCGCGCGGGTAGAACGGATCCGTGCGCGGGATGGTCAGCGCCAGCCGCTTCACTTCCTCGAAGCTCTTGTCCGCGTTCTCCGCCTGGCCCACCTGATCCAGGGCCCGGCCGCGCACGAAGTGGTAGCGGGCCAGCAGGTAGCGGAACTCGTTGCGGAACTTCTCCGGGAACTCGTAGTTCGCGTAACGGGCGATCTCATCCAGGATGACCGTCTCGTTCTGCGTCTTGCGGCTGATGAAGAACAGCCACTCCAGGCTCGTCTTGAAGAACTTCGTGGACGGGCCCACCGCGAGGATCTTGGAGAACTCGCCCAGGGACGAGTGGTACAGGCCCATGCGGTAGAGCGACTTGGCCAGCACGTAGCGCGCCTCGGTGTGCAGACCCTGCAGCTTCGGGTCCCCGATGAGCTCGTGCGACGCCATCGCCGCCTTCTCGTACTCGTCGTTCTTGAACAGCGAGATGGCCGCGTCCAGGCGCTGGCGGTCCGCCGTCTTGCCGGACACGTCCACCGCGTCGAACGTCATCGTGGGCGCGGGCGGCTTGTCGCTGTCGCCCGTGAGGTCCAGGCCCAGACCGCCGCCCTGCGGGGCCGGGGCGGCGGGCTTCGTCGCCGCGGCGGGCGCGGTGGTGGCCGCGGGCGTCGTGGTGACGGCGGCGGGAGGCGTGGCCGGGTTGCCCACGGGCG
>NZ_RAWB01000865.1 GCF_003612055.1 Corallococcus llansteffanensis
GCCCGCGAAGGTGGCCAGCGCCGCGCGCAGGGGCTCGGCGCGCTCGCGCACGGGCCAGGGCGCGGCGAGCCGCTCCCGCGCCTCCTCAATCGGGGTCAGCCGCTCGTGCAGCTGCGCCTGCTGGGCGCGGTACGCCTTGCGCCGCTGGAGCACGTCCTCCAGCCGCGTCTCGCCGCCCGCGGGGAAGGCGTCCAGCACGGGCAGCGCGGACAGCTCCGCGCGGTCGCGCGCGAGCACCGCCAGGTCCCCCAGCGCGGACTCCAGCCGCGTCAGCCGGTCCAGCGCCCGCGCAGCCTCCCTCTGCCCCACCTCCAGCGCCTGGCCCTCCGCGATGCAGCCGGCCAGCCGGTCGCGCGTGGAGAAGTAGAGGGCGGGCCGGTCCCCCGCCTCGCGCAGCGCCTGCTGCACGTCCTCCAGCTCCTTCAGCACCCGGTTCAGTTCGGGCTTCTGCCCGCGCGGCGCGTACAGCGCTTCAGCGTCCTTGCGCAGCCGCTCCACCGCCTCCGGCAGCCGCCGCGCGCCCTGCATGCCCGCGGCGAAGAGGGCCTCCGACACACCGCGCTGCTGCGCCAGCCGCTGGAAGGAGGACAGCTCGTCCAGGCGGAAGGCGAACACCTCGAAGAACAGCTCGCGCGGCACGTCCGCCAGCACCTGGGAGAGCAGCGTCTCCGGCAGCGGCTGCCCCTCCGGCGTCCGCACCGTGAGCGTGCCTTCCGACGCGCGCTTGCCCACGCGGCGGCGCACCACCAGGGGGCCCGCCGCCGTGTCCAGGGACAGCTCGCCGCCGAAGAGGGCGCCCTCGGGTTCGTAGCGCTCCGGCTGGCCGCGCTTCTCGAAGCCGAACAGCACGCCGCGCAGGAAGGCCAGGAGCGTGCTCTTGCCCGCCTCGTTGGGCCCGTACAGCAGCGTGAGCCCCGGGCCCGGCGCCCCCGAGTAGCCCGAGAAGTGGCCGAAGCCGTCCACCTGGAAGCGGTCGATGCGCAGCCCCGGCTTCATGACGCCTCCTCGTGGAGGTGCTCCACGCCGCGCTGTCCCGCCTGTGTCACCAGCTCCGGGCGGGGCGCCTCCAGCGCGTCCACGCCCAGCCGCTTGAGCCGCTGCCCCAGCGTCGTCAGCTCCTCGTCGTCCCACAGCGCCGCGAGCGCCGCGTCGTCGTGGGACAGGGCCTGCGCCTCGTCCAGCAACGTGCCCAGGAAGCCGCCCCCGGAGCGCACCACCTCCAGGTCCACCTCCGGCCGGCTGCCGTCCCGCAGCGACTCCAGCAACACCGGCGGGTGCGCGCGCGACAGCCGCTCGCGCAGGTCCGCCTCCAGCTGCGCGCGGGCGCCCGGCCGCGACAGCTCCCGGTGCAGCGGGCCGCGGCCCGCCAGCGTGAGGCGCACCGCGTGCCCGTCGAAGTCCTCCGCGCAGCGCGCCTCCACCACCTCCGTGGCCACCGCCTGGAGCGTGTCCAGCGAACCCACCCCGGCGAGCGGCACGTCCAGCCGGTGCCAGCGCACCCGGTCCACCGGCACGAAGCGCCTGCGCGCGACGCCGTCCTCCACGTCCACCACCACGCAGCCGCGCTCGCCCGTCTCGTGGATGTGCCGCCCCTGCGGGTTGCCCGGGTACACCGCCACGCCGCCGCCGGGCAGCAGGTGCTCCGCGCGCGTGTGCACGTGGCCCAGGGCCCAGTAGTCCAGCCCGCCCGCCGCCAGGTCCGCCGCCGTGCAGGGGGCGTAGTTCGCGTGCCCCGCGTCGCCGCCCAGGTTCGCGTGCAGCAGGCCCACGCTGAAGTGCGCGCCCGTGCGGCGGAAGCGCGCGGACAGGTTCTCCCGCACCTCCATGTCCGGATAGGACACGCCCTGCACGTGGCACAGGCGCCGGCCCTCGCGCCGCACCTCCACGTCCTCCCAGTCCGGGCCGAACACCTTCACCGACGCGGGCAGCCCCAGCGTCCCGGTGTCCCCGCTCAACGGATCATGGTTGCCGTGCACGATGAAGGTCTGGATGCCCGCCCGGTCCAGCCGCGTCAGCTCCGTGAGCAGCGCCAGCCGCGCGCGCACGGACCGGTCCTTCACGTCGAAGAGGTCCCCGGCGAGCAGCAGGAACGTCACCTTCTCCCGCAGACACACGTCCACGATGCGCGCGAGCGCGTGGAAGGTGGATTGCTGGAAGCGCTCCAGGAGGGGGCCGTGCGTGGCGACCCCCCGGAACGGCGTGTCCAGGTGCAGATCCGCGGCGTGGACGAAGGAGAAGCGCATCGTGCGGGCACCGTACCCGAGACTCCCCGCCGGCCCGATTTTCCCTCCCTGGAGGGCGATGCCCCGGTGGACACACGGGACGTCCCACGGTCGCACGTCGCGTTCGACTCCGGAAACCTGGCGCGTCGTGCCGCCCACCTGCTGCCCCGCGTCGCACGGGGAAGGGGCGCGGGCGGGGCGTCGCGCCCTGCCCGCGCCTCCCGGAGTCCGGGGCTTCCGCTAGCGCGGGGGCTCGCCGCCCTCGCTCGGGGTCTCGGAGCCGGTGGTGCCGCCGGACGTGCCCGGGTCGGTCCCCGAGCCGCCCCCCTCGATTTCACTGCCCGAGGTCCCGGTGCCCGAACCCTCCACGTCGGTGCCGGTGCTGCCACCGGAGCCGCCCGTGCCCGCGTCCTTGCCGGCGCCGCCCGTGCCCTCGTCCATGACGGAGCCGGAGCCCGTTTCGGTGCCTCCGGGCTCCTGGGTGCCGGAGCCTCCCGTACCTTCC
>NZ_RAWB01000866.1 GCF_003612055.1 Corallococcus llansteffanensis
GTCCGCTCCCAGCCCCACCATCTCGATGCGCCCCGGCCCCAGCACCGCCACGCTCTGGAGCGACGGGTGCAGCGCGATGAGCTGCGCTGTCTTGGGCAGCTCCAGCGACCGCTCGGGCGGCCACGCCTCACCGGCCTGGAACACCGCGAGCCGGCGCGCGCCCAGCGCGAGCCCCAGCGCATCTCCGCCCGGGCTCGGGACGAAGCCGTCGCCGGCCCACTCGGCGTCCGTCACCGGCAGGGTCGTGACCCGGGTGAGCTCCACGCGGCGGCTGGGAATGCCCCAGGGGGTGCCGGGCCGCGGCCGGCCGACCCAGGGGACCACCTGGCCGCTCAGGAATCCTGCTCCATGGCCCGCACCCGCGCGAGGGTGTCCATGTCGCGCTCGGTGGGTCCCAGTTCCAACAGCAGTCGGCTCACGTCGTACAGGAGGTCGCCCCGCTCGAAGACCTTCAGCCGCGGGACGTCCAGGTTCAGGTCGTCCGCGCCCTTGTTGTAGGAGAGGTCCATCAGCGACCGCAGCTGGAACGAGTCGTAGAGGTTGTACTCCACCAGGAAGCGCAGGGCCTCCACGTCGCCCCGCCGCAGGTACGCGCGCCACAGCAGCACCGCGTCGTACCCGTTGGTGCCCTTCAGGTGCGGCGGCCGGCCCACGCCCAGCTTCTCTTCAATCTCCTTCAGCCCGCCGCCCATCCCCAGCCGCCGCGTGACGAAGCGCAGGTCGATGTGCGCCTCCGGCACCGGGAAGCGCTTCGCGCCGAAGTACTCCTTCAGCACCGGCACGTCGAAGCACGAGCCGTTGAACGTCACCCACAGCCGCCGCGCCGCCATCGCCTCCGGCAGCGCATCCATGTTCCGGCCCTGGATGAAGACGTGCAGGCCCGCCGCGTCGAACAGGCTCACCACGGTGGGCACCTGCGTCTCGCTGCCGTCCGTCTCGATGTCGAAGTAGACGGCGTCGTCCTGGAACTCCGGGTACAGCCGCCAGTGCTCACGCGACGGCACCAGCCGGGCCAGCTCCTTCAAATCCTTGCGGGCCAGGGCCTCGCGGGCCTCGGCGATGCGCTGGCGGGCCACCGCGTCCGCCTTGCGGCTGATGACGATGCCGCCATCCGGGAAGTCATCCCAGGTCCGGATGCCCTTGGACCACAGGTCCTTCTCCCGCCACGGCCCCACGCCGGGGATGTGCTGGAACGTGTGCAGCAGCATCAATCGAGCACACCCAGCCTTCCCGCCAGGAGGTCGTCCAGGAGCGGCACGTCCGCCTCGCAGAACGGCAGCGCCTGCATCTCCGTGGGCGTGTGGAACGCCAGCTGGTGCGCGCCCAGCGGCTTCGGCTCGCCTGACACCAGCGTGGCCGCGTACAGCACCAGCTCCACGGTGAGGTCCGGGTACGTGTGCCGGCCCTCCCACAGGCGGCGGCCCACGGACAGCTCCACGTCCAGCTCCTCGCGGCACTCGCGCGCCAGGGCGGCCTCGTCCGTCTCGTCGGCCTCCACCTTGCCGCCGGGGAACTCCCAGAGCAGCGCCCTGCTGCCACCCGGGAGTCGCTGCTGGACCAGGAACCTCGGCCCGCCGTCATCGGGCGGAGGCCGGGGAATCAGCGCGGCCACCACCCGCACCGTCCGGGGGGCGGCGCGCGTCACCCGCGTGGCCCCTTCTGCACGTTGTTCAGGTCCAGCGAGTACAGGTACGCGTTGTTGGACAGCACGTACACCCGCGAGCCCACCACGTACGGCGGAGCGGAGATGCCCGCGCCGGGGTTCCACGACAGGCGCGTCTTGCCCGTCGTCGGGTCCACGAACAGCAGCGCACGCTGGTTGGGGACGAGGAGCATTCCCCGGGCCAACACCGGCGCCAGGGCCGTCCTATCCTTGAGGGGAAGCGACCAGATGAGCCGCCCCGTCTCCCCCAGGTAGGCGTCCACCCGGCCGTCCCCCGCGGCGAAGACGACCTCGCCCCGGGCGAGCAGCGACGTGATGCCGCCCACGCTGGTGTTCCACAGCACCGCGCCGGAGTCCGCCTCCAGCGCGTACAGGCCGCTCTTGTACGAGGCCACGTAGAGCCGCCCCGCCGAGTCGAGGGCCGGAGTGGTGTCCACGTCCAGGAACTCCGTCCCGGAGCCCGACAGGGACTTCTCCCAGACGACGCCGCCGTCCTCGACCTTGAGCGCGACGAGGAAGCCGTCGGAGAAGCCCACGTAGGCGGTGCCCTGGTCCACCCTCGGCGCAGAGGCGCCCCGGATGGTGAAGCCCGACGGCGGATCCCGCCGGTACTGCCAGACCCACGTGCCGTCGGATGCCTTCACCGCGAACACCGTGTCGGTGTCCGTGGTCACCAGCACCAGCCCGTCGGCCAGGACGGGCACCGTGGCCAGGGACTCGCTGGTCGGGTACTTCCACTTCACCGCGCCGGTGGCGCCGTCGAGCGCGTACAGCGTCCCGTCACCGCCGGGCGCGTAGACGACGCCCTCGCTCACCATGGCGCCCGCGAGCGCCCGGGCCCCGGTGCGGAACGACCAGGAGAGGCTGCCGTCCGGCCCCACCGCGTGGATGTAGCCGTCGCGCGTCAGCGCGATGACGTTGCGGCTCGCCGGCTCGTACACCGGGGAGGCGGGCTCCCTGGGCGAGTACTCCAGCAGCGGGACCTTCTCCACCAGCCCCTTCCACCAGTCCACGTGGAAGTAGTCCACCGGAGGCTGACGGGGCGCCGAGGGC
>NZ_RAWB01000867.1 GCF_003612055.1 Corallococcus llansteffanensis
GGGTGTCCCAGAGCTGGCGGAAGAGTTGAAGGCTGGTGAGCCCCGGGACGTTGCCCTGTGCGACAAGCTGATCCAGGACCTCTTTCAGGGTGAAGGTGCTGACAATGGCCTGCTCGGTCACCACCAGCGAGCGGCGAAGGTCCAGCGGCAGCAGCGCAGTCCGTGCGGGATTGTTGGAAGCCTGGAATTGAAGTCCGATACCGCCCCGTTCGGAGTGAAGCGGCGTCACCGTCGGCGAATTGAGCTCCTTCTGGACCGTGTGCTCGGCGGGGGCCAGGGCCGATTCGGTGTCGGAGGATGCGCCTGAGCAATTCGCGAGCAGTGCCAGGGCGAGCACCACGGAGACGCGGAGGGCTACTTGGTTCATGAACAGTCTCTGGCGCGGAGAAGTGTCTCACGTGGTTTCGTAGAACCACGGTGGGTGGCAGGGCGCGACTCCACTCACCCCTGGGCGCGACGATACACTCCGAGTGTTTTGAGTGCACAGGCATTCCAGTTGAATCGCGCAGCCCGCTCGCGCCCCAGTTCACTCAACTCCCGGCGAAGGATGTCATCTCGGAGCACCTTCAGCGTGGCTTCACGCCAGGCATTCGCGTCGTCGGGAGGCAGGCGCATCGCCGCATTGCCCACCACTTCCGGGAGCGCGGTCGCATCCGCCGCGATCACGGGACACCCGGCCGCCATTGCCTCCAGGGCGGGCAATCCAAAGCCCTCGTACTTCGATGGCACCAGCAGCGCCGCCGCTGCTCCGTAGAACAACGCCATCTCCGACTCGGGTAGCTCCTCCAGGTCGATGACGTTCTCGTGCAAGCCCGTCTCGTGCGCCACCGCGCCCTTGCCCGCGAGCAACACCAGGGGCACCGGCAGGTCCGTCGCGAACTTCCCCAGCATCGCCAGGTTCTTGAACGGCTTCGCGTTGCCTACCACCGCCACGTATCGCTCCGGCAACTCATGCCGTTCCCGGAACGCCCGGGCCTCACTCGCCGTGGGCGGTTCGAAGCGTGGATCCACGCCGTTGTGGATCACCTGGAACCGATACGGCGACATCTTCAGATACTTCCCCAATTCCTCCCGGGAGAAGTCAGACACGGTGATCAGCGCGGAAGCCGTGCGCGCCCGAGGCCCCACCACGGCCTTGTAATAAATCGCCTGCACCGGCGTGTACTGGTCCGCCAGCGCCAGGTGGTTCGCGTCATGCAACGTCGCCACCAGCTTTCCCGGCCAGAACAGGGGCAGCGAGAACGATGTCGCATGGAACAGGTCCGGCTTGAGCTTGTTCAGCTCATACGCCAGCAGCGGCTGCTCCAGCGGGGACAGGTACGCCGCCCGCGTGCGGTGCAGCGGAATCGTGGGCGTCAGCTCTCCCAGCCCGTCCGGCAACCCCTGGGCCGGGACGAGGGCGGAGAACTCCAGGTCCGGGGCGAGCCCCGGCAACCTTCGCGCCAGCTCCAGCGCGTAGCGCGCGATGCCGTGGAGCTGACCGCGCACCATTCGCAGGTCGAGTAGGACAGAGGGCACGGCCCCTGGCCTACCACACGCGGGACAGGCGGGCACCGCTGCTCCAGTGGTACAAGGCGCCCCCGTGAAGGTCGCCCTCGTCCACGACTGGCTCGTCACCCACCGCGGCGGAGAGCGCGTCCTCGACGCCCTCTGCGAGCTGTACCCCGACGCGGATCTCTACACGCTCATCCACCAACCGGGCAGCCAGCCTGCGCGCATCGAGAACCGACGCATCACCACGTCGTTCCTCCAGCACATCCCCGGCATCCACGCGCGCTACCGCCACTTCCTGCCGCTGTTCCCCCGCGCCATCGAAGCGCTGCGCATCACCGGCGACTACGACCTCGTCCTGTCCTCCAGCCACTGCGTGGCCAAGGGCATCCACGCCCCGCCCGGCGTGCCGCACCTGAGCTACGTGCACGCGCCCATGCGGTACATGTGGGACCTGTTCGACGACTACTTCGGCCCCGGCCGCGCCCGCCTCCCCGTGCGCGCCGCCGCGCTCGCGGTGCGCCCGTACCTCCAGCACTGGGACCGCGCCTCCACCGACGGCGTGGACCGCCTCGTCGCCAACAGCCAGCACATCGCCGGGAAGATCCGCCGCTTCTGGGGCCGCGAGGCCTCCGTCGTCCCGCCCCCCGTGGAGCTCGACCGCTTCACCCGGCTGCCCCTCGAAGGGGGAGGGCAGGGCGGCTACTTCCTGTGGCTCGGCGCCTTCGCCCCCTACAAGCGGCTGGACGTCGCGCTGGAGGCGTTCCGCACCCTCGACACGCCCCTGTGGGTCGTGGGCACCGGCCAGGAGGCCGCGCGCCTCACGTCGGGCCCGCTGCCACCGCACATCCGCTTCCTCGGCAACGTCCCCGACGCCGCGCTCCCCGCCCTCTACCGCGACGCGCGCGCGCTCCTGTTCACCCCCGAGGAGGACTTCGGGATCACCCCCCTGGAGGCGCAGGCCACCGGCCGCCCCGTCATCGCCTTCGGCAAGGGCGGCGCGCTGGAGACCGTCACCGCGAAGACCGGCCTCTTCTTCCCCGAACAGACCCCCGCGTCGCTCGCCGCCGCGGTGCGCCAGTTCGACGCCTGGGAGCAGTCCTTCCGCCCGGAAGACGCCCGCGCCCAGGCCGAACGCTTCGGCCGCGCCCGCTTCCAGCAGGCCATCCAGGCCGAGGTCGACGCCCTCCTGGGCCTGTCCCCGCCCTCCCCAGGGGTGTGAC
>NZ_RAWB01000868.1 GCF_003612055.1 Corallococcus llansteffanensis
CTCCTGGCCAGCAACGCGTCGATGCGGTCCCCGTACGCGCTCGCGTTCTCCGGCGGCGACAGGGTCCACGCGCCCCGCTCGGGAGCGACCGCCAGGGGCGCCTGCGCATCCGGCGGCGCGGCGGAGGTTCCAGGCAGTGCGGCGGAAGGAGCCGATGGCGCGGCGGAAGGAGCCGATGGTGCGATGGAAGTTCCAGGCGGCGCGGGAGAGGGACCCGATGGCGCGGCGGAGGCCCCGAGCAGCGCGGGCATCGGAGAGGCGGAAAGGGACTTCACGGGCGCTCCTGTTCCAGCGGGGTCGCGGCGGTCCGCTCGTCACGCAGGGCCCGCCGGGCCGCCCAGATGCCCACTCCCACCAGGGCGAAGGGCACCCCCATCAAGGCCAGCAGCAACACGCCCGCCCCCCCTGGGGACTCGGGCGCGCGGGCCGTGCACGCGGGACAGGCCAGCGCCTCCACCGGCACGGCCATCCCCCACAGCATCAGGCCGCGCAGCAGCCCCGTGAGGAGCCGTCCCGGGAGCAACCGGAAGTCCTCCCGCCGGCCTGCCGGGAGACGTCCACCCTGAAGCTGGAAGAAGGCGAGAGGCATGGCCTTCCCGGGTAGCACGCACCCGGGGTCCCCTCAAGGCACACCCCGTCCCGGAGACGCCCCGCCGGAAGCGGCCACTCTCCCTCATGCCTCGCATGCGGCCAGCCCCTACCCACGACGCAGCCCGCGCTTGTGCCCCCCCGGTCGATGCCGTTACGTGCCGCTCCATGTCCGCTGAATCGCCCTCCTCCCTGCCGACCCCCCGTCCCCGGAACTTCCGGCGCTCCATGGTCTGGGCAGGCGTCGTCGTGGCATCGCTCGGCCTCGTCGTGGTGACGGGCCGGGAGCTCGCACAGGGCCGGTCCTCCCCACCGCCCCGGCTGGGCGCCCTGCCCGACTTCACCTTCACGCGGCAGGACGGTCAGCCCTGGGGGTCGAAGCAGCTCCACGGCCGCCCCTACATCGCCAACTTCATCTTCACCCGGTGCCCCACCGTGTGCCCCGTCTTCACCCAGAAGCTGGCGCGCGTGCAGGAGCACACCGCGGCGCTCGGGCCCCGGCTCCAGCTGGTGTCCTTCTCCGTGGATCCGGCCTACGACACCCCGGAGCGGCTGGCCGAGTACGGCCAGAAGTACCGCGCGGACTTCGCCCGCTGGAATTTCCTCACCGGCGACTACGGCCAGTTGAAGAACACCATCGTCCAGGGCTTCAAGATCAGCATGGGCCGCGAGCCCGGCGCCGCCGAGGACGACCTGCTCTCCATCTTCCACGGCACCCACTTCGTGCTCGTGGACGGCACCGGGGAGATCCGCGGCTACTACGACAGCGCGGATCCCGAAGCCACCGAGCGCCTCGAAGCGGACGCCCACCGCCTCACCGCCGACGGAAGCTGATCGCGGCGGCCTTCCGGGGGGCTTTTTGATCCAGCCCACACCTGGAGTGATACCGTGAGGTCGCGATCACCCCGAAGCCTTCTCAGCTTCTGAGGGCCCGAGCACGACCCACGAAAAGCGCCGGGCCCGCGTGGCCCGCAAAGCCGAAAGGCCGGCTCCCACCTTTCGGTGAGGACCGGCCTTCGTGCCTGAGTCACGCCAGCTTCAGCGGGGAACTCAGTTGATGAGCGCAGCCTGCGCGTGGGCGAACAGGTTCTGCACGTTCTGCTGCGCGGGCTGGGAGGCCAGCGCGCCGACCTTGTCCGCGCCGTCCTTCACCGTCGTCGCGATGTCCGCGATGGACTTCACGGTCGGGGCGAACTTGGTCAGCTGGGACAGACCGGCCAGGGGGCCCTTGGCGAGCAGGGACGCGCCGGAGTCGATGAACTTGTCGACGAACGGCTTCGCCAGCTTGCCCAGGCCGAACGGGAGCTTGTCCAGGAGGCCGCCCGCCAGACCCTTCAGGCCGCTCGTGATGGCGCCCATCGGGTTCTGCACGAAGCTCAGCGCCTTGCCCGCGATGTTCGCGACGCCGCCGGCAACCTTGCTAACCGTCTTCGCAACGCTGCTGACAATCTTGCCGATGCCGCCCATGGTAATACCCCCTGCTTAAGTCTGGTTTGGAGAGTGTGTGCCGAAGTGAAGCTACAAAAGGATTCTCGGAGGGAGGAGGAAAAGGTTTCCTCCTGAATTTCCGATCGAATTTCACGGCCGATGCGGGCTGGCCCTAGCCCCGCGGTCCGCCGCCGCCCTTCTTCATCTGCTCCAGCAGCTCCTGGCGCTTCGCCTCGTCCTGGGGGCCCTTGGCCGTCTCACCCGTGGGGTTCAGGCTGGGCTTGCCGGCGGCGCCGCCACCCTTCTGGGCCTCGAACTCCGACTTCGCGAAGGGGTTGCCCTGGCCGGGCAGCTCACCCTTGGCGCCGGCGACGAGGAACTCGCCGACCTCCTCCACCGTGTGCACGGGGAAGCCGTTCGCCTTCAGCTCCTCGTCGGACACGACGTTGAGCATGGGCTCCTTGTCCTTGTCCTGGGCGTACTCGAGCACCAGCTCGACGTAGTCCTCCAGCTTCATGCCCACCGCGTCCGCGATGCGCTTCGTCTCGGGATCCTTGAGCAGCTCCGCGCGGACCACTTCCACGGGACGGGACAGACCACGCTTCTTGCCAGGGCTTTGCTGGGACATGCGATTTCGCTCCGGAGAGGAAAAAGAGGACGGCGCGGACTCTAGCCCATCTTTCCGGTAGTACCCATTC
>NZ_RAWB01000869.1 GCF_003612055.1 Corallococcus llansteffanensis
GGGAAGCGCTCCGCGACCTCGCGGAGCCAGGCCAGGTCCTCGATGGCGCGCGTGCCCACGACGACCGCCGACGCCCCGCCCACGAGCACCGCCTCCACCCGCGCGACGTCGCGCACGCCACCGCCCACCGTGAAGGTGAGACCCGGGGCATGCGACACCAGACGCGACACCACCTCCGCGTTGGAGCCCTTGCCCAGCGCGGCGTCCAGGTCCACGACGTGGAACGTGCGGAAGCCCAGCGCCAGCCACTGCTTCAGCGCGTCCAGCGGGTCCTCCACCCGCACGCGCTCCGCGTCGTAGGAGCCTCCCACCAGCTGCACGCACGCCCCTTCCCTCAGGTCGATGGCCGGAATGGCGATCACGGAGCCACCTCCTGGAGGAACGCCTGCACGAAGCGCACACCCACGCGGGAGGACTTCTCCGGGTGGAACTGCACGCCCAGCACCTTCCCGCGCCGCACCGACGCGGGGAACCGGTCGCCCTCGTGGGTCGTCCAGCCCACCACATCTCGCGGCTCCACGGCGCGGCAGACGTAGCTGTGCGCGTAGTACACGGAGGCCAGCTTCGCGGACGCCAGTGCCCCGTCCTCCTCCACGTCGTTCCAGCCGATCTGCGGCACGTGCCGCGCCGCCAGCCGTGTCACCCGGCCCTGGAAGTAGCCCAGGCCCTCGCCCGCGCCCTCGTCGCTCCCCTCGAAGAGCAGCTGCATGCCCAGGCAGATGCCCAGGCACGGCAGGCCCGCGTCCAGCGCCCGCCGCATCGCCTCGCGGCCTGGAGCCAGCCGCGCCGCCGCCGCGCCGAACGCGCCCACGCCGGGCAGCACGAGGACGTCGGTGTCGAGCGCCCTCAGCGGATCCTCCTGCACGCGCACCTCCACGTCCGGCGCGGTGGTCAGCGCCTTCGCCAGCGAGTGCAGGTTGCCCGCGCCGTAGTCGAACAGGGTCACTCGCATCACAGCACCTCCTTGAGCGCCTTCAGCGCCGAGGCCATCAGGGGCCACGGGCCGCAGCCGATGCGCAGCGCGTCCCCCACTCCGGGAAGTCCCTCGAACACCCGCACGTTCACGTTGCGCTCCCGCATGGCCTCCCCCACCCGCCGCGCCTCCGGCACGGGGACGAGGAGGAAGTTTCCCTCCGAGGGCAGCGGCTCCAGCCCCAGGACCTTCAGGCCGCCGCGCAGCCGCTCGCGGTTCTCCACCGCCTCCGCCACGCAGGCCTCCATCCACGGCACGTCCTCGGTGAGCGCGGCGACGGCCACGGCCTCGCCCAGCGACGTGTGCTTGTAGGGACCGCGCGCCTTCTCCACCTCCGCCACCAGCGCGGGGGCTCCCACCGCCCAGCCCACGCGCAGGCCGGCGAGGCCGAACGCCTTGGACATCGTGCGCGTCACGAGGACATTGGGCCGCGTGCGCGCCAGGTCCATGAAGTCCCCACCCTTGGCGAACTCCACGTAGGCCTGATCGATGAGCACCACGCCCGGCGCGCGATCCACCAGTCGCTCCAGCGCCGCGCGCGAGGCCACCGTGCCAGTGGGGTTGTTGGGCGTGCAGACGTAGAGCACCTTCGCGCCCGTGGCGAGCAGCCCCTCCACGTCCACGTCGTGATCCGCCTTCAAGGGCACCGGCACCGGCCGCAGCGCGCTCAGCCGGGCGTACAGCGGCACCATCACGAAGGTCGGATCCGGGTAGGCCACCACGTCGCCCGGCTCCAGGAAGGCCCGCAGCGCGCAGTCGATGACGTCGTCCGAACCGCAGCCCGTCGTCACGTTCTCCACCGCGACGCCCGCGTACGCGGCCACGGCGCGCTTCAGGTCCGGCGCATAGCCCGCAGGATAGCGTGAGAGGCGCTGGAGCCCCTCCTCGCGCAGCACGCGCTCCGCGGACGGAGGCGGTCCGAAGAGGTTCGTGTTGTCGCTCAGGTCCACCCGGCAGGGCTTCTTCGCGGGCGAGTACAGCGGGATGTCCCGATACGTGTCGCGGAAGGGAATCATGGCAGCCTCCAGGCCCGAGCCGCGTCCGCGTGGGCGAAGAGGCCCTCGCTGTCCGCCAGCGTCCCCACGTCGTCCGCCATCGCCGCCGCTGCTTCCGGCGTCACGCGCTGCCACGTGGTCCACCGGTAGAAGTCCAGCACGCTCAGCCCCGAGTACGCCCGGGCGAGGCCCGCGGTGGGCAACACGTGGTTGGCGCCCGTCAGGTAGTCACCGAAGGCCACCGACGCGCGCTGCCCCACGAACACCGTGCCCGCGTTGCGCACCCGCGCCACATCCTCCGCAGCCGTCGCGGTCGCGAGCAGCAGGTGCTCCGGCGCGAAGTCCGCGACGAAGGGCCACGCCTCGTCCAGTGAGTCGATCCGCAGCACCGCGCCACGCCCTGCGAGCGCCGACAGGACGATGTCGCCCCGCCGCGCGGACCGGGCCTGCCGCTCCACCTCGTCCTTCACCGCCTGGGCCAGCGACGCGCCCAGCACCAGCGCCACGCAGCACGCGTCCGGGTCGTGCTCCGCCTGGGCCAGCAGCTCGCGCGCCACGGCGTCCGGACGGGCGCTCGCGTCGGCGACCACCAGGATCTCACTCGGGCCCGCAGGCGCGTCGATGGCGACCGCGTCCACCACCTGGAGCTTCGCCGCCGCCACGTACGCGTTGCCCGGCCCGACGATGCGGTCCACCCGGGGCACGCTCCCCGTCCCATAGGCCAGCGCCGCCACCGCGCCCGCCC
>NZ_RAWB01000086.1 GCF_003612055.1 Corallococcus llansteffanensis
CCCAGCTGGCTCGTCACCCCGACGCTGCCCCCGGAGCGCGTCGAGCGCACGGCCCGGCCGCGCTCGGCCCCCACCGGCGCCGCGCCCTTCGTCGAGGAGGCGCGCCGCTGGTCCGCGGACGTCATCGACACGGACATCAGCCCCCCGGACACCGGGGCCCCGGCGGCGTCCGAGCCTCCGGCGCTGGAGGTCTCCGCGGAGCTCGCGCGCTCCCGCATCCTCCTCGTCGACGACAACGTCGACCTGCGCACCTATGTCGCGGGGCTGCTCAAGCGCGGCTTCCCCCACGTGGAGACGGCCACGAACGGGCAGGACGCGCTGGAGCAGGCGCGCGTCCGACCGCCGGACCTCATCCTCTCCGACGTGATGATGCCGGTGCTGGATGGCTTTGGCCTGGTGCGCGCGCTGCGCGCCGACGAGCGCACGCGCGCCATCCCCATCATCCTGCTGTCCGCGCGAGCGGGCGACGAGGCCACGGTGGAGGGCCTGCAGAGCGGCGCGGATGACTACCTGGTGAAGCCCTTCTCCGCGCGCGAGCTCCTGGTGCGGGTGCGCACCCAGCTGGACATGGCCCGCGTGCGCCGGCAGGTGGTCCGCAACGCGGTGGAGAAGGACTCGCTGCGCGAGTCCGTGCGGACGCGGGACGAGTTCCTCCGGCTCGTGAGCCACGAGCTGCGCACGCCCGTGAGCGCCCTGTCGCTCAACGTCCAGTCCCTGGTGCGGAGCCTGGAGGCCCAGGCACCGGCCCCGGACACGGCGCCCGATGCGGCGCGGGTGAAGGCGCGGACGACGGAGAAGCACCTCCAGCGCCTGACGCGCCTGGTGGAGCAGCTGCTCGACGTGTCGGAGCTCGTCACCGGGCCCCTGGACCTCTCACGGGAGGAGGTCGACCTGACACAGCTCGCGGCCACCGTCGTGGCGCAGGCGCGGGAGAAGGCCCTTCGCGCGGACTGTGTCCTCACCCTGGAGGCGCCCCTGCCGGTGGTGGGGCGCTACGACCGCGCGCGGCTGCACCAGCTCCTCGACGGCCTCGTCGACAACGCCCTCAAGTTCGGGGCGGGCAGGCCGGTGACAGTCTCCGTGGTGCGCGAGGCGGGCCGGGTGACGCTCGCGGTCCGGGACCACGGCGCCGGCATCGAGCCAGAGGACCAGGAGCGCATCTTCGGGCGCTTCGAGCGCGCCGTCCCCGCGAAGCACCACGGCGGCTTCGGGCTGGGCCTGTGGATCGCCCGCCACATCGCGGAGGCCCACGGTGGGAGCATCCACCTGGGGCCCACGGAGGGCGGAGGCGCCACCTTCAGCGCGGTGCTGCCGCTGGATGTGACCCCGGGAGGGTGACCTCCGGGGCGGGGCGCGGCGCAGAGGCCCCGCCCGCGCGGGGGATGAGGTGCGCCCGGTCGATGGAGCACAGCCCCAGCCGCTCCAGCGTGACGCACGCCCAGTAGCCCAGGTCCACCTCGTGCGCGCGGTGGGAGAACGACGCCGACCCCGGGTAGGCGTGGTGGTTGTTCTGGAAGCCCTCGCCCAGGATGAGCCAGGCCGCCAGGTGGTTGTTGCGCGAGTTGTCGCGCGTGTCGAAGTTGCGCCCGCCCAGGGCGTGGCCCAGCGAGTTCACCAGCCCACCCTGGATGGGATGGCTCATCATGCCCACGAAGTACGCCACGCCCAGCATCCAGCCGCCCCAGAGCGCGAGCCCCAGCCCCACGACGCCGTGGACGACGTAGGGCAACCACCAGCGGCCGCGCCGCGTGAGGACGTGGACGTCGAAGTCGAGCCCCTTCGTGTACTTCGTGTACGCGGGGTCCCGCTTCAGCAGGCCGATGACGACCCGCTTGTAGCTGCGCAGCTGCTCCGCCCCGATGCCGAGGATGCCCACGTTCACCGGGGAGTGCGGGTCGAGCGGCGTGTCCGAGTGCTCGTGGTGCAGCCGGTGCATCACCACCCAGGACTTCGCGTCGATGCCGGTGATCCAACTGCCCCCCGCCACCAGCATCCGCTGGAGCACCGGGTGCAGCCGCACCGCCTTGTGGGCGAGCGCCCGGTGATAGCCCACGGAGATGACGAGCAGGTTCAGCAGATACGCCGCCAGGAAGACAAGCAGGCACGCAATCAAAGACATGGCACGCTCCAGCAGGAAATTCCTACGGACCAGTAACCTACCTGAAAGTAGGTTACGGTCCAGTAAGTTCTCTGTCAAGGTGCCGGGGTGCCCGCCCGGGTGCCGAGCGGCGGTGCGGCGTCAGCGCGTGGCGGTCGGCATCGCGCCCTGGCTGTAGGTGTCACAGAGGGCCAGGTACTTGTCGCTGTCCATGTCGAGCGCGGCGACGCGCTGCTTCTTCACCCTGGGCTTGTCGAGGGTGGTCTTGATCTGGACCAGCTTCAGGATGGGAATGCCCATGTACGACTGGTTGAAGTAGACGTTCTCCTGCATCTCGTCCCAGGCGATGAGCACGCCGTCAGCGAAGCGGACGCCGTCCCTGCCAATGAGCAGCGCGGGCTTGTCCAGGCGGCCCAGGGGCATCAGGCATTTGACGAGCATCACGGCCGCGCCCAGCGTGACCACCGCGAAGAAGACCATCGCGCCGGTCTGACCCAGCGCCCGCCAGGTGAGCAACCCGAAGAAGGCCAGGGCCAGCGCCCAGAGGAGCGCGCCCGCGATGAGCTTGAAGCGCGAGTAGTAGATGGCGTGCGGCTGCTGCGCCTGCTTCTTCGCCTGGGGGGAGCGGTAGATTTCCATTGAGGTGATTCCCGGAGGTGTGGGGGTGGAGGTCAGCCGGGCAGACGGGCTGAGAGGTAGGCCAGCAGGACTGGCGCGCTGATGACCTTCGCTTCGTCGATCTTCCGGGGCTTGCCCTGGGCGACGATGATCAGCTCGCGCGTCGCCGCGCCCTGGTCCAGTTCGTCCTGGAGGCGGATGCTCTCGATGTCCTCCCAGCGCATCAGCTGCCCCTTGTGGGTCAGCCCTGCGTCGCTGAGGGTCAGCGGACCGAAGCGCACCGGCTCCCCTGCGGCGACCTGGCGGCCCACGCCCTCCAGCAGCCGGGGCACGACGTGGCCCAGCACCGCGTGGTGCAGCGCGTCCGCGTCGCTCCACAGCCCCAGCCGCAGCCGGTAGGTCCCGTCGCGGTGATGCAGGACGACCCGCTGCTCCTGGTGCTGTTCCACGAGCGTGTGCACGTCGCGCCACGCAAGCCGCGTGGTGCCGTCGCGCAGCCCCTGGTCGTCCACGGTCAGCGCGCCCGGCGCGCGCGTCCAGACGAAGAGGTCGCTGGCTCGCCAGCCGATGACGTAGATGCCGCAGGGGATGCCGACCAGCAGGAAGAAGTACCCGAAGGCGCTCTGAAGCAGGCTCTCGACGACGAAACGCGGCAGCAGGTGCACCGACGTGGGGGCGAGGAGGATCGCCGCCACGCCGTAGATGAACACGAGACCCATGCCGAGCCAGAACAGGGTGTACGAGGGAAAGATCAGGGCGTGCGAGCGCTTCAGCAAGGGCGCGGGGGTATAGACAATTGCATCCCCCCTTGCGAACGCATTCAGCGCCCGGGCGCTCGGACGCGCGACTTCTCACCGGCTGAGACCGTCTTTGTCAAACCATCGATTCGTGAGATGGACCGGGGATGTACGATCCGGTCACCCTCGATCAGCTCCGCGCCTTCGTGACCGTCGTCGAGGAGGGGAGCTTCTCGGCGGCGGCAAGGAAGCTCCGCCGCGTGCAGTCGGCCATCAGCACGTCGATGGCCAACCTCGAAGCCCAGCTGGGCGTACCGCTCTGGGATCGCTCGACGAAGGTGGCCACGCTGACCGAGCAGGGACAGGCGGTGCTCGCGTCGACACGGCGCGTGCTCACCGAGGTCGACGGCCTGCGGCGGCTCACCACCGGCATGACGCTGGGGCTCGAGGCGTCGGTGTCGCTGTGCCTCGACGCCTTCTTCCCCGTGAAGGCGCTCGTCGACCTCTGCGCCACGTTCATCCGGGAGTTCCCCGCGGTCGACCTGCGCATCGACACGCAGCTCATGTCCGCCGTCTCCGCCCGCGTGCTCGAGGGCACGGCCACGCTCGGCGTGGTGAGCCCGGCGGGCCTGGCACGGGGGCTCGAGGCGCAGGCGCTGGCGCCCATCCGGGTGCTCCCGGTCGTGAGCCCGCGGCACCCGCTCGCCGCCATCCAGGGGCGCATCGCGACCCGCCACTTCGTGGAGGCCATCCAGGTCGTGCTCTCCGACTGCGACGACGATGGCGTCGCGGATCAGGTCGGACTGTCGCCGCGCACCTGGCGCGTCGGAGACCTCTACACCAAGCATGAGATGCTGCGCGCGGGGCTCGGCTGGGGCAACCTGCCGGAGCACCTGGTCCGCGACGACCTGCGCTCGGGTGCGCTGGTGCCCATCCGTCCCATGGCCTGGGGCGACCACGAGAACGCGCTCAACCTGCTGGCCGTCTACCGGAGCGACACCGTGTTCGGGCCGGCGCACCACTGGCTGCTGGAGCAGCTCACCCAGCTGTGCGAGCGGGAGGCACGCCGCCAGAAGTAGGCCGGCCCGCCTCAGTCCGCGTCGTGCACCGGCCGCATGTTGGCGCTCCACCAGACCCACATGCCCACGCTCATCGCGAGGCTCACCGGCAGGCTCCAGAGCGCGATGAGGGTCGCGGCCAGGTACACCGGGAACCCGATGCGGTAGTGCCACGTGAGGCGCCGCTCCAGCGCGGCCCGGTGGGACCCGGCCTCCGGGTACGCCTGCCGCCGGAGCGCGTTCCACAGCAGGTTGTAGGCCACGTTGATGAGCACGAAGAGGCCCGAATACACGACCCCCGCCACGGTGCCCGAGGGCTCCATCGCGTGGGCCGCGAGCAGCGTCGTCGTGAACGGGACGAGGGTGGTCAGCATCATCAGGAGCCCATTCGCGAAGAGCACCCGCGTGTCCACCCGGCGCATGAACTTGAACAGGCCGTGGTGGTCGACCCACATGATGAGGACGGAGCTGAAGCTCACCACGAACGCGAGGTAGGTGGGCCACCTCGAGGCCAGCTGCCAGAGCAGCGTGCGCGCGTCATGCGCGGCGTCGGTGAGCTCCGGCTTCAAGTCGAGCGCCAGCAGCGTGATGACGATGGCGAAGACGCCATCGCTGAACGCCTCGAGCCTGGCGCTGTCCTTCTTTTCGGCGTCCGACATGGCATGCCCCCTACAGCCGGCTGCGCACCACCAGCGCGAGCCCCATCGGTGCGAGGAACGCAGCGAACCCCAGCTGCTGGACGCCGAACGCCCCGCCCAGGCACCCCAGCGCGAACGCCAGGATGATGAAGCCCAGCGAGCGATGCCTGCCGGCGTTCTCCGGGGCGCCCGGAAGCACCTTCTCCACGAACCACTGCGTGACGTTGCCCGTCATCACGGTCGTCATCGGGCCCAGCGAGGGCGCCACCCGGTGCATCGCATTGTGGATGCCCATGGCGATGACCGCGAGGACCACGACGACCCGGTGGGCCGCCGTCCCCTGCACGACCAGCGGCACCGCGGACGCCGCACCGAAGGCCACCGCCTCCAGGAGCAGGAGCAGGCGCGCGGAGCTGCCCACCCGGCGGTGCAGGTGCGTGGCCAGGAAGACGGCCAGGACGAAGATGGGAAAGGTCGCCAGCTTGAGCCACTCGTCCGCATTGGCGCGCCGCGCGAGGTCCGCGGCGAGCACGACGAAGTTGCCGGTGACGTGCGCGCAGAAGATGCCACCCGCGCCGACGAAGGTGACGGCGTCCGCATAGCCGGCGATGAAGGCGAGCGCGGTGGGGACCAGCAGGGGCGGAGGCGAGGAGGGCTGTGTCATCGGAGGAGCGGTGCCGTGGGTCAGTAGGTGAAGGTCGTCCAGGTCCCCAGGAAGTCGACGTCCTGGAGGTTGACCGCCCGCAGCGCGGGCCCGGCGACGACGTGGGAGTATTCGAGGTTGAACATGACGTGGCGGGTGACGCGATACCCGAGCGACAGCGAGAGCTGCGCGCCGGTGTACCGCGCATCCGAAGCCGCGGGCGGCACGAGGACGTCCCCTGGCGGCGTGTAGACAGCGTCGTTGACCGACTGTCGGAAGAAGAAGACGCAGCCCCCCTCCAGGGTGACCGCATCAAGCTCCCACTGCACGAGCGGATGCACTTCGTAGAGGTTCGACGGGTAGATCAACGGCAAGGCGCTGAAGAAGGTCTGGTTCGGGAACCAGGCATGGAAGGTGGAAACCCGGCCGTCGTCGGCGCGGCCGTCGCCGCTCAGCGCGTCGCCCCGCACGCCCAGCCGCAGCGGCGCGAACGGCAGCCGCTGCCACAGCCCGCCCGCCAGTCCCCATGCCAGGATCCGGGCGCCGCCCACCGTGCCAGCCTGCGCGAGCGCGTGCCCGATGTACTCGAAGCCGCCCTCGGTCTGGCCGAACAGCCGCACGCCGAGCATGTGACGCACTTCGCGCCCTTCCACCTCTCCGTAGGTCACCGAAGGACGATCGCGCCCCAGGTAGAAGGCGTCGAACGAGAGCCGCTTTCGCGGCAGGACCTCCACGGTCGCGTAGACGCCCCAGAACCGGTTGCGCGCGGACGGAGCATCGTCGAGCACGCCGCGCTGGAGCCGCGGCACGACACCGCCGAAGCCCTCCACGCTCCAGCCCTCGCCGGTGACGGTGAGGCGGGCAAGGTCGAACGCCTGACGCACATTGGTCCCATCCCGCGTGCTCACCCACCGCGTCGACCCCAGCGCCAGCTCCTGCCGTCCCACGCGGGCGACGAAACGGACCTTTCGCGGCGCGGAGCGCCACTCAAGGAAGGCCTGCTGCACATCGAACAGGTCACTTCCGGGCGGCTCGTCGCGGGCAGGAGCACCGAGCGCGTAGTGCCCTCCAACCTGGAGGAAGGCCCGAGCGGGCCCCACGTGGGCATCCAGGTGCAGCAGGTTGCGCGAGAACAGGACGCTCTCCGGCAGCGGCCCGTCCAGCCCGTCGGTGAACTCGTAACGCAGGCGATGCTGCCCGCCGAGCGAGAGCCAGGCCTGCGCTCCGAGCGGGAGGTATTTGACGCGGTCGAACGGATCATCGCCGGGGCGCAGGGAGGGGTCCGACCAGTCCTCCAGATAGCGGATTGACTCATACCGTGGCGCCTCGCGCGGCTCGGGCGCGTCCTCGGCGCGGGCCGCCAGCGACACGGTGAGCACCCCGGAGGCCAGGAGGAGGCATGCGCTCCACGAGCAACGCAGCATGGGGGCTCTCTCCCGCGTCCCTTCCGCCTAGAACGCCCAGCAGGAGCAGCCCAGGAGGCCCCAGAACGTCGGGTCCTCCGCGACGGGCACCGGGCGCCGCCAGGCCGCCGCGCCATGGGCATGCACGCCACACGCGTGGGGTGCGGCGTGAAGCGAGGCCGTGGCGCTCGCGGCGGCGTGCGAATACCCACCGAAGCTGCGCACCGGAGACCAGTCCGGCATCGCCGGGGGCAGCGGCGGCGCGAGGTCCGCGAAGCCTCCGGCGCCGTGGACCACCTTGCCGCCGAGGACCGTGAGCACCGACTCCAGGTGGGAGATCCTCTCCGCGGGCACGCTGAAGTAGTCCTCCGAGAGCACAGCGAGATCCGCGAGCTGCCCCACGGCGAGCTGCCCCTTCTTGCCGGACTCCGAGGAGAACCAGGTGTTGCGCTCGGTCCACAGCCGCAGCGCGGTCTCCCGGTCGAGCAGCGCGTCCTCCGCGTAGAGCGCCGTGCCCGCCACGGTCCTGCCGGTGACCAGCCAGGCCAGCGAGACCCACGGGTTGTAGGACGCGACCCGCGTGGCATCCGTGCCGGCCCCCACCGGGACCCCGGCGGCGAGCATGCGGGCGACGGGCGGCGTGTGGGCCGCGGCGGCCGCGCCGTAGCGCTCCACGAAGTACTCGCCCTGGTAGGCCATCCGGTGTTGCACCGCGATGCCGCCGCCGAGCGCCGCGATGCGATCGATGTTCCGCTCGGAGATGGTCTCCGCGTGGTCGAAGAACCAGTGCAGCCCCTGGAAGGGGATGTCGCGGTTGACGCGCTCGAAGACGTCGAGGGCGCGCGAGATGCTCTCGTCGTAGGTGGCGTGCAGGCGCCACGGCCAGCGATTCTCGACGAGCAGCCGGACGACCTCCTCGAGCTGTCCCTCCATGTCCGCCGGCAGCTCCGGGCGCGGTTCGCGGAAGTCCTCGAAGTCCGCGGCGGAGAAGACCAGCATCTCTCCGGCGCCGTTGTGGCGGAAGTGGTCGCTGCCCTGCCCCGGCCGGACCTGCTTCGTCCACGCACGGAAGTCGGCGGCCTCGGCGCCCTTGTTCTGCGTGAAGAGGTTGTAGGCGATGCGCAGCGTGAGCTCGCCCGCGTCCGCGAGCTTCTGCACGACGGCGTAGTCGTCAGGGTAGTTCTGGAAGCCGCCGCCCGCGTCGATGACCCCGGTGATGCCCAGGCGGTTCAGCTCGCGCATGAAGTGGCGGGTCGAGTTCTCCTGGTACTCCCGAGGCAGCTTCGGCCCCTTCGCCAGGCTCGCGTAGAGCAGCTGCGCGTTCGGCTTCGCGAGCAGGAGCCCTGTCGGGTTCCCGTGCCGGTCGCGCTGGAGCTCGCCTCCCGGCGGGTTCGGGGTGTCCCGGGTGTAGCCACACGCGCGGAGCGCCGCGCCGTTCAGCAGGGCGCGGTCATAGAGGTGGAGGATGAAGACGGGCGTGTCGGGCGCGGCGACGTTCAGCTCCTCGAGCGTCGGCAGGCGGCGCTCGGCGAACTGGAGCTCGGTGAAGCCCCCCACGACGCGGACCCACTGGGGCGCGGGCGTGAGGGCCACCTGCTGGCGCAGCATGCGCATCGCGTCCGCGAGCGACCGGACCCCGTCCCAGCGCAATTCGAGGTTGTAGTTGAGCCCGCCGCGGATGACATGGGTGTGGCTGTCGATGAGGCCGGGCACGACGCGGCGGCCTCCCACGTCGATGACCCGGGTGCCTGGCCCGCGCGTCTTGAGGATGTCACCCGCCGAGCCCACCGCCGAGAAACGTCCGTCCGTGATGGCGACGGCCTCGACCTCGGAGGCTCCGGGGGTCAGCGTGGTGAACCGGCCCTGGTGGAGGATGAGCTCGGGGGGCATGGCGATGGTCCTTTCAGGGGTTGGGGCGTGAGGGGGGCACGCCGGTGACCTTCGGAACGCACTCCTCGGCGATCCACGCCGGGGTGACGGGCTCGCGACGGAGCAGCCGGCGTCCGACAGGCACCAGCTGCTCACCGAGCAGGATTCCCAGCAGTCCCGCCAGCGCGACGAGTGGCGGCGCGGGAGAGCGGACCCCGAGCAGACCGTAGATGAGGCCGATCAACGCGCCGGCCGCGATGGACACCAGATAGATCTTCATGAGCGGTCTCTCGCGCGAGGAGGGTCCCGGGGCAGCGGGGCTCAGTGACCGCCCTCGCCTCCTCCGAACATGGTCTTCGCGTAGAGCAGCCCGAGGCCGTAGGCGCCGCCCGACTTCTTCGCGAGGTTCACGACGGCGTCGTACGTCTTGCCGCGAGCCCAGTCGCGCTGCAGCTCGAGCAGATACTGGAGCGAGGTCAGGGGCCGGACTCCCGCCTGCACCATGCGGTCCATCGCGCGGTCGTGGGCCTCCGTCGACACGTCACCGCACGCATCGGCGATGACATAGACCTCGAAGCCCTGGTCGAGCGCCGAGAGCGCGGGACCGACGATGCACACTGACGTCCAGAGGCCCGCCAGGACGATGCGCGACTTCCCGAGCGCATTGACGCGCTCGGCGATGCGAGGGTCCTCCCAGGTGTTCATCGAGGTCCGGTCGATGGCGCCCCCGTCCGGGAAGGCCTCCTTGAGCTCGGTGAACATCGGGCCGGAGAACGACTTCTCCGCGACGGTCGTGAGGATGGTCGGCACGTCGAACACCCGCGCCGCGCCCGCGACGAGCGCGACGTGGGTGCGCAGCAGGTTCGCGTCAATCGAGTGGGTCGCGAACGCCATCTGCGGCTGGAAGTCGATGAGGATCAGCGTGTGGTCGCCAGGGGTGAGGAGCGTCTTGCCAGGGGCTGCGGTCGCGGTCGCCATGTGGGGGGTCCTTCCGTGGAAGGAGGGACCCTCGCCTGACCACGACGTCATCGCAATCCGCAAACGGCAGATGATTCGTATCGATTCGGCAGATGGCATGAAGCGCAACCGCTCACCCCACCGCCTGCTCGGAAGCCCTCAGCCCGCGTCCGTCATCGCGGGCAGGCGTACGGTGAAGCGCGCGCCTCCAAGCAGCCCGTCCTCCACCGCGATGGTGCCGCCGTGCTGGGTGACGATGGCGTGCACGATGGAGAGGCCCAGCCCGCTCCCGCTCGCCTTGGTGGTGAAGAAGGGCTCGAAGAGGCGCGCCTGCACGTCGGCGGGGATGCCGGGGCCGCTGTCGTCCACGCACAGCGCCACCTCGCCGCCGTGGGTGCTCGCGCTGAAGCGCACGCGGCCTCCCGGGGGCGTCGCCTGGAGCGCGTTGAGCGCGAGGTTCAGCAGCACCTGCCGCAGCCGCTCCTCGTCCCCCCGCACCACCGCCACCCGCGTGGGCTCCACCTCCAGCGCCACGTCCCGCTCCTCCGCCTGCCCCGACAACAGGCTGCGCACCCGCTCCAGCAGCGGCGCGACCTCCACGGCATCCGGCTGGAACTCGCGCGGGCGGGCGAACTGGAGGAAGTCCTCGAGGATGTGATCCAACCGGCGGATCTCATCCCGCACGAGCAGGAGCGGCTCCAGCAGCGGCCCCTGGACGGCGTCCTCCAACCTGCGCACCCGACGCTCGAGCACGGTGAGCTGCAGCCCGGCGGCGTTGAGCGGGTTGCGGATCTCATGGCTCAGGCCCGCCGTCAGCGTGCCCACCGCCGCGAGCTTCTCCGTCACCTGCGCCCGCCGGGCCAGCTCCCGCTTCTCACGGTGCAGCCGCACCTGGCGCAGCGCCTGCTCCAGGGTGAGCAGCAGCTCCGGGGTGGCGCAAGGCTTGAGCAGATACGCGCACGCGCCCGCGTGCACCGCGGCCACCGCCGCCTCCAGCATGCCCAGGCCGGTGAGCAGCACCACCTCGCCGTCCGGCATGAGCTCCTTGAGGCGCGGCGCCAGCGAGGTGCCCTCCCCGTCCGGCAGCCGCACGTCCACGAGCGCGACGTCGAAGCCCTCCCGGACCCGCTCCAGCGCGCCAGCGCAGCTCGTCGCGCTCGACACCTCGTAGCCCTCTTCTCCGAGCAGCTCCGTCATGTTGTCCAGGAAGGCCGCGTTGTCGTCCACCACCAGCACGCGGGGGCGGTACGGCAGGCCGGCCACCTGCACCGGCGACGCCTTCATGGGCGGCTCCCGTGCAGTTGCTCCAGCGCGGCGAGCAGCGCTCCGGTGTCGAACGGCTTGCGGATGAGACGGCCGTCGAAGTCCCCGGGCAGCGCGTCCGGGTGGGCGGTGACGACGAAGGGGGTCAGTCCGGGGAAGCGCTCGCGCACGCGGCGCAGGGCCTCACCGTCGGGGCCGCCCGGCACCCGCAGGTCCACGAGCGCGGCGAAGGGGCTGACGGCCCCCAGGCGCTCCACTTCCGGCACCGAGCGCGCGGACACGGCCGTGAACCCCCGGGTGCGCAGCACCTCCGTGAGGTTGTCCAGCAGGTGCGGGTCGTCCTCCACCAGCACGACGAGCCCGTTGCGCCGCGCCCGCGCGAGCAGCTCCACGAGCACGGGCATGGGCACGGGCTTGGGCAGCACCGCGAGCACGCCCTCATCCCTCGCGCGCGCCAGCTCCGTCTCGCCCGGGTGCGCGGTGATGATGATGGCCGCGATCCCCGGATCCAACCGCCGCAGGTGGTGCACCACGGAGGCGCCGCTCATCCCGGGCATGCGCATGTCGGTGATGAGCACGTCGTAGCGCTCCGCGCGCGCGGCCGTCAGCGCCTCCTCGCCGGAGCCCACCACCCGGGCCACGTGGCCTGAGTCCTCCAATATCTCCGCGAGGTTCTCCGCGAAGGCCCGGTTGTCATCCACCAGCAGGAAGCGGCTCATCAGGCGACCTCCGGCGGCAGGGGCAGGTGCAGCACGAAGCGCGCCCCCCCGAGCCCGCCTTCGCTTGGGGCGTGCACGATGCCGCCGCCGTGGCGGTCGACGATGCGGCGCACGAGCGCGAGCCCCAGCCCCAGGCCCCGCGCCTTGGTGGTGATGAGGGGCTCGAAGACGCGGGCGCGGATGGTCGGGTCCAGGCCCGGGCCGCTGTCCTCCAGCACGAGCTGCACCTCGCGCGCGCCGCTGTCCGAAAGCCTCGCCTCCAGCCGCACCTCTCCGGGGGTGTCCCCCAGCGCCTGCACCGCGTTCTCCAGCAGGTTCACGAAGACCTGGAGCAGCTGCACCGGGTCGCCTTGCAGCGGCGGCAGGGCCTCCAGGCCCCCGGCGCTCACCCGCACGTGGCCTGGAGGGGCGACGGTGGCCAGCGCGGACGCCCACACGTTCGCGAGCTGGAGCGGCGCGTGGGTGAGCGGACGGGCGCGGATCATGTCCAACAGGCTGGTGACGATGTGGTTCGCGACCCCCACCTGCTCGCCAATGCGATCCAGGTGCTTGACCACGCGAGGGTCCTCCAGCGTCGCGGGGCGGCCCTTGAGGATGAAGAGCGAGGTCTCGATGACGCCCAGCGGGTTGCGCAGCTCATGGCCGATGGAGCCCACCAGCTGCCCGAAGGTGGCGAGGCGCTCGATGCGCGCGGCCTGGGCGAGCAGGTCCTCGCGGTACGTGTGGAGCATGATGGCGAGCTCCAGGTCGAGGATCTTCCCCAGCGCGCGCCGCAGCCGCACGGACTCCTCGGGCTGGTCCCGCAGCGACTCCTCCAGGACGTCCGTCAGCTCCTGGCGCAGCAGGTTCATGGCGCCGAACATGTAGTGCTGCGGCAGGCTGATGCGCACGTGCACGCGGCCGATGCGGCAGCGGCGCTCGAAGTACGCCGTGTCCCAGGGTCCCTGGAGGAGCGTGCCCATCCAGTGCTGGAGGGTCACCTTGAGGTGGCCCACCTGGCTCTCTCCGCCCTCCAGCGCCTTGCGCGCCTCGGGGTGTTCGAGGATGCGGCGGTAGAACACGTCCGCGATGCGCTCGAAGTGGGCCTGGGTGAGCGGGTGCAGCGCTCGCAGGGCCGCGCCGTCCTCGTCGCTGAAGCCGACGTAGTGCTGGAGCTCCTCGAAGACGTTCTTGTTCCGGGTGTGCAAGGTCAATCCTCCCCCAAGGCGCCCGCCTCCGGGCCGCTGCCGCCGCCCGCGTACTCCTTGAGCTTGTATTGGATCTTCCGCACGCTGATGCCAAGCACCTCCGCCGCGCGCGTGGTGGAGCCCTGCACCATGTCCAGGGTGCGCAGGATGGCCTCGCGTTCGATGGCGGCGAGGCTCGCGCCGGGGATGAGCCGCTCGCTGGACTCGGGGCTCGGGCGCGGTCCGCGCAGCACGGGCGGCAGGTCGTCCGCGGTGAGCTCCTCGCCCCGGGCGAGCACCACCGCGCGCTCCACCGCGTTCTCCAGCTCGCGGATGTTGCCCGGCCAGTCATGGCTCATCAGCGCCTGCAGGGTGCCGGGCGCCAGCCCCTTCACCTCCTTGCCGTAGGTGGTGTTGCAGCGCTCGAGGAAGTGGTTCACCAGCGCGGGAATGTCCCCCTTGCGGCGGCGCAGCGGGGGCAGCGTCACCGCCACCACGTTGAGCCGGTAGTAGAGGTCCTCACGGAAGCGGCCCGCCTTCACCTCCGCCTGGAGGTCGCGGTGGGTGGCCGCGACGATGCGCACGTCCACCTTCAGCGTCTGGGTGCCGCCCACGCGCTCGAACTCGCGGCTCTGCAGCACGCGCAAGAGCTTCACCTGCACGGCGAGGGAGACCTCGCCAATCTCGTCGAGGAACAGGGTGCCGCCGTCCGCCAGCTCGAAGCGGCCCTCCTTGCGCGCGACAGCGCCGGTGAAGGAACCCCGCTCGTGGCCGAACAGCTCGCTCTCCAGCAGCCCCTCGCTGAGGGCCGCGCAGTGCACCTTCACGAAGGGGCGCTCCTTGCGCGGGCTGAACTCGTGCAGCGCCTGGGCAACGAGCTCCTTGCCGGTGCCGCTCTCCCCGAGGATGAGCACGGTGGCCCGGGTGGGCGCCGCCTGCTGGATGAGGGCGTAGACGCCCTGCAGCTCGGGCGCGTCCCCGATGATGTTGCCCACGCGGAAGCGCTCCGCCACGCGCTCGCGCAGTTGGCGCGTCTCGCTCTTGAGCTGGCGCGTCTCCAGCGCCTTGCCCAGCACGACGAGCACCGCGTTCATGTCCAGCGGCTTGGTGAGGTAGCTCTCCGCGCCCGCGCGCATCACCTCCACCGCCGCCTCCACCGACGCGAACGCGGTCATCACCACGAAGGTCGCGTCGCTGCCGGCCTCTCTCGCGCGGCGCATCAACGTGAGCCCGTCCATCCGGGGCATGCGCACGTCGGTGAGCACCGCCGCGGGCGCGAAGTCCGCGAGCAGGCCAAGCGCCTCGACGCCGTCCGCGGCCTCGCGCACCTCGAAGCCTTCCTCCTTGAGGATGGTGACGATGGCGCGCCGTGCGTTCACCTCGTCGTCCACCACCAGGATGCGTTCGTTGGCCATGCCCCTGCTTAGCAAAGGTGCCTCGGGGGACGCCTCCGCCAGCCCCCCGCGTCAACCCCGGAGAAGCGGGCGAGCCAACACTTCCAACGCCGTGCCGGCGCGAGGGTCAACAGCCTGCCCCCTGGGTCCGCCGGTCCGCGCACGTGAGGCAGCAGCGCGCCTCCGGGACGGCGAGCAGGCGCTGTCGCCCGATGGCCCCCCCGCAGCGCTCACACCCGCCGAAGCGGCCCTCCTCGATGCGCACGAGCGCCGCCTCCACCTCCTCCATCTCCAGGCGTTCCTGCCGCGCGAAGCGCGCTCCGGGCACATCGCCACCGAACGACAGGGCGCGGGCCCCGCCTCCGGGGACGGCGGTCTCCGCGCACTCGCGCTGGGTGCGCAGCGCGTCCCGGCGGCACAGCAGCATCTGGCGCGCCTGGATGATCATCGGGTCGGTGCTCATGGGGTCCTCGCGCTCCGGGCCTCCCGCGATGGAGGGCCTGGACTCGCACGGCGCGACTTCATGAAACGTGCCGGGCCCCGGGTCCGACGTGCGCGCTCACGGCACCGGAGGGACGACGGGACTCACGGCCTGCCGCCGCCGCGCCGCGAGCACGCCCGGCACCGCGAGCACCCCCACGGCCACCGACACCAGCGCGGCGCCCGCGAGGTCCGTGGCGCCGACGCCGGGCAGCCCCAGCAGCAGCGAGAGCGCGAGCGTCGCGCCCACGCCCGCGAACACGCTGGAGGCGCGGTTCACGGGCACGGTGAAGGTGTTCTCCCGGGGGTCCAGCAGCACCAGCCCGCCGAAGATGCCGCCCGCCTGGGAGAGCAGCCCCACGGCGAGCTCGATGGGCAACGTGGGGCGGGTGGACATCCCGAGGAAGCCCTCGCGCAGCTGCGCCGCCGCGCTGCCCACGCCCGTCAGCGCCCACAGCGCGAGCAGGACGAGGAGCGCGGGCGTGGCCACCATCTGCTCCTCCACGAAGTAGCGCTCGCGCGTGCCGGGCGTGCCGTTCTTCGCAAGCCGGCTCATGAAGCGCAGCCGCACGAAGTAGCTGGCGATGTACACCGCCAGGTCCAGCCCGGCGACGAGCGAGAGGTGGGGACTGGCCTCCGGCCCCGCCGCGACGAGCAGGGCCGCGAGGCTCACGCCCAGCGCGACCCGGGAGGGCCACGCGACCTGCCGGCCGCTCAGCGCATCCACCAGCGGCGCGAGCACCAGCACCCCGCCGCGCATCAGCAGCATCATGAAGACGATGGAGGTGCCGTCGAAGGTGTAGGCGAGCGTGGTGGTCGCGATGATGCCCGTGGTGCACAGGCCGGACAGGAAGGTCCAGCGTCCCGGCCACGGCAACACCACCCGCCCGATGCGCCGGTGGCCCGCGTACTGGAAGCTGTCGCTCCGCCAGAGGTAGAGGAACATCCCCACCAGCGAGGCCAGCGCCGTGGAGGGCAGGAGCACGAAGCCCGGCACCCCCTCGGTCATGCCCGGCAGCGCGCCGAGGCTCAGCGCCTTGGTCAGCGCGCTGTACGGCAGGTAGCAGGCGAAGTACCCGAAGGCGAGCCACCCGATGGAGGCCGCGGCCTTCCCGGGGGCCGTCATCAGGCGCGCGCCATGCAGCACCGGGCCTCGGGGAGGGACCGGGGGCGCTCGGGCTCGAGGGGGCTCCCGCAGACCTCGCACCGGGCCGTGCCTTCAGGCCCGAGCCGCTCCAGCGCCCGCTCCACCTCTTCGAGCGCCCGCTCCTCCAGCGCATGGAGCCGCGCGAGCATCTGCAGCTCCTCCGGCACCTCCGCGCGGTCCTTCCCTTCGGGCCCCCCGAGGTCCTGGACGAGCTGGGCCGCGAGCCCGTGCAGGCGCCGCAGCGTGAGCAGTGTCTCCCGACGGTGGAGCAGCTGCTGTCGCACGTCGGTGTCCCTGGCGTTCATCGGTGTTCCTCCGCCCCCGCCCCCCGGGGCCGGTGCCTGCTCTGACTGTTTCAGGATGCATGCCAGCTTTCGGGTTGTGAACGCCAGAGCATCCCAGCAAGAAATGCGCGGGGCCCGCGTCCGTTCGCGCAACGGTTGCGTCCCCCCGGGAAGCGCCGGGCGCCGCCCCCCCGGGTGCCCTGGCCTCGCACGGGCGGTGCATCGCCAGCCAGGAAGCCCCCCGGGCGGCCGCTGCCGTCGTGGGGAAGGGAGAGCCGCCATGCGCATCGCCTTCTTCGACACCCACCGGTTCGACCGGGCCGCCTTCGAGGAGGCCAACGCCGCCTTCGGCCATGCCCTCACCTGGTTCGAGCCCCGGCTCACGCAGCAGACGGCGGGCCTCGCTACGGGGTTTCCCGCAGTGTGCTCCTTCGTCAACGACCGGCTGGACGGCGCGTGCCTTCAGGCGCTCGCGGACGGCGGCACGCGGCTCGTGGCGCTGCGCTCCGCGGGCTTCAACCACGTGGACCTGGTGCAGGCCGGGCGGCTGGGGCTCACCGTGGTGCGCGTGCCCGAGTACTCGCCGCAGGCCGTGGCCGAGCACACCGCCGCGCTCGTGCTCGCGCTCAACCGCAAGGTGCACCGGGCGTACGCGCGCGTGCGCGAGTGGAACTTCTCCCTCGACGGCCTGGTGGGCTTCGACATGTACGGCAAGACGGTGGCGCTCGTGGGGCTGGGGCGCATCGGGCGCGCCGCGGCCCGCATCTTCCGGGGCTTCGGCTGCCGGCTGCTCGGCGTGGACCCGCGGCTCTCCGCCGAGGACGCGCGCGAGCTGGGCCTGGAGCCCGTGGAGCTGGCGGAGGCGCTGCGCCAGGCGGACATCGTCTCCCTGCACGTGCCGCTCACGCCCGCCACGCGCCACCTCATCGACGCGGCCGCGCTCGCGAAGATGAAGCCCGGGGCGATGATCATCAACACCGGCCGTGGGGCGCTGCTCGACAGCCACGCCCTGGTGGAGGCGCTCAAGTCGGGCCACCTGGGGGCCGCCGGACTCGACGTGTACGAGGAGGAGGAGGGCATCTTCTTCCAGGACCTCTCCGAGCAGGTGCTCCAGGACGACGTGCTCGCGCGCCTGCTGACGTTCCCCAACGTGCTCATCACCGCGCACCAGGCCTTCCTCACCCGCGAGGCCCTGCATGCCATCGCCCGGACCACGCTCGAAAGCGTGCAGCGCTTCGAGCGCGGGGAGCCGGCAGGTCCCACGGAGGTGCGGGCCGAGCAGGCCATCAAGGGGTGAGCGCGGCGGGAGTCCCGCGCAGGTTTTGCGCGAGGGCCGCCCGAAGCCGCAGTCCTTGCGCGCCCACGGCCGGGGCTCCCGCGACGACGGCGGGCACGCGACGTGAAGTGAAGAGCCCTCCAGAAGGGCTGGGGCACATCCCCACAGCCGGAGGCCGTCCATGACCATCATCTGCGCAACCGACTTTTCCGAGGGAGCCCGTCAGGCCGCGACGGTGGCGGTGCGGCTCGCTGTCCGCCGTGAGCGCGCCTTGTGGCTCGTGCACCAGGTCCATCCGGATCAGCTCATCGTCGCCGCCGAGCCCGTGCGAGAGGGCCTGCAGGCGCTGCTGCGCGAGGAGGCCACGCGCCTGGGTGGGCTTGGCGCGCAGGTGCAGGTGGCGCTGTTGGAGAATGGCTCCAAGCGGGCGCTCGCCGACTTCTGTGCCCAGCACGAAGCACGCCTCCTGGTGGTGGGCCCCCCGCGCGGGGAGGTGCCCTACCCTGGCGCGGGCGGCAGCCTGGACCGCATCGCCCAGACCACGTCGCTGCCGCTGCTGCGGGTGCGGGACGCGGCTCCCTTCCAGGCATGGCTTTCGGGCAAGCGGCCGCTGCGCGTGATGCTCGGCGTGGATCGCTCGCGGGGCACCCTGGCCGCACGGCTGTGGCTGGAGGAGCTGGGCCGGTATGGCCCCCTCCAGCTGCTCGCGGGGCACGTCTACTACGTCTACGAACAGTGCCAGCGGCTGGGCCTGCCCGTGCCCGCCACGATGGACGACGCCAGCCCCCTGTTGCAGGACATGCTCATGCACGAGGTGGCCACGCTCGCGGGCACGGGCACCGGCCACGCGCCGACCGTGCACCTGCGCCAGGGCGTGGGCCGCGCGGCCGACCACCTGGTGGACCTGGCCCAGGAGCAGGAGGCGGATGTGCTGGTGGTGGGCACGCACCACCACACGGCCCTGGGCAACCTCGCGTCGGTGGCGCACCACGCGCTGCGGCTCGCGCCCATGGCGGTGGTCGCGGTGCCGGCGCGCGACGCGGCCTCGCAAGGTGAAGCGCCGCTGCCCCAGATGCGGCGGCTGCTGGTGGCCACGGACCTGTCCCCGCTCGCCGACGAGGCCATCCCGCTCGCCTTCGCCCTGGCCCCGCCGGGCTCCGAGGTGCACCTGGTGACGGTGGTGCCCGAGCCCCCCTCATCGGAGCAGCACCGCAGCCTCCAGCGGAAGCTGCTGGAGCGCGTGCCACGCGGGCTGGAGCAGCGCGAGGTCGGCACGCACGCGGAGGTGCTCATCGGCAAGGACGTGGCGCTCGCGCTCACCCAGGCAGCGGAGCGGCTGGACGCGGACCTCGTCTGCCTCGGCTCGCGCGGACATGGCGGACTGAAGGAGGCCCTGCTCGGCTCGGTGGCGCGGCAGGTGCTCTCCCAGAGTCATCGTCCCGTGCTGGTGCTGCGTCCGCCCGCGCGTTAGCGGCCCTCAGCCCGCCGCCGGGCGATGCCACGCCCGAAGCGAGTGGATGAGGCCGCACGCCTCCATCACGCGGAGGCTCCCCCAGCCCAGGTCGAGCTCGTGCGCGCGCATCCCCATCCGCGCCGAGCCAGGGTACACATGATGGTTGTTGTGGAAGCCCTCACCAAAGGACAGCACGCCCAGAAGCCAGACATTCGTTCCGCTCTCGGTGGCGCCCGGGAGGGCCTGCCGCTGCTCACCCCAGACATGCGCGGCGTAGCCGACGAACCAGTGTCCCAGGATGCCTCCCGCGGTCCGGGCGCAAATACAGACAGCCACCGCGTCAGGACCGCCCCACACGAACGTGACCGCCGCCAGCGCGAGCACGTGGAGGGGCCAGGTGCGCTCCAGGAATCGCAGCCAGCGGTCCTCGAAGAGGCCTGGAGGCAGCCTCGCGAGGGCGCGCTCATCCGCCGCGTCGAACCGGCAGTGCAGGTTCCAAACGAAGTCGCGGACCAGCGAGTGCCGGTAGGCGAAGTACGGCGGACACTCGAGCTGGTTCTGCCAGTGGTCGCGCACGGCGTGCAGCCGCGCCCATGAGAGCGGCCCGCCCAGGCCACTCAGGACGAAGAGGTAGATGAGCCCCCCGCGCACCACCGCGTTCGCCTCATAGGTCCGATGAATGAAGCCGCGATGAAGCCCCACCGAGTGCCCCAGGCAGAGCGTCAGGAACGCCATCACCCCGGACACGGTGAGCGTCACCAGGGTCACGGCAGGGATTCCGACGAGGACGCCAGGCACCAGCATGGCCCAGAGCCAGAGACTCTTGAACACATCGAAGCGCACCTGCCCGACTTCGGGCGGCACCGGTGCGGGTGCTGTCTTTCGCGACATGATGAGACGCCCCCAATCCCCACGGCCACGTGCGCTTGCTAACCAGCGCACCGGGCCTTCGCAACGACCGTGAACCCATCGTCGCGTAAGCTCAGGCGCGACGAGGCCGAGGCACCGGGGTACCCGTGAGTCGCGCTACTGCGACCCAACATCCCTGTCTGCGTTTCGGCCCTCGAAGGAAGGACGCCATGCCCATTCCGGTGAACATCTACGTCCCCCAACTGGCCATCGTCGGCAACGCGCGGCTCCGGGGGCTCGACCTCCGCGCGCTCGTGATTGACGAACCCTGGGCCGCGGCTCTCCAGCCGGGACCTGACGTCTTCAAGGGCTTCGAGCTGGAGGGCGGTTTCGAGCCCTCCTTCTACGTCTGGCTCGACACGCTGAAGGCCCGGGGGCTCGTCGCGCTCCGCGTGCTGACCGCCGTGGATCCCGCGGATTGGATCCTCCAGGCCCCGCCGCCATCGCTTCCCATGCTGCCGCGCTTCGTCCTCGTCTTCGGAGACCGGGAGGTCTGGTACGACCACCGCTACGAACGTCTCGGGGCTCCGTCGAACGCCTCCGCGGACTCCTTCGTCACGGTGGAGGAGACGCGGCGCTTCGTGATTCCTTCGACAGACGCCGCGGAGCAGGAGCTGCTGGAAGCGACGCGGGGCTACGTGCGGTTCCTCGAGGACAAGGTCCCGCATGACGATGCGACCGCCGTCTTCTACGAAGCGATGGGCCGCAAGGCGCTGGACCTCCTCACGGACTCCGAGCTCCGCTTCCAGGAGCGGCTCGCCGCGCGGCGCGAGGAGACGCTGCGCCAGCGGCGGAAGGACTACAAGCCAGGACAGGGGTACACGAAGGAGCAGCGCCCGCGCGTCCTCGAACAGGCGGCGCGCTCCGTGCGGCTGGACGACTTCGTGCGCGTGATGGAGGAGGCGGGCCTGTCGTGGAGGACGCAGCGGCTGGCGCTGGCCAGCGAGGGGCTCCATCCCCTGAACATGCGCCACGAGCGCACCTCCGAGGACAGGCTTCCGGACTACGTCCGCCACCCCGGCTACCTCGCGGTCGGCTCACGGCTGGCGCGCGCCGCGGCCGACGCGAGCAACGCCGCGCTGAATGCCTCCCGCTGAGGTCCAGGCCGGAGGCCCTGGCAGACGCGCCGGGGAGAAATGGCCTAGGTTCGGCCCCCATGAGCTTCGCCGACAAGCTGCGCACCTGGATGCCCCTGCACGAGAACGGTGTCAGCCGCGCCGTGCACTTCGTGGGGGCCTACCTCTTCACCTTCGCCCTGCTCGTGCCCCTGTCCTGGGTGCGCCTGCCGGTGCCCGGCGTGTCCCTCACCGCCGCGCACCTGCTGGTCCTCGCGGTGGTCCTCTACGCCGTGACGCTGGAGTGGACGGCGGGGCTGCTGATGGCGCTGCCGCTGTTGCCCACGCTCGCGGCCGCCGAGGCGGTGGCGCGGCTGCCCACCGGCACCGCGGTGGGCGTGGCGGTGGGCGTGATGGTCGTGCGCTTCGCGCTGGTGGTGGGCGCGCACGTCGTCTTCGAGAAGAAGACCCACGGGCTGTCCCTGGGCGGCCCGCTGCTCTTCTTCATCGAGCCCGTGTACCTCCTCACCCTCGTGCTCTTCGGCATGGGCCTCAAGCGCGACCTGCACGCGCGGGTGACCGCCGGAAGCCCCGGAGCGGCCGCCGTCCGCTGATGTCCGACCCCGACAGGGATTGAGTGCGCAGGCAGGAAACGGTTAGGTACGCCGCGCATGGAAACGCCCCTCGTCCTCCGAGCCACCCGGACGGGCTTCTTCGCCCGTCACGCCACCGCGCGGTGGCGCGTGCTCACCCTGCTCTCGCTGGCGCTGCTGTCCGCCATTCCGCTGTCAGGCGTGACGTCGCTGGGGACGTTGCAGCCGGGCTACACCGACCACGTGCGCCATCCCTACGTGGTCTGGGTGGGGCTGCACCGTGGCATCGAGGCCCTGTACACGACGTCGCTCGGTGAGCTGCGGGAAGGCATCTCCTACCGGCAGCCCCTCGATCACTGGCTGGACGTGCCGTATGTGTATCCGCCCGGCACGCTGGTGCTCTTCCTGCCCCTGACGCTCGTGGGGCAGTGGGTGCCGCTGTCGCACCAGGCCTTCGGGCAGGTGTGTCTGCTGTACCTGCTGCTCTTCGCGCACGTCGCGCTCTACGCCGTGCTGCGGCTCCTGGACGGACTTCCCGCCGGGGGCCGCTGGGCCGTGGGAAGCCTCTGCTGGCTCGTGCTGATGCGGCTGGCGCTCAACGGGCAGTATGACGGCGCGTGGCTCGTCTGCGGGGTGCTCGCGCTGGGTGCGCTGGCGAAGGAGCGCCCCGTCACGGCGCTGCGCTGGGTGGCGCTCGCGGCGCTGTTGCACTACCGCGCGTTCATCCTCGCGGCGGTGGGCGTGGTGGCGCTGGCGCAGGTGGTGCGCGGACGGCCGGTGCGCGAGTGGCCCTGGGCCACGCTGCTCGGCGTGGCCGCGGTGGGCATCGTGTGCGTGCGCACCTTCCTGTGGATGGCGCCGCTGGCCGCGCAGACGGATGCCGCGACGCCGTCCATCCTGGGGGAGCCCCGGACGGTGGCGCTCGTGCTGGGGCTGAGCGTGGCGGCCTTCGTGCTCGCGTGGCGGGGCGCGGGGGGACTCGTGGC
>NZ_RAWB01000870.1 GCF_003612055.1 Corallococcus llansteffanensis
GGGACGGGGTCGTCTCGGTGTGCATCACGGCGCAGGGGATAGCAGTCTCCGGGGCTGGACGGTGGAGGAAGGCGCTGGAGGTGAAAGGAAGAACACCGCGACAGGGCGCGGATTCGTTCAGGAGACGCACCGGGCCCGCGAGAGGTGGGCCGCAGGGCAGGCGGGCGCCGTATCACCCGGGCTCACCGCGCTGAGCATGGGGTCCGATGCTGGCCGGGCCCGGTGGCTTGACGGTGCTGGCGGGCGCGGAGGAGAGAAGAGGTCATGCTGAAGACCGCCCTGGGACGTTTTCGCGCCGTTGCCTTCTGGGAGGGGTTGTCCTTCCTGGTGCTGCTGCTCATCGCCATGCCGCTGAAGTACGTCATGCACCTGCCCCAGGGCGTGCGCGTGGTGGGCATGGCGCACGGCCTGCTCTTCATGGCGTACCTGTACACGCTGATGATGGCTGCCATTGAGTACCGCTGGGGCGTGAAGCGGATCGCCGTGGCGTTCGCGGCCTCGCTCGTGCCGGGCGGGACGTTCTGGCTGGACGCGCAGCTGCGCGGTGAGGCGCGGGCATTGGAGACGGCGCAGCCGCCTGCTGGCGGATGAGGCTGGTGATTGACCGCAGGATGGACAAGACCCATCATGTTGTTGATGGGACATCATACCCCAGAGGTCGTGCCCTCCTACCCGCGAGCACCGTCCCAGCGGGCATGGGACGCGCTGAGCAAGGAAGAGCGAGCGCAGGTGGAGGCGTCTCTGCCGGGTGAGGTGACCTGGAGCGAAATGCCCATGCCGGAAGGGGATTGGCATACCGAGCCCCGCTCCCAAGTGCTGGCCGTGCTGAAGAGGCACTGGGCTCATTCGCCACGTCAGGCATACGTGAGCACGGCGCTGCCCGTGTACTACCCCGAAGAGCCCCGCTTCGCGCCCGACTTGCTGGTCGTCCTGGATGCGGAGCCGTACTCCCGCGACAAGTGGGTGTGCAGTGCCGAGGAGCGCGGGTTGGACTGGGTCATGGAGGTGCACGCAGGGGGCGACCGGAAGAAGGTCGCTGAGGACAACGTGCATCGCTACGCCCGGCTGGGAATCCCCGAGTACTTCATCTTCGATGGGGGACGGCTCACGCTGGAGGGCTACCGGCTAGCGACACCCGAGGCGCGTGTCTATACGCGCATGGAGCCCCGTCACGGGCGCCACGTCTCGGAAGTGCTGGGACTCGAGCTCCAGGTGGAAGGCGAGCACCTGCGTTTCTGGGCGGGCAACGCGCCCCTGCTGGAGTCCAGGGAACTCATCAGCCGGATGCGAGACGAGGCGATGGGGTTGCAACGACGCGCCGTGGACGCCGAGCAACGTCTCTCGGAAGAGACCCGCCGTCGCGATGAGGCCGAGCAGCGTCTCGCGGAAGAGACACGGCGTCGCGATGAAGAGACTCGGAGCCGCGAGGAGTTGGAGCGCCGGCTCAAGGAGATTCAGGCCGAGATGGCGAAGCTCCAGAAGTCCCGGAAGTAGGCCACGGCTCAGGCGAGGGTGAACGCCCTCGCCAACGTCAGCACCTCCACCCGCACGGCCCCCGCCTCCCTCAACGCGAGGGCGGCGGCCCGCGCGGTGGAACCCGTGGTGAACACGTCATCCAACAACAGCACCTCCTGCCCCTTCACCACCCGCGACGCCACGAAGGCCCCGGCCACGTTGCCCGTGCGCTCCGCCTCGCTCAGTCCCACCTGTCGCTTCGTCTCGCGCGTGCGCTCAATCCACCCCACCGGCGCCATCCGCCCGGACGCCTTCGCCATCGCTCCCGCGAGCAATTGCGCCTGGTCGTACTGCCGCGTCCGGAAGCGCCGGACATGCAGCGGCAGCGCCACCACGCACCCGGGCGCCGTCCTCAAGAAGCGCCGCGCCTCGTCCGCGAGCAGCGCTCCCAGCGGCGCGGCGAGGTCCGGCTGGTCCTCGTACTTGAAGCGGTGGATGGCGCGCGCCACCGGCCCCTCGTGCGCGAAGGGCGCCCAGGCCCTGCTGAACGGCGGCGGCACCGTCCGACACCGGGGACAGGTGTTCCCCGGGAACGTGCCCGGCTCCGCGCAGGTGCGGCAACACACCGGCGGCAGTCGCTCCAGCGCGGTGTCACACGGCTCGCAGAACACCGCGCCCACGCCCGACAGCACCTTCGCGCAGGCCAGACACATGGGCGGATAGAGCAGGTCCAACAAGGCCTTCCACATCACCGGGACTCCAGGGGCCAGCGCATGCCGCGCCCCTCGTGCGAGTCCCGTGCCGCGCTTCACTCCGCCGTGCGGCCCCGCGTCTTGTACGTGAGCACCGGCGCCAGCGTCGCCACCACCCGCACCAGCCCCGCTTCCACCAGGTCCGTCACCACGCGGTCGATGGCCTTGTACGCGGGCGGCGCTTCCTCGAAGAGCAGGTCGCGGTCCTCGCAGATGACGTGGCTCTTGAACACAGTGCGCGTCAGCGACTCCGCGGTGAAGCGCTCCTTCAACCGCTCCCGCGCCGCCGTGCGCGTCCACTTGCGGCCCGCCCCGTGCGCCAGGCTGTGGGCGCTGTGCTCGCCCGAGCCCACCGGCAACACCAGATAACTCAACGCGCCGCGACTGCCGGGAATCACCACCGGCCCTTCATCCCAGGGCGCCGCCCCCTTGCGGTGCAGCCACGCCACGCGCCCCTCCGCGTGCCGCGCGGTGACGCTGTTGTGGCAC
>NZ_RAWB01000871.1 GCF_003612055.1 Corallococcus llansteffanensis
GTCCAGGTTCAGGTGCAACCCGATGGCGAGTCCCCGCGCCCTCATCCTCAACGCCGATGACCTGGGCTACGACCCGGGCATCACCCGGGGCATCCTCCAGGCCCTGCGCGAGGGCGTCGTCTCCTCCTCCACGCTCCTGGTGAACACCCCCTGGTCCGAGGAGGCCGCGAGCCAGGCGCGGGGACTCGCCATCGGGTTGCACCTGAACCTGGACCGGGGTCCGCCCGTCGGCCCCGACTTCCCGCGCGAGTGGCGGTCCGTGGAAGGAGGCCTCGTCGGAGCGCGCGCGGCGGAGCTCCCGGCGGACGCGGTGGAGGCCGAGGCGTTCGCGCAGCTGCGACGGCTGGAGCTGCTGCTGGGCCAGCCCGCCACGCACCTCGACGTGCACAAGCACCTGCACCGCCATCCCCGGGTGCTGGAGGGACTGGCGCGCGTCGCACGGCGCGCGGGGCTGCCGGTGCGCTCCATCGACGCGGACATGCGGGCCGCGCTCCGGGCCCGGGGCGTGGCCACGAATGATCACTTCGTCGGCGAGTCTGGCGAAGCGGCGTACTGGACCCCGGAGCGCTTCGCGCACGCCCTGGCCACGCTTTCCCCCGAGGGCGTCACCGAGTGGATGTGCCACCCCGGATATCTGCCCGAGGTCGTCACCAGCCGCTATGCGGCGCAGCGCGAGGTGGAGCTGGCCACCTTCCTCCATCCCCATTCACGCGAAGCGCTGGAGCGGGAGGGGCTCGTCCCCACGGACTTCCGGCACCTCGACGGCACGTCCTGAGCGGGCGGCGTCCTCACGCGGGCGAAGCGAGCACGACCTCCGACTCCACCGGCGACACCGTCCGCCGCCGCTCGCGCCCCAGCATGTGGTGCACGCCCGCGAGCAGCTCCTCCGCGCGGTAGGGCCGGGGGCACAGCGCGGTGTTCTCCTGCGCCCACCACGGCCGCGAGTCCCCTGCCAGCAGGATGGGCACTGGCCGGGCGCGGGGCAGCGTGGCGAACGTCTCCAGGAAGGAGCCCATCTGGGGCTGCGTGGCGCTCGTGGACAGCACGATGAGGTCCACGGGCAGGTGCGTCGCCTGGCGCAGCGCCTCGGCACCGTTCTGCACGGTGAACACCTCGAAGCCCTCCGCCCGGAGCGTGCGTGCCGCGGACGCCTCCTCGCCGCGGTCCTCGTCCAGCACCAGCACGCGCCGGGGCAGCCTGCGCACCTCGTGCGCCGACATGCGTGGCAGGTCCATCGTGAAGGTGGACCCCTCGCCCTCCAGGCTGCGCAGCGCGAGCGCGCCGCCGTGCATCTTCACGATGGAGTGGCTGATGAACAGCCCCAGCCCCAGCCCGCCGAAGTTGCGGTGCGACACGTTGCGCGCCCGGTAGAAGCGCTGGAACACCTGTCCCTGATCCGCGCCCGGAATCCCGATGCCGTGGTCCTGCACCTGGATGCGCGCCGCGTCCGCCGTGCGCTGCACCCGCACCGCGATGGGCGCTCCCGCAGGGCTGTATTTGTGCGCGTTCTCCAGCAGGTTCACCAGCACCTGCTCCAGCCGATCCCTGTCGCCCAGCACCCAGACGCCGTCGGGAGGCACCTCCACCGTGAAGGGTCGCTCGAAGGCATGGCGGAAGTGGTCCACCACCTCCGCCACCAGCTGCCCCACCTCCAGCGGCGCCGAGTCCAGCGCCAGCCGCCCCAACTCCAGACGGCTTGCGTCCAGCAGGTCCTCCACCAGCCCCGCCAGCCGGTCCACCTGGCGCTTGGACTTGAGCACGCTCGCCAGCTCCACCGGCTGCCCCGCGGCGATGCGGCGCTCCATGGAGTACAGGCCCAGCTTCAGGGGCGTGAGCGGCGTCTTCAATTCGTGCGACGCGATGGACATGAACTCCTCGCGCACGCGCAGGGCCGCCTGGGCCTCGCGCAACAGGCGCGCGTTCTCCACCGCCACGGCCAACTGGCTCGCCGCCGCGCTCCACATCTCCAGCTCGCGCACGGAGAACGAAGCGCCCTGCTCCTTGTAGATGAGCAGCAGCCCCACCGTGCGGCGCGGCGCGCACAGCGGCACCGCCGCGAACACCGACCCCACCGCATCACCGTAGCCGCGCTGGATGCCCAGCTGCGGCTGGCGCAGGGCCAGGGCCTGCCGGTACGGATCCTCGGAGGGGTTGAACGCGTCCCCGGGCAGGTCGTGGCCCTCCAGGTCCGACACCGCCATGCGCCGCAGCGTCGCGTCGTCCTCCTCGTAGAGGAACACCTCCGCACGTCGCACCTGGGCACACCGCACCAGCGACACCACGGCGGCCGAGCAGACGCGGTCCACCTCCAGCGACTCACCCACCGCGCGGGCAATCTCCCGCACGGCCTGTGAAAAGGCGCCCTCGTCGTCCACGCCAGAGGGCTCCACCACCAGCCACGCCCCGCCCGCGCGGGTGGGCTTCACCTGCACGCGCACCTGCCGCAGCGCGCGCGTGATGGCATGTCCCGAGTGTGTCCGCCCGTCGCGGATGGCGCGCTCCAGGGCCTCCAGGCTGCGGCCGTGCTCCAGCGCGTCCACGAGCGTGCCGCCCGGGGCCAGCACCACGCCCGTCTTGGCCTCGAAGCCCTCCTCGCACCACTGGACGCGAAGGTCGGGCCCCACGCGCACGAGCGCTTGGGGCAGGCACGAGAGGACATCCTCGACGTCGTTCGGTGGCAGCATGGGGTCGGGG
>NZ_RAWB01000872.1 GCF_003612055.1 Corallococcus llansteffanensis
CCCCAGGGGTGTGACAGCGCTGTCCGCCCCGTCCCCACTTTCCGAGGGACGGCCGGCCCCTCCCACGCCGAGTGTCGGAAGTCCGCTGGGCCAACCCCTTGGTTTTACGGAAAAAACCGTGCTAGGACGCCGCGCGGGGGCGGGACGCGGACCGGTGACGGTGCTCGGGTCCCAGGGTGCGTGTCTTGCAACGGACTGGCGGTCCTCCCCGCCATCCGACAGGAGTCACCGCGGTGTTCGGTCGCCTGCAGCGCTTCTATACGTCCATCAAGGTCGCCGCCGACGCGGGGATGCTCGCGATGGCGTTCGTGCTCGCGTACTTCACCCGCTTCAGCGGCGTCATGCCCATCACCGAGGGCATCCCGCCGCCGATGGAGACGTTCGTCTCCCTCGTGATGGTGCTGATCATCTTCCCGGTGACGTTCCAGCAGGCCCGGCTGTACGCGACCAACCGCTCGCGCACGCACATGGGCGAGCTGTTCGAGCTCTTCAAGGCGACCATCACCGCGACGCTCGTGCTGGTGGCGGTGACGTACTTCATCCGTGAGCGGTACTCGCGACTCACGCTGGCCATCTTCGTCGTCTACGCCTTCACGCTCATCGCGCTGTCGCGGCTGGCCTTCCGCCAGGTGCTGAGCGAGGTGCGCCGGCGCGGCTACAACCTCAAGTCCATCCTCGTCATCGGCGCGGGGGACCTGGGGCTGCGCACCATCGAGACGGTGGAGAGCCACCGCGAGCTGGGCTTCCGCGTGATGGGCGTGCTGTCGCTCAAGCCGGAGAAGGTGGGCCAGTGGGTGGGCGGCGTGCGTGTCGTGGACCACGTGCAGAACGTGGAGGCCTACCTGGATGCGCACCCGGTGGATCAGGTCATCATCGCCGTGCCGCTGGAGGACCAGGCGCAGGTGAAGCCGCTGATGGAGCAGCTCGCGCTGCGCACGGTGGACGTCAAAGTGGTGCCGGACCTGTACCAGTACATCACCCTGTACGGTGGCCTGGAGGAGTTCGGCGGCCTGCCCATCATCAGCCTCCAGGGCGACCCGATGGACGGCTGGAGTCGCGTGGCCAAGCGCGTGTTCGACGTGCTGTTCTCGCTCGTCGCCATCCTCGTGAGCGCGCCCGTGATGGCGGTGACGGCGCTGCTGGTGTGGCTGACGAGTCGGGGCCCCATCCTCTATCGCCAGGAGCGCATGGGCATGGATGGGCGCACCTTCCCCATCCTCAAGTTCCGCACCATGCGCGTGGACGCGGAGGTCGCGGGCGCCACGATGGCGAGCGCCGTGGATGCGCGCCGCACGCCGGTGGGCACGTTCCTGCGCAAGTACTCGTTGGATGAGCTGCCGCAGTTCTTCAACGTCCTGCGCGGGGACATGAGCCTCGTGGGGCCGCGCCCGGAGCGCCCCGTCTTCATCGAGGAGTTCAAGCGGCAGATTCCGCGCTACCACCTGCGGCACAAGGTGAAGGCGGGCATCACCGGCTGGGCGCAGATCAACGGCCTGCGCGGCCAGACGTCCATCCAGAAGCGCATCGAGTACGACCTGTACTACATCGAGAACTGGTCGCTCCTGATGGACCTGAAGATCCTCCTGCGCACCGCGCTGGGTGGCTTCCTGTCGAAGAACGCGTACTGACGCCGGGGCCCGCATCCGGGCTCTGGAGGTCGCGGCAGGCAGGCGGGCATGACGGGAGCGCAGGTCGTATTCACGCGCACCCTCCGCGTGTGGCGCGAAGCCGTCTAGAATCCGTCGGTACATGGCCGACAAGCTTGGAATCACCCTGGTCCGCAAGGGCCTCCTGACGCAGGCGCAGCTCGACCAGGGCCTGGGCGTCCAGCTCGTCCACGGGGGCCGGCTGGGCACCCGGCTGGTGGAGCTGGGGTTCCTCGACATCGAGACGGTGGGCATGGTGCTGGGGGAGTTGACCCGGATGCCCGTGGCGATGGAGGCGGACTTCGACGCCGTCACCGACGCGACGCTCAAGCTGCTGACGCCGGACCAAGCGGAGAAGCACCAGGCGTTCCCGCTCGCGGTGGAGGGGCGGCGGCTGAAGGTCGCGATGGCGAACCCGCTGGAGCTCCAGACCACGGATGCGCTCGGGTTCATCACCGGGATGCGCATCGTGCCGTACGTCACGCCGGAACTGCGGCTGTTCCAGTACCAGGCGCGCCACTACGGCATCGCGCGTCCGACGAAGGCCCTGCCGGCGCCCGCGCCGGTGCCCCTCCGCAGGTCCGTCTCCGTGGCCACGGTGCCCCTGCCGCCCACGCCGCCTCCGCCCGTGCGTCCGGAGCCGCAGGTGTCCGCGATGTTCGGGGGGCTCGCGCCGGGACAGTTCCTCAGTGATGACTCGGAGGCGGAGGACGCGGCGCCGGTCGTGGCTGCCGCGCCCGCTCCAGTCGTTGCGAGCGAGGCCGAGGAGGAGCTTCCGCAGATCGTGATGGGGGAGGCGGTGGCCGCTGCGCCCGTGGCAGAGGCTGCGCGTCCGGGAGGGATTCCCGTGCTCGCGCCTGCACGTGCGCCGGTGGCGGCACAGCCTCCGGGCCTGGTGGCGCGGCAGGGCGGGATGCCGGTGGCTCCCGGGCCGGGCGCGGTTCCTCCGGGGCAGGGTGGAGCTCCCGTGCGTGCGACGCCTCCGCCGGGAGTGCCGGTGGATCCGCGTGTCGCTGGAGCGCCGCCTGGAATGGTGGGACGGGGAG
>NZ_RAWB01000873.1 GCF_003612055.1 Corallococcus llansteffanensis
GGCGTTCACGCGGGGCCCCATCCTACAGGCCCGGGCGCACGCGACAGCCCTCCTCAAGACGAAGGCCGGCCCCGCGAACGAGCGGGACCGGCCTCCTGACTTCATGGCTTCAATGCGAAGGAAGCGTCAGGCGCTCACTCGACCGGACGCACCTGCACCTGCATCACGGTCTGGTTCTTGTTCTCCGTCAGCACCTCGATGATGGTGCCCGTCGGAGGAACCTTCACGCCCGCGTACGGCTGCGTGGCGTACCAGAAGGTGTTCGTGTCGTTGAACACGGGCACCGCCGGCTGCGAGGGGTACTCGTTGCGCGGGAAGCCGTTGGGCTTGAGCGACAGCGGGAAGCTGGGCGCCAGGCCGAACGTCGCGTCGTGCGTCTGCACGCGGCCGGACCAGTAGCGGCCGTCGCTGCGCTGCAGGGGCTGCGGGCGCGAGTCGATGGGCAGGATGCGGCCCTCGCCCGGGTGCTGGGACACGTTGTTGTTGCCCACGGAGGTATCCCAGTAGGTGACCAGCAGGCCGGGGTTGTACGAGTAGCGCTCCGCGTAGTCGAACAGGCCGTCCGCGCTGAAGCCGTAGTTGTACGGGCCCGTGGCCAGCGTCTCGTCGTAGCCGCGGAACTGACGCCACTCGGCCAGGTAGTAGTGGTCGTAGAACGTGTTGGTGCCGTCCGTGTGGAAGAACGTGGACTGGTCCCACCACTTGTGGCCCCACTCCGCGTCGTCACCGAAGACGTACTTGTTCTTCGCCCACAGCTGCACGAAGTCCACCAGGAAGCCCCTGCCGAACTCCGCGCTGTCCGTCTTGTAGCGCAGCTTCACCGTGACCGACTTGCCCGCGTAGGCGGACAGGTCGAACTCCAGCGGCACCCAGCCGTTGGACGTGCCGGTGATGCCGTTGCCCAGGTTGTTGCCCCAGGGGTTCGTGTCGCGGCTCACCGGGCTGGGCAGGTTGACGAACGGACCGCCGTCCACGGAGACCGCGACGTAGGCGTAGTCCCAGTCCTCCTCGATGTCGAACCACGTCTGGAAGGAGAAGGTGATGGGCGTCTTGTTCGGCAGCTTCACCGTCTTCACGAGCACGCGGTCCAGGTTGTTGCCCTGGCCGCCCTGCCACGCGTACTGACCCTCGAACGGCGCCGTCGTCGGCTGCACGCGGGGCTTGCCGGGCAGCTTCACCAGCAGCGCCTGCTTCGCGTTCTGGGACGTGAACTCCGCGGGACCCAGCTTGTGGTACGAGTACAGGCCCGCCGACGTCGTGGCGTAGTCCAGCCAGCCCAGCTGCAGCTTGTCCCAGGCGAGGAAGTCACCCGGGCGCGTGCCGATGTCCGTCGTGCCGTCGTTCAGGTACGAGCCCGACGACATGATGGTCCAGAAGCCCGTGCCGTTGTCCGCCGCGTTCGTCGTGTCGTACTGGTCCGGCAGGCCCAGGTCGTGGCCGAACTCGTGCGCGAACACGCCCAGTCCGCCGTTCTCCGGCTGGATGGTGTAGTCGCCCACCCACTTGTCCACGTTCGCCGCGAAGCGCGTGCCGCCGTTCGGGTTGTACGCGGGGCCCGTGCCGTCCGCGCTCAGGCCCGTGCTGTACGCGAACCACCGGTGGCTCCACACCGCGTTGGGGCCCTGGTCGCCGCCGCCGACTTCCTCGCCCATGCCAGCGTGGACGATCTGGAAGTGGTCGATGTAGCCGTCCGGCTCGTTGAAGTCGCCGTCGCCGTCGTAGTCATACCGGTCCCACGTGTCGAACGTGTCCAGGTACGCCTTGATCTCCGCGGGCGTCTTGCCGGCGGCCACCTGGCCCTGCGTCCACACCTTGATGGCGTCGCTGATGAGCGGCCACACGGAGTTGGAGCAGCTGGAGGAGCCGCACAGGTTGTTGCCGTAGCGGGCGGCGTTGTACGGCACCTTCACCCACTCGGACACCGCGCCGTTCACGGTGTAGCGGCCGGACGACGCCGCCTTGTAGTAGTTCGCCACCGAGTCCGCGCCGGGCGTGGTGTCGAAGTACAGCTTCTCGTAGTGCTCGCGGTTGTAGTCCGGCTGCCAGATGGTGGTGTTGTCCACCGTCCGGTCCGGCTCGGCGATCACGTTGTGCAGCGGGCCCGGGATGTTGCCGCCGGGGTTCGTGGCGGGGTTGCCGAACACCGGGTGGATCTGCGTGCCGTACTCCACCAGGATGACGAAGATGCGGTCCGTGCGCTCCAGCTCCAGCTCCACGAACTTGCCGTTGGCCAGCTTCTGCACCTTGCCGGGCTGACCGCGGCCCTCGATCCGCTCCTTCAGCGCCTGCGCCTTCAGCGCCTTCTGCTGCTCGCCCAGCCGGTGGGGCAGGTCGTCGGTGATGTCCTCCACGACCGCCCTGCGCAGGGTCGAAGGTGGGGCAATGTCGGGTTGCGGCTTCTCGTACCACGCGCGCTCCGCGTAGGCGGACGGCGCCGCGAACGCGAGGAGGCTCCATGCAAGCCAAGAGGGAGGTTTCCGCATTGCAACTCCTATTCGAGGTTCGGGTCAGTGCCCGGTACTTCCGGGAGGGCTGTCTTTCTAATGGAAGACAAGCCATTTTTGGAAGACCGGGACGCTAAATATTTCTTGCAAGGACGGAGTGAGTCTTCGTCGGCTGGTGGGCGAAAATTGAAGAATGGGCAGGAGGGGGATGGGG
>NZ_RAWB01000874.1 GCF_003612055.1 Corallococcus llansteffanensis
CCCCTCCCCCTGTGACAAGCCCCTCCTGCCAGGGTCTCCACGTGCCTGACCGCTGCTCCAGCCGGAGGGCGTGACTACCTTGGGCCTCGAACGAGGGGCCCCTTCCAGACGAAACGAGGCTGCGAATGGCGACGGCGAAGCGTGGATTGGTGGAGAAGGTGAAGCGCGCGGTCACCCAGGTGGGCACGCGCGGGGCGCGCGCCCTGGTGCAGACGGCCCTTGGGACGGCGTCGGCCACGGTCCGGACGGTGGACTCGCTCCAGGTGAAGCTGGGCAAGAAGGTCTCCCCCGCGCGCGGCAAGGCCAGGGCCACGACGGTCCGCAAGGTGGAGGCGGCGAAGCACACCCCCTCCACGACCCCGCGCAAGGCGGCGGCCCCGGCGCGCAAGGCGGCTCCCGCGCGCAAGGCGGCGGTCCGCAAGACGGGCAGCAAGGTCGTGGCGGCCCCCGCCGCGGCGAAGCGCCGCACCGCGAGCAAGGCCACCGTGGCGAAGAAGTCCGCGCCCCCGGCCAGGCGCGCCGTGAAGAGCTCGCGCCGCAAGTAACGAGCAACACGCCGCGCGGAAGCGGACCGGCCCCGGGAAGCCTCCAGGGCCGGGCGGCTCGCGCGAGGGAGGCCCGGAAGCCTCCAGAGCCGGGCGGTTCACTCGGAGCAGTCGCCCGGAAGCCTCCAGCGCCGGGCGGTTCGCGCGGAGGCGGCTCCCAGAAGCTTCCTACGCCGGGCGGTTCGCGCGGAGGCGGCTCCCAGAAGCCTCCTACGCCGGGCGGTTCGCGGAGGCAGCTCCCGGAAGCCTCCTACGCCGGGCGGTTCGCGGAGGCAACTCCCGGAAGCCTCCAGCGCCGGGCGGTTCGCGCGGAGGCGGCTCCCAGAAGCTTCCTACGCCGGGCGGTTCGCGGAGGCAGCTCCTAGAAGCCTCCAGCGCCGGGCGGTTCGCGCGGAGGCATCTCCGGGGTCACGCATGTGACGAGGGGTCTCCTGCGCGGAGCCCTCTTCAGCGGACCGCGTTGCGGGTCGCGCTCTTCCGGGCCGGCGGCGGGGCCTTGCGCTTGGGCACGGTGCGGGTGACGGAGCCGGGGCGGCGGGCCACGGCGGCGGCGCGCTCCTTCTCCTCGGCGGCCTTCAGCGCCGCGGCGCGCACGGCGAGCTGCTCCGCCTGCTGCGCCCAGCGCCGCTTGAGCACGTCGCGCAGTCCGTCTGTCTGCAGGTCCACCTGCGCCTGGTTCAGCCGGTAGTGCAGGTCCTCGCGCAGCGTGCCGCGCGTCAGGGCCGCGCTCGCCGCGCCCGACACGCCCACCACCACCTTGGGCCGCTCCTCCTGCATCTGCAGGCAGCGCAGGATGAGCCCCTGCGCGTCCAGCGGCAGCTTCGCCACGTCCGCGACGAAGAGCACGCCGTTGGGCTGCCGCAGCGCCCCGGGCAGCTCCGCCGCCTGACGCACCTCCGTCAGCGGGACGCCGAAGTTGCGCGCGGCTTCCTCCGCCCAGGCACGGCGCTCATCCTCGGTACCTCCATGGATGATCAGCGAGGCACGGTTGGAGACGAGGTCTTCTTCTCGATAGCCTCGAGGAGCCACGGGATGCCCTGCCCTTCTAGGAAAGCGGGTCCTCGCAAAGTCTAACGCCCTCCTGGGTCGCCTGTTCAATCCCTTACTTGGGAGAAATGAGCAGGGACCCGTTCGGCCGCGACCGGAAGCCTGGACATCCGTTCATCGGACAAGGGGACCGCGCGCGGCCCTGAAGCCCGGTCCTGGAGCGCGGGCTTCAGGCGGTGGGCACCACCATCACCGGGCGGCGGCAGCGCGCCACCAGCTCTCGCGCCACCGCGCCCTCCAGCACGTCCGGCACGGGTTCGTGACGCTCCGACGTGCCCACGCACACCAGGTCCACGCCCTCGCGCTCCGTGGCCTGGCAGATGGCGAGCGCCACGTCGTTCCCGCTGACGCCCTCCACGCTCCAGTGCACCGCCAGGGCGACGGCGTCCCGGGGCACCTGGTCCCAGAGCCGTTTGAGCACCGCGTCCCGCTCGCCCGCGGGCTCCGGGAGCACGCCGTGGATGTCCCGGGGGCCCCGCTCGCGGCCCCGCAGCTGGTGCACGTGCAGCAGGTGCACGCGGCCGCCCGGTCCCACCAGCGTGCACGCCTGCGCGATGGCCTGCCCGGACGCGGCGGTGAAGTCCACCGGCACCAGCACGCTGCGGGGCGGGGGGATGCGGCGCGGCTCCCGGGCGCCGGGCGGGATGCACGCCACCGACCGCTCCGCGTAGCGCAGCACGCCTTCGGACACCGAGCCGTGCCACAGCCGCTGCACCCCGCCGCGCAGGTGCATGCCCACCACCGTCAGGTCCACGGCGTGCGCGTGCGCCACGTGCAGCAGGTGGTCCGCCGGGCGGCCATAGCCGGGCTCCAGCACCACGTCCACGCGGCCCTCGCCCTCCAGGTCCCCCACGCACTCGCGCACCTCGCGGTGCAGCACCCGCTCCACCACGGGGTCCAGCGCTTCCAGGTCGCGCACCTGGGGCGCCAGCAGCTCCACATGCACCGGGCTGTGGATGCCCAGCCGCTCGCGCTCCTCCGCGGGCGAGCACACGAAGGTGGCCAGCACGTCGCACCCGCCCACCC
>NZ_RAWB01000875.1 GCF_003612055.1 Corallococcus llansteffanensis
CCCGATAGCTCCCGGGTCCCAGGGCCCCTTCGCTGCCCGCGAAAGGCACCCTTCCTGGGGTAACAGCCGGACCCCGCCCCATCCGCGAGCAGGCGACGACACCCGGAGGGCACCCCCGGTCGCCGGAGCGGTCACCGGGCAGGCAGGCGCCTCCAGGGGCTCCAGAGCCCACCGGCCAGGCGTCAGGCGCCCGGCTTCGTCGAGCGACCCTTGTGGGTGCGCGGCAGCGCGTGGGAGATGAGCGACACGTAGTCCACCGCCTGCACGCGCGGCGGGGGCGGCTGCGTGCCCAGCGCGGCCAGACGCTTGCTGAACGCGGCCAGGATGTCCGGCACGGGGCGCATCGCCTTGAGCAGCGCGTTGGGCCCCTCCATCGCCTGGGACAGCGCGATGGCGGCCTGCTGCAGCGGCAGCCCGCGCCGCAGCAGGTCCTGGAACGAGTTCGACAGCGTGAGGATGTTGTGCCCCGCCGTCTGCACCATCTCCACGGCGATCTTCAGCACCTGGGGCGCCGTGAGGTGGCCGTCCGCCAGCAGCACCAGCGCCGCCTGGAAGTAGTTGAAGATGGGCACCACGCGCGGCCCGTAGGGCGTGAAGTGCGCGGGCGGCGTCAGCCGGTCCAGGTGGATGAAGATGCGGCGCACGGGGTCCGCCACGGGAATCTTCTTCCACGCCTCGTGCACGCGCGCGACGTCGTCCGGGTACACGCCGCCCGCCTCCAGCACCTGCGACAGCACGCGCTCGTCCACCCGGCCCGCGATGAGGTCCGCGTAGAGCGAGTAGATGAACGCGTCCGCCTCCGCGTCGTCGCCGAAGAGCACCTCCTCGGCCTCCACCGGCGCGTTGACGCGACTCTCCAGGATGACGGGCAGCTTGTAGCCCACCTGCCCACGCAGGGCCCGGAAGCGCCCGCGCAGCAGGTTGCTCACGTTGTCCTTGAGGACGAACTCATCCCACTGGACGCCGTCCAGCTTGAGCTTCTCCTCCAGCACCGCGCGCATCTGCTTGGGGCTGCCGGACACGATGCACAGCCGGGTGTCCCCGCTCTCCGCCAGCTCCCGGATGAGGGTGCTCGCGCCCGGCACGGCGACCTTCTCGTGCGCCTTCTGGAAGGCGGTGCGGAACAGGTCGCGCAGCGACTCGAAGTCCGTCTGGAGGTACGTCTTGTCCAGGTCCCACCGGTAGATGCGGCGCGGGGGGCGGGGATCGATGCGGTCCGGCAGGCTCACCGCGAGAGGCCCTCCTGGATGGCGGTGCCCAGCTCGTTCGCCACCGCCTTCGCCGCCACCTTGCCGGCGTTCGCGATGGCGCGCGCCTTCGAACGGCCGTGCGCCTTGATGAAGATGCGATCAAACCCGAGGATGGGCGCGCCGCCGTACTGCTCCCAGTCCGTGATGTCCTTGAGCCGCTCGATGCCGCTCGACAGCATGGCCAGGCCCGCGCGCCAGCGAAGGCTCTCCTTGTAGGCGTACTGGGCCAGCTCCATCACCGTGTCGTGCACGCCCTCCAGCATCTTCAGGCACACGTTGCCCACGAAGCCGTCCGTGACGATGACGTCCGCGGTGCCGCGCGGGATGTCGATGCCCTCCACGTTGCCCGTGAAGTTGAGCCCCTTCATCTGCGACAGCCGCTGGTGCGCCTCCACCACGCGGGGCGGGCCCTTCTGCGGCTCCACACCGTTGGACAGCAGCGCCACCTTGGGCTGCTCGTTGCGGGAGATGATGCGCGCGTACGCGCTGCCCATGACGGCGAACGCCACCAGGTCCTCCGCCGTGGCCTCCACCGTGGCGCCCACGTCGAGGATGAGGCTGAACGGGTCCTGCTTCGCGCCTCGCACGCCCCGCGTCGGGTACACCGTGGCCAGCGCCGCGCGGCGCACGCCCGGGATGAGCTGGAAGTGGCGCTTGCACGCAAGCACGCCCGCGCCCGTGTTGCCCGCGGACACCAGCGCGTGCGCCTCGCCTTCCGCCACCAGCCGGGCGGCCACCGCCACGGAGGACTCGGGCTTGCGCGCCAGCGCCTCGCCGGGCTTCTCGTCCATGCCCACGAAGTCCGCCGCGTGGTGCACGGAGATGCGCTCGCCGTTGTGCTTGATGCCCGCCAGGACCTCGTCAATCACTGGACGGTCCCCCACGAGCAGCGCGTGGATGTGCGGAGACTCCAGCGAGAGCTGGGCCGCACCCCGCACCACCTCGGCCGGGCCGTGATCGCTCCCCATCACGTCGAACGCGATGGTGACTTGCTGCGGCTTCCCCACCATGGAATCCATCCTATGAGCTTTGCTCGGCGCCCGCTCCCGACATTCGCACCTGTGTCACCAGCGACAGTGCCAGCAGGCCTCCCAGGCCTACCAGGACCGCGCCCGTCCCATAGGGCGCGGCGGGACCCAACCGCGTGAATAGCAGGCCGCCCAGCGCCGGGCCCACAATGCGACCAAGAGAACCGCAGGCCTGATACGCGCCCAACACCGCCCCCTGACGCGCCGCGGGAGCATGCAGGGACACCAGGGCGGACAGGCACGGGTTCACCAGCGCCGACCCCACCGCCAACAGCCCCATCACCGGGAAGAGCCACCCGTACGACGGGGCC
>NZ_RAWB01000876.1 GCF_003612055.1 Corallococcus llansteffanensis
TGGGCGTGCTGGTGCGCGAAGTGGCCGCCCTCTACGACGCCTTCTCCCGAGGCCAGCCCTCGCCGCTGCCGCCCCTGCCCCTGCAATACGCCGACTACGCCGTCTGGCAGCGCCAGTGGTTGCAGGGCGACGTGCTCCAGACGCAACTGGACTACTGGAAGCAGAAGCTCGCGGGCGTCAGCGCTCTGGAACTGCCCACCGACAAGCCCCGTCCCGCCGTCCAGTCCTTCCGCGGCGCCCAGGTGCCCGTCACCCTCACGGCCGAGGCCTCCGGTAGGCTCAAGACGCTGGGACTGCAAGAGGGTGTCACGCCCTTCATGCTGTTGCTGGGCGCCTTCCAGGTGCTGCTGTCCCGGTACTCCGGACAGGACGACGTCACCGTCGGCTCGCCCATCGCCAGCCGCCAGCGCGGTGAGCTCGAAGACCTCATCGGCTTCTTCGTCAATACCCTGGTGCTGCGCGCACGCGTGGACTCCGGCCACTCCTTCCGAACCTTGCTCCAGCAAGTGAAGGAGACGGCGCTGGGGGCCTACGCCCACCAGGACGTGCCCTTCGAGCGCCTGGTGGAGGAGCTGCAACCCACGCGCGACCGAAGCCGAAGCCCCCTCTTCCAGGTCCTCTTCTCCTTGCAGAACGCGCCCACCTCGGCCCCCCTGCGCGAACAATCCCTGGTGCTGCACCCACTGGAAGTGGACACCGCCACCGCCAAGTTCGAGTTGCAGCTCATCCTCTCGGATACGCCCGACGGCTATCAGGGCACCCTGGTCTTCAACACGGACCTCTTCGAATCAGCCACCGCCGCGCGCATGGCGGCGCACTTCCTCCGGCTCGTCGAAGCGCTGGTGGCCCGGCCCGAAGTGCCCCTGGCCTCCGTGTCCATGCTCAGCGACGCCGAGCGCCAGCAGGTCCTGGTGGATTGGAATGCCACCGCCTCCGACTACCCGCGCGAGGCCAGCATCCACTCCCTCTTTCAGGCCCAGGCCGTCCGCACTCCGGACTCCATCGCCGCCGTGGCGGAGGGCGGGACGCTCACCTACCGGCAACTGAATGAGCGCGCCAACCAGCTCGCCTCCTTCCTGCTGACGTTGGAGCTGGGCCCCGAGCCTCGCATCGGCGTGTGCCTTCACCGCAGCCTGGAGATGGTGGTGGCGCTGCTCGGCATCCTCAAGGCCGGCGGCTGCTACGTGCCCTTGGATCCTTCCCAGCCTGCCCAGCGTCTGGCGTTCTTGTTCGAGGACTCAGGCGTGGCCGCGGTGCTCACGCAGCAGTCATTGGCCTCAGGGCTGCCGGTGGCATCAAGGCCCGTGGTGTGTCTGGACTCCGACTGGGAAAAAGTCTCGCGCCAGCCGACGACGGATGGGTCCGCGCCCGTGGGCCCGGAGCAGCTCGCCTACGTCACGTACACCTCGGGCTCGACGGGGACGCCCAAGGGCGTGGCCATTCCCCACCGAGGCGTGGTGCGCCTGCTGTTCGGTTCGAGCTTCGTGCGGCTGGGGCCAGAAGCAGTCGTATTGCAGCTCGCGCCGCTGGCGTTCGACGCTTCCACCCTGGAAGTCTGGGGCGCGCTGCTGCACGGTGGCCGTCTGGTCCTCTTTCCTCAGGCCATACCGGACCTGGAGGAGCTGGGCCGGGCCCTCATCCGCCACCGGGTGTCGGTGCTCTGGTTGACCGCGGCCCTCTTCGACCAGATGCAGCAGGAGCAACCCCAGGCGCTCGCGGGCGTACCTCAGTTGCTGGCGGGCGGTGACGTGCTGCCAGTGCCGCGCGTGCGCGAGCGATTGGCGCAGTCGCGCGGCCTCATCAACGGTTACGGCCCCACGGAAGGCACCACCTTCACCACCTGCCACCCGCTGTCCCCAGGCGACACCGTGGGGGACTCCGTCTCCATCGGCCGGCCCATCGCCAATACGCAGGTGTACGTGCTGGACGCCGCGATGCAGCCGCTCCCCGTGGGCGTCGCCGGTGAATTGTTCATCGGCGGAGACGGCCTGGCCCGAGGCTACCTGGGCCGGCCGGCCCTCACCGCCGAGCGCTTCGTGCCCCACCCCTTCTCCTCCGCCCCGGGCGCCCGGCTGTACCGCTCCGGAGACCGGGTGTGCTGGAGGGAGGATGGGACGCTGAGGTTCCTGGGACGCGTGGACTTCCAGGTGAAGGTGCGCGGCTTCCGCATCGAGCTGGGAGAAATCGAGGCGGTGCTGCGCGAGCACTCCTTGGTCACCGAAGCGACAGTGTTGGTGCGAGAGGACGTGCCCGGCGACAAGCGGCTGGTGGCTTACGTCGTGCCGGCGGAGCTGGACACAGTACGACTGCGCGAGCATCTGCGTCAGCGGCTGCCGGAGTACATGGTGCCCTCGGCCTTCGTGGCGCTGACGGCCTTTCCGCTCTCGGCCCACGGCAAGGTGGACAGGAAGGCCCTGCCCGCACCCGAAGCTCCGTCCGCCTCCACCACGGAGCAGGTGCCCCCCCGCAGTGCGCTGGAGGCACGCCTCGTATCTCTTTGGGAGCAAGTGCTGCGCAGGAGCCCTGTCGGAATCCACGACAACTTCTTCGAGCTGGGAGGCCACTCATTGCTGGCGACGCAGCTCGTC
>NZ_RAWB01000877.1 GCF_003612055.1 Corallococcus llansteffanensis
ATGTCGCTGGGGCGGGGGGGTTCGGACTACTCGGCGGCGCTGGCGGCGGCGGCGCTGGACGCGCGGCTCTTGGAGATCTGGACGGACGTGGACGGCATCTTCAGCGCGGATCCGCGGCTGGTGCCGGAGGCGTTCGCGCTGGAGGAGGTGAGCTTCGAGGAGGCGATGGAGCTGGCGTACTTCGGCGCGAAAGTGCTGCACCCGAAGACGATTGCTCCGGCGCGCGAGCGGGGCATCCCGGTGCGCGTGTGCAACAGCTTCCGGCCGGAGCACCCGGGCACGCGGGTGACGGCCACGGCGCAGGCGGCGCGCCATCCGGTGCGGGGCCTGTCGTTCCTGCCGGACATCACGCTCATCAACATCGCGGGGGCGGGGTTGAAGGGCGTGCCGGGCACGGCCGCGCGCGTGTTCGAGGCGATGGCACGCGCGTCCATCTCCGTGGTGCTCATTACGCAAGGGTCCAGTGAGTCCTCGATCAGCTTCTGCGTGGGGCAGGAGGAGGGCGCCCGGGCGGTGCTGGCGCTGGAGGATGCGTTCGAGGTGGAGCGTGAGACGGGGAAGGTGGACCCCATCGAGCAGCAGCCGGGGCTGGCCGTGCTGAGCATCGTGGGGGATGGGATGCGGCACCGGGTGGGTGTCGCGGGCACGTTCTTCAGCGCGCTGGCGGACGTGGATTGCAGCATCGCGGCCATCGCGCAGGGCTCCAGCGAGCGGAGCATCTCCGCGGTGATTTCGCAGGTGGACGGGCCGCGCGCGATGGCGCACGTGCACCGCAAGTGCTTTGGCACCACGGAGATCGTGGAGCTGCTGGTGGCGGGCGTGGGCACGGTGGGCGGGGAGCTGTTGCGGCAGATCCACCAGCAGGCGCCGAAGCTGCGGGCGCACGGGTTGGACCTGCGGGTGTGTGCCATTGCCAACAGCCGGCACAGCCTGGTGGCGCCGGAGGGCGTGGCGCTGGACGGCTGGAAGGCGCGGCTGGAGGCGAGCGAGTCCGGCTTCACGCTGGACACGTTCCGCGCGTGGGCGAAGGCGCGGCGGCCGGGCCGGCCCATCTTCGTGGACTGCACGAGCAGTCAGGACGTGGCGCTGGGGTATCCGTCGCTGATGGCGTCCGGGCTGCATGTCGTCACGGCGAACAAGAAGGCGAATTCAGGGCGACAGGAGCACTGGCGGGCGCTGCGGGAGACGGCGTCGCGGCACCAGCGGAAGTTCCTCTACGAGACGAACGTGGGGGCGGGGCTGCCGGTCATCGACACGTTGAAGAACATGCTGCGCACGGGCGACACGGTGCACCGGGTGGAGGGCATCCTGTCCGGTTCGCTGTCGTTCATCCTGGGATTGACGGAGCAGGGGGTGCCGCTGTCGAAGGCGGTGGGCACGGCGATGGAGAAGGGCTTCACGGAGCCGGATCCGCGCGACGACCTGGAGGGCACGGACGTGGCGCGCAAGGTGCTCATCCTCGCGCGCGAATTGGGGCGCACGCTGGAGTTGGAGGAGGTGACGCTGGCGTCGCTGCTGCCGGAGGAGTTCGACGCGACGGGGCCGCTGCCGGAGTTCCTGGCGCGGCTGCCGCAGGCGGACGCGATCTTCCAGCGGCGGGTGGACGCGCACCGCAAGGAAGGCAAGGTGCTGCGCTACGTGGGCAGCGTGGGACAGGAGGGCGTGCGCGTGGGATTGGTGCCGGTGCCGCTGGAGCATCCGCTGGCGGCGGTGAAGGGCGGAGAGAACGCGCTCAGCTTCCTGTCCGAGCGGTACAGCCCGACGCCGCTGGTGATTCGGGGGTATGGCGCGGGCGCGGCGGTGACGGCGGCCGGGGTGTTGGCGGATGTGTTGCGATTGGTGGAGGGGCCGCTGCCCTGACGGTGTAGGGGTGTGGGGCGGAAGTGGAACCCGGGAGGGTGGAGATGGCGGAGATGGGCAAGGACGAGTTCGTCCAGAAGGTCGCTGAGCGGCTGGCGCGGATGCCGAAGGACACCGCGCCGACGGGAGAGCCGTACCATCTCCTGGAAGCAGCGACGGCCGACGGTGAGTTGCTGGGCCAGTTCTGGATGGAGGGGCCCGAAGGGGGCCTCCCGGTGTTCCAGAGCCGGGCGGATGCGCTCATGGCGGTCCGGTGCATGCCTTTGCCCTCGGAGCTCGGGGGATATGCGGAGGCCGCCGAGCGCTGGCATATCCGGGCCCTCTCCGGTGATGAGTTTCGCTATTTCTTTCTCAATCCGCACGTCACGCTCTACGTCGTCCTGACGGTGCTCGAATCCGGCATCGAAACGCGGCCTCTGTGAGCGTGCGAGCCCTGGCGTGCGGTGTGCTGGTGTTGCTGTTGACGGCGTGCGCGTCCAGCACGCCGCTCCAGCAGCGGTGGGACGCGGCGGAAGCGGAGTGCGGTGAAGCGCGGGAAGACGCCTGTGTGACCCTGCTGTGCGGGGACACGGCTTGCGGCTTCTATCGCTGTGAGGACGTGCCTGGGGAGGTGGTGCTGGCGCGGGGCCTTCCGCCCCGGCCGCCTCCCATGGCGGTGGCTCCCGCGCCGGGGAGTGGGCCCCGGCGCAACTGGGGTGGGGGGATGGATC
>NZ_RAWB01000878.1 GCF_003612055.1 Corallococcus llansteffanensis
GTTCACCTCCAGAGGCCGGTGGGTGATATCCACGTCCTGACGATGAAATCCATTCGCATCTCCCAGCTCCTCGAGGACGAGGGCCACGACCTGCGGCTGACCCTGATGGCCGGCTCCCAGGGTCTGAAGCGCACGGTGGACTCCTCGCGCATCCAGAAGCCGGGCCTGGCGCTGGCGGGCTTCACCGAGCACCTGCACCCCCACCGCGTCCAGGTGTTCGGCAACACGGAAATCTCGTACCTGGCCACCCTGCCGGAAGAGGGGCAGCGCGCCTCGCTGGCCAAGCTCTTCGGCGAGGAGGACCTCGCGTGCGTCGTGGTGACGAAGGCGCTGGATGCCCCCAAGGCGCTGGTGGACGCGTGCGAGGCGGCGGGCCTGGCGCTGATGAAGACGCCGCTGCTCTCCAGCGAGTTCATCCAGCGCGTGCAGATGTTCCTGGAGGACGCGCTGACGGAGTCCAGCAGCCTGCACGGCGTGTTGATGGACGTCTTCGGCGTGGGCATCTTGCTGCTGGGCAAGAGCGGTATCGGCAAGAGCGAAATCGCCCTGGACCTGGTGATGCGGGGCCACCGGCTGGTGGCGGACGACATCGTGGACGTCACCCGGAGGAAGGGGGCCGTCTACGGCGCGGGCAACCCGGTCATCAAGCACCACATGGAGATTCGCGGCCTGGGCATCATCAACATCAAGGACCTGTTCGGAGTGTCGGCCGTCCGGGAGCAGAAGAAGATTGAGCTTGTCATCGAGTTGCAGGAATGGGATCCGCACCAGGAGTACGACCGCCTGGGCGTGGAGGACAAGCATCTGCAGATTGTCGGCGTGGACATCCCCTTGTCCGTTGTCCCCGTGCGTCCCGGACGCAACATGGCCACCATTGTCGAGGTGGCCGCGCGCAACCAGTTGTTGAAGCTTCAGGGCCACCACTCGGCGCGGGAGTTCGCCGAGCGACTCAATCGAGCCATCGCCCAGGGGGCGATGCGCCGCAATCTGGGAGAAGAGGTCGAGTGACCGCCGCCCCTGCGAAGCAGATCATCGTCATCACCGGCATGTCCGGATCCGGAAAGTCCACCGCCATCCGCGCGCTGGAGGACGCCGGGTTCTTCTGCATCGACAACCTGCCGGTGCTCCTGCTGCCCAAGCTCACGGAGCTCGCGGGCGGGGGCAACATCGAGCGCATGGCGCTGGTGATGGACGTGCGCGAGGGCATCTTCCTCAAGGACGCCCCCCGCGTGCTGGCCGACGTGCGCCGCGCGGGCCACCAGGTGGACGTGCTCTTCCTGGACTCCAGCGACGACAGCCTCCTGCGCCGCTTCAGCGAGACGCGCCGCCGCCACCCGCTGGCCCCCGAGGGCACGGTGGCGGAGGGCATCCGGGCGGAGCGCGAGGCCCTCAAGGACCTGCGCGAGCTGGCGGACCAGGTCATCGACTCGTCGGCGCTCAACGTCCACGACCTGAAGCGCATGGTGCAGGGGCGCTTCAGTCCGGAGCCGACGACGGGCCCCAGCCTGTCCATCATGTCCTTCGGCTACCGGTACGGGGTGCCGCCGCAGGCGGACCTCGTCTTCGACGTGCGCTTCCTGCCGAACCCCTACTTCGTGCCGGAGCTGAAGGGGCTCACGGGCAAGGTGCCGAAGGTGGCCGCGTACGTGCTGGACCGGGACGAGACGCAGCAGTTCCTCGACAAGGTCGTGGACCTCTGCCGGTTCCTGTTCCCGCGCTACCAGAAGGAGGGGAAGGCGTACCTCACGGTGGCGCTGGGGTGCACGGGCGGCAAGCACCGCTCGGTGGCGCTGGCGGCGGAGATGGTGCGGCGGCTGTCGGAGGACTACGGCCGCGTGCAGCTCTGGGACCGGGACATCGAGAAGGAGTAGGGCGTAGGGCTTTGAGCCCGGCGCTCTTCAGTGCCGGGTGTCCGTCACGGGGGTGAAGCGCGCGCCGGTGACGCGCTCCTTTTCGAGGGCTTCCTTCACGACCTCGGAGACGACGAGGGTGACGGGCCAGCCCCAGGGGCGGAACACGCGGGCGCGGCCCACCTGGGTCGGGTCGATGCGCAGGCCCTGGACGGAGCGGTACTGGCCCATGCGAGCGGGCAGGCCGTCCCCGGGGCCGTAGCGGTGGAGCTCCAGACACGCGGCCTCGTCGACGCAGCGGATGAGGCGCGTGGCGACGAGGAGGAAGTACGGCTCCCGCTGGCCCTCGATGTTGACGGGGAGCAGCTGCACGTCATGGGGGGCGAGGCGCTCGAAGACGGCGGCCACGCGCGGGTGCACCACGGGCGTGAGGCCCGCGCCGGCGAGGGAGAAGTCCAGTGGGGACCTGCGGGCCTCGTTGGGGATGTGCATGGGCCCGTCGACGGCGACCGGGTGCCCGGCGGTGAACATCCACACGCCACCGACAATCTCGTCATCCAGGCCGCGAGGGTCGCCGGGTTCCCAGTGGCCGGGGGCACGGAAGTCATCGTGCAGGTCGTAGAAGCGCGCGGTGAGGGCGCGGCGCGTCGTCTTGCGAAGGGGCGTGTGGGCCGTGCCGCCGTGCGCGACGATGCGGACGGCGGCACGGCCCACAC
>NZ_RAWB01000879.1 GCF_003612055.1 Corallococcus llansteffanensis
GCTCCTTGCCGGAGCTGGCGGCGACGGTGGAGGCGGTGGGGCGGGCGACGGGCGGACCCTACGCGGTGGTGGCGCACTCGTTCGGCGCGGCGGCCACGGCGGTGGCGCTGCGGGACGGGATGAAGGTGGAGCGCGCGGTCTTCATCTCGCCGCCAGCGGACCCCCTGGCTGGCATCCGCGACTTCGCGAACACGGTGGGGCTGGCGGAGGACGTGTGGCAGCGGATGGCGGCGCGAATCGAAGCGCGCTTCGACATGCGGCTGGCGGACCTGGCGCTGCCCGGCTTCGCGCCACGGCTGGACGTGCCGCTGCGCATCTTCCACGACGTGGGGGACCGCGAGGTGCCCCTGGAGGCAGGCGAAGCGGTGGCGCGCGCGTGGCCGGGCGCGAAGCTCACGCGCACGGAAGGCCTGGGCCACTTCCGCATCCTGTATGCGCCGGAGGTGCTGGGCCCCGCGGTGGACTTCCTGGCGGAAGGACGGCCGGGCAATGCGTGGCCCGGGCCTGAGCTGCTGGCGTCGGTGGCACAAGCGCGAGCGACTCCTCGCGGGGTGCACGGAGGCTGAGCGGAGGATGTGACTTCTGGGGGGACTCGAAACAGGCAATCCAATGAAAGACATCCTCTGACGCTCAGACACTGCAGCCCCGGAAAATTTCGGCTGGACAGTATTTGCGGGAGGCGGAGCCTGATTTTCATGCCTGGACTCGTCTGGCGGAGATGTCTTGATTAGCATGGGTCCTTGTCGGAAGGCCGGGCTTCATTTTGGAGCCCTCTCCCGGACCAAGGAGTCGTCCATGAAGCCTGGATCCTCATTGCTGCGTGCGGTTGCCCTGGCGTGCACGAGTCTGGCATTGACCGCCTGTGGCGGGGCCATGACGCCCGAGGAGGCCGCGGCCGAGGAAGCCGCGGCGCTGGCCACGGTGGAGGCCGAGCTGGGCTCGTGTGGCACCTGGTCCAGCTGGACCAACACGGGCGCGACCACCTGCGACTCCATGACCACGTGTGGGTACTACTGGGCCTGTGAGGCTTCCGCCAAGGGAGACGACGCCGGGTCTGTCGCGGGAGGGGGGAGCGAGAACCTCATCCCGGTGTGCCCGCCGGGCGAGAGTCCTGTCCGCCGCTACAACCTGGGCAAGAGCCTCCAGCAGTCCAGCTACCGCGTGTGCTTCAACGAGGCCGGCACCTACACGCACACGGAATACCAGTACCAGTACGTCGCCGGCACCTGCGGCTGCTGAGCTGGAGTGCCGTGGAGCCCCCCATCCACCCTCGCGCCCGCTCGTTCAGGAGCGCGCGGGCGCCCAGAGGGCACTGTGGGCCTCTGGCGCGTCCGGGGACGCCTCCGCTGTGTAGAAGTAGGCCGCGACCGCCGCCCGGCCCCGTCCCTCGGGACACTCCAGCGCGGCGGGGTGGCCATGCCAGTGATTGTCGCCATGTGCCATCACGACCAGCCGATCGAGGACCGGAGCGATCCGGGCCTCGCATCGGGAGAGGTCGGCGTTCCACAGCTCCAGGTCACCGCCCCAGGCGGATTCCCAGCCGGGGTTCAGGTAGTACAGGACCGTGAGCCGCCGCGAGAGCGCACGGAAGCGATCGCGGTTGAAGTCCGCGTGCAGCGCCAGATGCCCCCCCCGCAGCGTGAGGTGCAGCCCGGCGCCCCGGAAGTGCGGATCCGGGATGAGCCCCTGGACCCCGGTGAGCGTCTCCAGGAAGTCGATGAACGACATGCCCGAGAACTCCGAGAGCAGGTGTCGGAGTGCACCGTGCACCCCTTCGAACGCCTTGCGCTGGAGCTGCCCCAGGCGCGCCGCCTGCTCCACGTGGTCGCGTCGCTTCCAGTGCGCATCGTCCGCGCCGGGGAAGACCCCGGCCAGCCCCGCCGCCAGCCGCTCCCCCAGGAAGCCATCGATGACGACGTGGGGATGGGGCCGCGCGGTGCCATAGGCGCCACGGTGCTCCAACGCGAGCGCGCGCAGCACCGTCCGGGAGAGGAAGAAGCTCGGGCCCTGCAACGGGCCTTCTTCGAGGGTGGCGGCGCTCACGGATCCTCTTCTTCTGCTCGGGGGTTGCGACCTTCGATGCTGTCATGGGCGCCGCCTTCGACCTCCAGGAGCGCCGCGAGGAACAATACATACGTCAGCTCGGCGACGGGCCGTCGCTCGCGCCGGGCCTGGATGCGCAGCGCCTTGGGCAGCGAGCAGGGCGGCCCCCGTTCGCCGTCACGCAGCTGGACGTAGCCTCGCGGGGAGTAGCCCACCACCTGCCAGCCCATGACCCCCAGCGCCCGGCTGAGGTCGTCGGTGAGCTGGTGGTGGATGGCGCGGCTGATGGACACGGGGCGGAAGCGCTCGCTCGACCAGCCTCCCGTGTCCTCACGCCAGCCTCTCGCGCGCAGGTAGTTCACCTTGCGCGCCAGCGACAGTCCTCCGACGTGGCGCTCGAGCTTCATCGAGCCCCGCCATATCGCGCCGCCTGTTCGTGAACCAGCACCCGTCGGGCTGTAGGGTTCCGGCATGTCTTCGGAGCCCCTGCCTCCCGCCCTGGCGTCACGTGTCCAGC
>NZ_RAWB01000087.1 GCF_003612055.1 Corallococcus llansteffanensis
CTCCCCCGCCGCTCGCGGCGACCCCGGGCCCCGAGGAGGGCGAGCACCGCGGGCTCCCCCTGGGCCTCTTCTTCGCACGCCTCACGCCGGAGGCCGTCGCGGCGCGCGGGGTCTTCGAGGTGGGCCCGCACACCTCCCGCTTCTGGCACCTATGGCGCCAGCGCGACGGGGGACGGATGGATCCGCTGCACGCGTGGCTCGCGGCGCAGTACCAGCGGCTCTCCGACGCGCACGGGGTGGACTGGGCCGAGCTGGCGCAGGACTTCGGCCGCAGCCCCAACACGCTGGCCCGTCCGCACCTCACGCCCCTCGTGGTGGATGTCTGGGGTTGCGAGCGACGCCGCGTTCCGCTGGCCCTCGCGCGCTTCGAGCCCACCCCCGCGGGGGCACCGCTGCTGCGCGTGCCCGACCGCGAGCGCCCCCTCGCCGTGCGCTTCTCCAGCGCGGCCCATGCGACAGGCGACGACCTCCTCACGGAGGCCCTGCTCCTCACCTCCTTCCGCCTTCCTCCGGGGCTGGTGGACGCGAAGCCGTGGCCGTTGCCTCGGCAGGCGCCGCGCGCCGGGCCTTCGATGACGCCCGGCGCCCGAGCTGGCGCGCAGGCGCGGTGGGAGCTGAAGGGCGAGGCGCTGATGGAGCTGCGCGTCCGGAGCCGCGCGCGGCGCTACGCGGCCTGGCTTTCACTGGCGGCGCGGCACGGGCTTCCGGAGTGGCTGTGGTTGTCGCGAGACGGCCAGCCGCCCGTGCTGGTGCCTCGCGACAGCCCGCTCGGCATCGAGTGCTTCTTCGAAGGGTTCGACCCCGAACGACACACGCTCACCCTCGAGGGGGCCGCGGATGACAGGTGGTTGGTGGACGAGCGCGGACATGGCTTCCGCGCCGAGCTCGGTGTGCCCTTCGTGCGGGAGCCACACGCATGGTCGGCCTAGGCAAGGGAGGCGATGGCAATGGCTCCAGATGAACGTCGAGTTCGACAAGCAGCGCCACCCGCCCATGGCCTGCGCGCAGCAGCTCTTCGCGCGGCTCATGCCCCAGGTGGAGGCCTGGCGACACGCGGGTGCGCTGCGCCTGTTCTCCTTCCTGCGCAAGCCGCCGGACTCGCGGCTGCGCTTCCAGGCGGACACGGGCTCGGCGCTCGCCGCGGAGCTGCGCGCGCTGCTGGACGGCCTGCGCGAGGCGGGCTTCGTGCGCGCCTTCCACGTCGCCCCGTACACCCCGGAGACGTTCCAGTTCGGCGGACCGTGGGCCCTGCACCTGGTGCACCGCTGGTTCGACGCGGACTCGGTGGCGTGGTGGCGGTGGGCGTCGTCGTCCCCTCCGGGCAGCTCCCCCCGGGCGCTGAGCGCGGCGGCGGGCGAGGCGCTGGTGTCCGCGTGCGTGGGGCCTCGCGAGGAGGTCTGGGACGTCTGGTGCAACCTCGCCCGGCTGCACGGGATGCCGGACGCACGCATCCTCGCGGTGCGCGAGGCGCCTCCCGCGGCACCGGACGCGGAGGCGGGCGTGGCCCACGCGGCACGCCTGTATGGAGACGCGCACCGGGAGCTGGGCGCGGGGCTTGCGCGATTGGGACGCACGGGGCGCCTGGCGTGTGGCGAGCGCGCGCTCTTGCCCTTCGTCCTGCTCTTCCACTGGAACCGCTACGGGCTGTCGCTCGACGACCGGGCCGCGCTGCTGGCGCCGATGCTCGCGAAGTACAGCCCCAAACGAGGACTCGTGGGCGTCGCGCCCACGCGAGGTGAACCATGAACTTCCTTTCCGAGATGGGCGAGCAGATTGAACGGCAGTGGCTCGTGCACGACTACGCGGAGGACGCCTTCCCGGACATCGTCCAGCAGGCGTTCCGCGACCATGACGCGGACCTGCTGACGGTGGACGTGCCGCAGGTGATGCGGTGGCTGTTCGTGCGCAAGTCCCTGCCGGACCAGCTCCAGCCCGGCGAGGGCTTCGGGCAGGTGCCGCTCACCGTGTTCCGCAGCCGGCGCTTCGCCATCGACCTCTACCACTGGCTCGACGGCACCACGACGGTGCACCAGCACGGCTTCTGTGGCGCCTTCCGCGTGCTGCAGGGCTCAAGCCTCCACACGGTGTACCGCTGGACCGAACACCGCAACGTCAACGCGTACTTCGCCCTGGGGCAGCTCGAGCAGCAGCAGTGCGAGCTGTTGCGGCGCGGGGACTCGCACCCCATCGTCGCAGGCAAGGCGTACATCCATTCGCTCTTCCACCTGGACCGGCCGTCGCTGTCCCTCGTGGTGCGCACGGTGCGCAACCCGTCCGCGGAGGCCCAGTATGACTTCAAGCGGCCGGGCATCTGCATCAACCCCCAGGTGGAGGAGCCCGCGCTCCTCAAGGTACTTCAGGGCGTGACGGTGCTGGAGCAGCTCGCCCATCCCGAGCGCGACATCCTCATCGGTGACTACCTGGAGGGCGCGGACCTGCACTCCGCCTTCCAGGTACTGCAGCAGGTAGCCCGCGCGCGCCAGCGCCTGGACACCCTGTCCCCCCTGCTGGCCCGCTGCCGCCCCGAACACCAGGGAGCGCTGGAGCGCTACATCCGGCCCGCGCTGGCGAACGTGCTCCGCGAAGCCCAGCTCATCGCCCGGCGCCGCACGGTGACCCGGCCGGACCACCGCTTCTTCCTGGGCCTGCTCCTCAACGTGCAGGGACGCACGCCGCTCTTGTCCCTCATCCAGCAGCGCCATCCCGGCGAGGACGCGGCGGCGCTCGCGGCCCACTGGCTGCGGGAGCTGGCGGGACTCGAGGCGGTGGAGGGCCAGCGGCACAACGCGCTGGGCCTGCCGTTCGACGACCACGACGTGTCCGTCTTCGAGCGCCTGTTGCGGGGTGACGCCCCCACGGACGATGCGCGCTTCACCGAGGTGGCCCGGGCGCTCCGGAGCTCCTCCCTCTTCGGTCCGGTGGTGGCCTGACATGGAAACGGCACGGGTGTACGAGGCAGTGGAAGCCCTGCGCACGGGCGCTGGCTTCCGGCGGGCGCTGGCGGACGGGCGCAGCGTGTGGGTGGACGGCAAGGCGGTGGACGTGGCGAGCCACCCGCTGTTCGCCCCGGCGTTGGGCGTGGTGGAGCGGCTGCTCGCGCGCCATGCCTCGGCGGAAGGGCGCGAGCTGCTGACGGCGACGAGCCCCGACGGCGTCACGCGAGGCCGCTGGGCCGTGCCTCCACGCAACGCGCAGGACCTGCGCCGCGCAGGCCAGGTGTCCACCCTCTTCGCCGAGGAGACGCACGGGCTGATGGGCCGGCTGTGGGACACCTCCGGCGGGTGCCTGGCGGGACTCCTCAACGTCGCGAAGGACGCGGAGGCGCTGCGCCCGGGGACGCGGGCCGTCATCGAGCGCGCGTGGGAGGAGATCAGCCGCGGGCTGCTGCTGTGCAACGTGGCCTTCGTGGATCCACCGCACGGGCGCGGGCTGCCGGCGCACCAGAAGAACACGCTGCGCGTGGTGGAGCGGCGCGCGGACGGCGTGGTGGTGCGCGGGGCCAAGGCCCTGTGCACCGGGGCTGCGTACTCGGACGAGCTGCTGGTGCTGCGCGTGGGCTACGAGCTGCCCAACCTCGACGACTCGGCGGCGGTGGGCTTCTTCGTGAAGCCGGCCACGCCGGGCCTGAAGATCCTCTGCCGCCCGGGCCTGGGCGGAGCGCACCGCGCCGGGGACCCGCTGGCGGTGGACGAGGTCGACACCTGGCTCGTCTTCGAGGACGTCTTCATCCCCCACGGGCGGCTGCTGTACGCGGGGGAGAAGGACGTGGCCGCGCTGGTGTGGAAGGCCATGATGACGTGGGACAAGCACGGCTTCGTCCGGCGGCTGCTCACCCGGCTGGAGCTGCTCTTCGGCCTGTCGTTCCTCATGTCCAAGGCGCTGGGCGTGGGGCACTACCCGAGCGCGCAGAAGGTGTTCCGCGACGCCGGCCGGCACGCGGCCCTGGTGGCGCGGCTGGTGGCCTTCGCGGAGGCCAGCCCGCAGCCGGCCGTGGGCAGTGGCGGCGCCGTGCGGCCGGAGCCGCTGTCCCTCCAGCTCGCGCTCCAGTACGCGCTGGAGCACCTGCCCGAGGTGGCGCGCGCCGTGGAGCTGCTGGGGGGACAGGGCCTGGTGCTCAACCCCTCCGAGGCGGACCTGGACTCGGAGGAGGTGGGGCGGCACTACGACGAGTACTTCGGCGGTGACACGGGCGACCCGTCGCACCGCGCGGCGCTGATGAGCGTGGCCGCGGAGCTGCTGGGCTCGCGCTCGGCGCAGCGGCAGCGGCTGCTGGACTACTACGGCACCGGCGGCGACCAGGTGCTCACCCTCCAGTTGTCGGAGATGCTGGACGCGGGACGCGGCGTGCGGCTGGTGCGCCGGCTGCTGGAGCAGCGCGAGGGTGACGGGACGCGGGAGCTGTCGTCATGACCGCCCTCGCCTGGAAGCGCGTCGAGCCCCTCCGCGCGCACCCGCGCACCGCCGAGGACTTCCGCCGCGCGCAGCGCGATGGCCGCCGCGTGTGGCTGGGCGGCTCCCGCCTCGCCTCGCCGCTGGACAGCCCCGTGCTGGCCCCCGTGGTGGACACGCTGGGGGCGCTCCTCGCGCTGCATGCCTCCCGTGAGCACGCCGACCTGCTGATGGACCGGGACGACGCGGGGCAGCCCTGCGCGGCGTGGAGCCGGGTGCCGCGCACCGCGGAGGAGCTCCAGCGGCAGGGGCGCATCTCCACCCTCTTCGCCCACGAGACGCTGGGGATGATGGGCCGGCTGTGGGACGCGTCCGGCAGCTTCGTCAACGCACTCCACAACGTGCGCACGGACGCGGCGAAGTACCGGCCCGAGGCGGCCGCGGTGCTGGAGGAGCTGCACACGCGCTGCGGGCGCGAGCTGCTGCTGGTGGCGCTCGCCGCCATCGAGCCCCCGCCGGTGGACGGCCTGCCGCAGGGACTGCGCATCGTGGACCGCGGGCCGGACGGCATCGTCGTGTCCGGCACCAAGGCCATCAGCACCGGCGCGCCGTACTGCGACGAGCTGCTGCTCTTGAAGAACGTCTTTGGCAGGGACGCGCTGCCGCCGGAGGAGACGGTGGGCGTGGTGCTGAAGCCCTCCACGCCGGGCCTGTCCCTCTTCTGCCGCGAGGGGCTGGCGCGCGGGCCCCGCTCGGAGCTGGGCCGCTACGACGAGGTGGATGCGCTGGTGGTGTTGGACCGGGTGGTGGTGCCGTGGGAGCGCGTGCTCTACGCGGGCGAGCCCGACGCGGCGCGGGTGCTCCTGGAGGCGGTGGTGGCGTGTGACAAGCACGCGATGGCGCGCCGGCTGGTGGCCAAGCTGGAGCTGCTGTGGGGCCTGGGCGAGGCGATGACGCACCTGACGGGCAGCCGCGCCGTGCCCGCGGTGGCGGAGCTGCTGGCCGGGCTCGGCAAGCACCACGCGCTGATGTCCACGCTGGTGGAGGCCGCGGAGTCACGCCCCGAGCCCGCGCCAGGAGACGGCGGCGGAGTGCTGCCCGAGCGCAAGACGCTACACCTCGCGCTCTCGTACGCGCTCGAGCACTACCCCTCCATCCTGGACACGCTGCGGCTCTTGGGCGGACAGAGCCTGGTGGTGCGACCGAGCCCGGAGGACCTGGCGGCCCCCGAGGTCGCGGCGCTCTATGCGCGGCACCTCAAGGGAAGCACGCTGGAGCTCGTCCCGCGCGCGCGGCTGTGGGCGCTCGCGGACGAGCTGACCGGATCCGAGCTCGCCGGGCGCCAGCGGCTGATGGACTCCTACGCGGTGGGCGGCCGCCACATCCTGGAGCGCGAGCTGGCGCACATGCTGGACCCGTCCGCGGGCGTGGCCCGTCTGGAGGCCCGCGTCGGCGCGCCCCTGCGCCCGCCCGCGCCTGCTGAACCTCCCGAGGAGAACCCATGAAGGTCTACGGACATCCCGCGAGCGGGTGCACCTGGAAGGTGCTGGCCACGTTCCTCGAGAAGGGCCATGCGCCGCGCTTCGAGGTGGTGGACATCACCCGGGGCGAGCACCACACGCCGGAGCACCGGATGCGCCACCCCTTCGGGCAGGTGCCGGTGCTGGAGGACGGCCGCTTCCGCCTCTTCGAGTCGCGGGCCATCATCCGCTACGTCGACGCCGAGCTGAGCGGCCCCGTCCTGACGCCCACGGGCTCGCAGGCCCGCGCGCGGATGGAGCAGTGGATCAGCGTGGAGTGCTGCAACCTGGTGCCGCCGCTGATGGAGCTGGTGGCGCCGCTCCTGTGGGGCCGTGACCCGGGAGCGGAGGCGCTGCGCCGCGCCCGGTCCCGCGTGGAGGCCGCGCTGGACGTGGCCGAGGGGGCGCTCGCGCAGACCCGCTGGTTCGTGGGTGACGCCTTCACGCTCGCGGACCTCTCGTGGCTGCCCTACGTGCAGTACCTCTTCATCGCCGGACACGGCGCGCTCGTGACGGCGAGGCCCGCCCTGGCCGCGTGGTGGGAGCGGGCGAGCACGCGCCCCTCGTGGCAGCAGGTGATGGCGGGCTCGGGCCGGGCGCCGGAGGCGCGCTCATGAAGTGCCTGGACAACGTGGAGCGCATCCCTGCGCCGTCGCGCGAGGTGCTGTTCGAGCGGTACGTCCGGCCCGGCCGGCCCGTCATCCTCACCGACCTCTTCGATGGACAGCCCGTGCGTGCATTGGAGAGCGTGGAGGCGGCGCGCGCGCTGCTCGGTCCCGAGCCCGTGAAGCTCAGTGAGCGACAGCTCGTGGCGGCCATGCGGGCGCTGGATGCGGCCTCGTCGGGCACGCCCTCCGTGGAGCCAACTCCGCCCGCGTGCCCCACCGTGGGCGACTACCTGGACCTGCTCGGGGCCGAGCCGCGCACGCCGTGGGTGATGAACGAGCTGCCCACCCCCGCGTCGCTGCGCGCGCGCATCCAACTGCCAGACCTCCTCGCGCCGCCGCCCGGCCACCCCGCGCCGGAGGGCTACCTGCGCTCGTTCGCGCACCTGCACAACGCGGGCAGCGCCACCGACCTGCACTTCGACTCGGACGGGCGCCAGGTCTTCATGCTCCAGGTGTTCGGGCGCAAGCGCTACATCCTCTTCCCGCCGTCCGCGGGGCCGAAGCTGCACCCGGTGGCCAACTACGGCACGGCGCTGCTGGCCCGCTTCCCGGAGGAGGAGAAGCTCGCCTTCCTGCGCTTCGCGGGCGCGTGGGACTGCGTGCTGGAGCCGGGCGAGACGCTGCTGATGCCCGCCTTCGTCTGGCACCACGTCGAGTACCTGGACCTGTCCCTGTCGGTGAACTTCCGCATCGCGGACCACGGCGGGATGGCGCGCTACCTGCTGCGCCACCTGCACTGGGACGTCCACAGCCAGAACGTGACCCGGGCCCTGCTGTACGAGGAGCCTGGCCGCTCGCGCCACGACGCCCTCTTCCAGGAGCTGCGACGCGCGTGCGAGGCCCGCTATGCATCACCGCTGGAGCGCTACCGGCACATGCGGACGCTGCTGCGGGACGTGGCGTCGCGGCTGTGCCCCGGCACGGTGGACACCGACTACTTCCTCTCCACCCTGGGACCGATGGCGCCGTGGGTGCCGCAGCTCTACCGCGTCTACGCGGGCGCGCCGTCGACCGCGGCGCTGACCGAAGCGCTGCCCCCGGACTCAGGCTGGCTCGAGGCCGCATGAAGCGACACATGACATCCAAAGACATCCAGAGGAGCGGGGAGCACGGCATGGAGACGGAGACGGTGGCGCGGTACGCGGAGTCGCAGCTCACGGGCCTGGGACGCGCGTTGGCGCTGCCCGAGGCGCGGGTGGCCGCCCTGGGCGAGGTCTTCCACGCGGCGACGGCCACCTGGGGCCCGCGTGGATTGGACGCGCCCGCGCCGTGGTCGGCGGTGGGCGAGGACGGCTCGCCCTACGAGTTCTCCGTGGCGTTCGGGGCCAAGGGCGCGGAGCTGCGGGTGCTGGTGGAGGCGCAGGCCCTGCCCGCTTCGGCGCGCACGTACTGGAACGCGGGGTTGACGCTGAGCCGCGAGCTGGAGCAGCGCGCGGGGGCACGGCTCGAACACCTGGAGCGCCTCGCGGACCTCTTCGCCCCGCCCCAGTCCACCTCCTTCTGCGCGCTGTGGCACGCGCTGCGGCTGCCCGCGACGGGAGTGCCGGACGCGCGCGTGTACCTCAACCCCGCGGCGAAGGGCCCGGAGCACACGCTCGACGTGGTGCGCGAGTCGCTGGAGCGGCTGGGCCTGGGGGCGCGGTGGAAGGACGTGGAGCAGATGCGGGGGCAGCACGGCCGCGTGCCCCTGCTCGCGTTGGACCTCAGCGAGGAGGTCATCTTCAAGGTGTACCTGTCGCGCGAGGGGCTCACCGTGGACGACCTGGAGGCGTGGAGCGCGCGCACCTTCGACAGCAGCGCGGGGGATGCCCGGGCGCTCTGCTCCGCCATGCTCCCCACGTCGGGCCCCTACGGGCTGCTGGACATCCGCACCTGCTTCACGATGCGCGGCTCGGAAGGCGGCCGGCCCTCGCGCTGGGTCACGTCCGTCACCGGCAACGCGGTGGGCCCGGACGTGCTCTTCCGCGAGCGGCTGGTGCGTCTGTTCGAGTCCCAGGGCATCCCGGTGGATCCCTACCTGCGCTGCCTGGAGGTGATGGCGCCGGGAGGGCTGGGCGACAGCCACGGCCTGCACGCGGGCGTGACGCTCCAGCGCGAGCGGGGCGTGCCCCGCGTCACCGTCTACTTCTCGCCCCGGCTCTACCGCGACCGTCCCCACCTCCCCGAGGCGTGGCGGGCGTGGACCCAGGCCGCGTGAGCCTTCAGCCCCACCCATCCCCTGAATCCACAGCAGGAGCACCCCATGGAATCGCATGAAGCCCAGGCGCTCGCGGAGCGCTTCGACCGCGAGGGCTACCTGGTCATCCCCAACGCGCTGACGCCGAAGGAGCTGGAGCCCCTGCGCCAGCGCTACGACGAACTGATGAGCGCGCACTGGGAGACGGTGAAGCGCACGGATCCGGATCCGCGGCGCGTGTACCTGCCGCGCCTGCTGGAGCGCGACCCCGCCTTCGAGCCGCTGATGGACTGGCCCCGCACGTACCCCATCGCGCGCGCCATCCTCGGCCAGGACATCACCCTGGCCTCCGCGGGCGAGGCGGACTACCGGCCAGCGCACTCGGGCGGGTGGATTGGCTGGCACAGCGACACGTCCTGGCTGCCGGGCGTGCCCTATCCCCGGCAGTTCCACTGGGTGCGCTGCGCCTACTTCCTCGAGGACATCACCGAGGACATGGGGCCCTTCACGCTGCTGCCCGGCTCGCACCGCGCCACGCATCCGTGCCCGCCCGAGTACACCGGGCCCGACAACCTGCCGCGCACCATCCCCGGGCAGGTGGCCATCACGGGCAAGGCGGGCACGTGCCTCATCAACAACACGGAGATCTGGCACACCAGCACGCCCAACCGCAGCGCGCGTCCGCGCAAGCTGCTGATGGTGCTCTACAAGCACGCGTGGATGCGGCAGTGGGAGGCCGGGCACGACCTCACCCGCGAGTTCGGCGAGCGCCAGACGGATCCGCGCCGCCGCCAGCTCTGCAACGTGGGGCCGTGGCACCGCTACGACGGGAACTGGGACGCCTGAGCCATGGCCCGCCATCCCTTGCGCCTGGGGGCGCTCGACTTCGGCTTCACCTCCGCCACCGTGCAGCACGCGCAGGTGCCCCACCTCACCGTGGAGGCCGCGCGCCACGCGGACGCGCTGGGTTTCTCACGCTACTGGCTGGGCGAGCACCACCACGGGAGCGCACCATTCGGGCCCAGCCCGGAGACGCTGCTGCCCGCGCTCGCCGCGCTCACCCGGCGCCTCCACGTGGGCGTGGGCGCGGTGCTGCTCAACTATTACCGGCCGCTCAAGGTGGCCAGCCACTTCAAGCTGGTGGAGTCGCTGTTCCCCGGCCGCGTGGACCTGGGCATCGGCCGGGGACAGGCCGACAACCCCCGGTCGCACCGCGCGCTCACGGGCCAGGAGCTGGTGCCCGGGAGCCTCGCGGACGAGGGCGCGTACGCCCAGAGCCTGGAGGAGCTGATGGCGTTCCTGGGCGACGGCTTCCCCGAGGGACACGCGCTGTACGGCGCGGCCTGCCCGAAGCTTCCCGCGCCCCAGGTGTGGATGTGCGGCGGACGCACGGCCGGCACGCTGGCGGCAAGGGTGGGCGCCGCGTTCTGCCTCTCCCTCTTCCACGGCCCCGTGAGCCCGGACCCCGCGGTGGTGGAGCACTACCTCACCCACTTCCAGCCACGAGCCCCCGGCGACACGCCGAGGGTGATGCTCGCGGTGGCGGGCACGTGCGTGGAGGACGCCGCGGGTGCCGAGCGCGCACGCGAGGGCTGGAAGGAGTTCCGCTTCTACCCGCCCACCATCGTGGGCACGGGGGCGCGGTGGCGCGACGAAGCGGAGGTGCTGCGCGAGCGCTACGCCGCGGACGAGCTGCTGGTGCTCGACATTGCCCGCCCGCACGAGGACCGGCTCGCTTCCATGTCCCGGCTGGCGGAGGCCTTCGTATAGGACGGAGCGGGGCCCTATCGCGGGGGCTCCCAGGGCGTCACTTCGCCGTGGGCACGGCGGCGGGTGCTTCGTCCTGGGTCACGGCCGAATTCAGCGTCCAGGCCAGGCCGTAGGTCGAGCCGATCGCCCTGTAGGTCGCGCGCTTTCCGCAGCCCGCGACGCCCACCGTGACCGGATCAATGCGTGAAGTCTTGAGCTGCGCCCTCGCGCATCCCAGGTCGAATTCCGCGCGAGCCCTCACGTCGGGAACCCACGAGCACTGGCCCATCCTGCAGCGCAGCTCATAGACGCCCTCGGTGTTGCACCCGCTCATCTGATATTGATTCTCACCGAGGTAGGTCGGCGTCAGCTCCGCGTCACACTTGAGATCCTTGGCGGCGATCTTCTCCAGGTTCGCATAGCGCTTCGCGTTCATGGACGGCCCCATCTGGGACAGGTCCACCTTGGAGTTGCTCCGGCTGCCGCCGCAGCCAGACACCAGGAACGCCACGCCGAGGCCCGTGATTGCCAATCGAAAGAGGTTCATGGGCGCTCGTCTATCATGCGCTTCAGAAGCAGGCGCGCAGCTCAACAGGAATAACCGCTCTTCGTGACCCAGGGGCGCAGGGGCCCGAGCAGGCCCACGGCCTGGAGGCGGGACTGGACCTCCGCGGCCAGGGCGACGTGGTCCGGGTTGGAGAGGGTGAAGTTCTCCGGCGTGAGGAGGATGAGCGTGCCCCGGTCCATCATGCGCTCCACCCTCACGGGCGCGGGCAGCAGGGGGACGGGGCCGCGCGAGTGGGCGATGTATGTGATCCACCCGATGTGGCGCCCCGGTTCGTCGGGGGACCCATCGGCCACGATGCGATCCCGATACGCTGGAGAGGTGACAACGCCGAACTCCGGCTCCCACGCGAGGGCCATGGCACGCATCACGCTGGTCAGGACCGAAGCGTTCATCACCCGTTCCGCGACACGGCCCAGCGCGGAGGTGGCGACGGAGCAAGTAGAGGTGATCGCAGAGGAGCCTCCAAACCTGCCGTAGACCCCCGTCCCTTCTGGGGCGGCGCCTGAACGCAGCCAGTAACCGGAGATGGTCCCGGAGGGATTGGACCTCCTGCCCAGGAGCTTCGCGAGCGAGGAGGCGTCTGTATGGACCACCTTATCGCCTTCCTCATCCGTCCCCACGCTCGTGGTCCAGGTGTCCCACACGGGCTCCAGGGCTTTCAACTGACGCAGGAAGGATTCCAGGCGATGGGCGCAGGCTTCGAGCGGCTCCGGCCGGCCCCGCCAATGACAGTTGGAGTAGAAGTATCGGTCGGCCATGGTTCCAGGAGTTCCTGGCTCAGCGGATCCGCGTCATCACGCCGCCCTGCTCCAGCAGCCCGAAGAGCTCCACGAGCGCCTCCACGGGGAAGACGTAGCCGTACTCGGCATATGCCGCGTCGCGGATGTCCGCCACGGAGCGCGTGCCGTCGGCGTAGCTCGCGAGCGCATCGGGCAGTTGGTAGAAGCGCAGCTCGCTCTCCCCGCTCTCTCGCAGGGCCGTGGCCGCGGCGCTCAGGGCGGCCTGCACCACGGCCACGCGGGGCTGGGAGCCGGCGGGCGCACCGCGCGCAAGGTCGTCGAACGAGGCGAGCTCCTGGCCCTTCACGCGACGCGGAACGAAGGCCCGCGCCAGGCGTTCGGCTTCGCTGGGAGCAGGCTCCCGCGTGCCCGCCCCGCGCGCCTTGCCTTCCGCCTCCAGGCGCCCCAGGGCCTGGGACTCGGCGGTCTCCAGCGCCCGGGCCATCGTCTGCACCTGCTTCGCGGGCGCGCCGAGGGGCACACAGGAGCGCAGGGCCTCGCGCTCGCGCTGGTAGGCGGCGCGCACCACGGCGCGGGCGAGGCGCGCGGTGCCGGGCAGCTGCGCGGCGGGCGTCGCGGCCAGGTCGCGGCGGGCCCTGAACTCGTCCTCCGCCACGCGCCGCACCCCGTGCACCGCCACCAGGCGCGCCAGCTCCAGGGCCCCCGGGCCTTCGGCCCACGCGGCGACGGTGATGGAGGCCAGTCCCGCGAAGGCGGCGCGGTGCAGCTGGGTGGGGTCCACGTCCTCCGGCTTGTCGCCGCTGGTGTGGTAGCCGTCGTCGGGCCACGTGGAGATGGCCACGCCGGGGATGCCGTGGTCGTTGAAGAGCTGGTGGTCCGAGCCCCGGCCGTAGCGCTCCATGTGGGCATCCATCGGGTCGTGTGACCCGGTGACCGAGCCGATGCGGAAGTCCTTGCGCGGCGGGTAGGCCACCCCGTTGAAGCGGTTCATGAAGGCCACCGTGGACTCGGACACGGCGTTCACGAAGCTGCCATTCCAGTCCGGCGTGTAGGACACCTGGAAGCGCGAGTGGGCGCGGGTCATGCTCGCGCCCAGCATGTCGAAGTTGAACTGGGCCACCCGCCGCACCGGATCCGCGCCGTGGTGGGAGAACCAGTCGCGGGTGCCCTCGAACTCCGGCAGCCACAGCACGCGCAGGGTGCGCACCGGCGGCGGCAGCACGCCCCGGCGGATGAGCGTGGTGTAGGTGCGCACCAGCTCCAGCAGGGTGGCCGCCCCGGAGGCGTTGTCGTCGGCCCCGGGCTTGTAGTGGTCCAGGTGCGCGGTGAGGACGACCTCCTCCCCCGCGCGGGTGCCAGGGATGACGCCACTGACGACGCTGAGGTGTCCCGTGAAGGTCTCCGTGGCGACGCTCACGTCCACCGTCACCGGGCCCGCCTGCAGTTGGGCGCGCAGCTCGCGCGCCTGCCGGTCCGAGATCATGAACAGGAAGGGAGCCCGCGCATCTTGCGGCACCAGTCCCTTCGGGACGACGGCCCAGCCCACCTGATCCGGGAAGTCACCGTCCATGCGGTGCGGGGCGTTCCAGGGCGGCGTCGAGTAGGAGGAGACGACGCCCACGGCGCCGAGCTTCCCCACGGCGGTGCGCAGCGTGGCCGAGGGATGGCCGCGGGTGAACGCCACCCTGCCCTTCAGCTCCTTGCCGGCGTAGTCCTCGTCCCGCGTGCCCAGGCCCACGTCGACCAGTTCCAGGCCCGTGCCCTCGAAGCTGCCACTGCCGGACGGCAGGGACATGGGCAGGTCGGCGTAGGACGTCACGCGGTACCGGTGGGGCCCGGCGACCCACAGCTCGCCGCGGGTCGCGCGCCACTGGGGGCCGTCCTTCATCGCCTCCAGGTGCACGTCCTGAAGCCCCGCGGCCTGCGCGGCGGCCATCGTCCATCCGGCCGCGTCGGCGTAGCCCGCCTGGGTGTCACGGGCGATGAGGGAAAGCCGCTGCACGCCGTCATGGATGCGGTCGCCCGAGCTCTCCTGGATGAGGGCGCGCACCACGTCGTCCCGCAGCACCAGGCCGGTGGTGGGCGACACGGGGCCCAGCGGGGACGGGGGAGGCTGCGCGGCGGCGCTGAGGGTGGCGAGCACCAGGAGGGCGGCGAAAGGTCGCGGACGGATGCGCATGCCGTTGACAATACCCACGGCGTGGACGACGTGACGTGAAGTTGCTGCGGTTCATCCCCCGAAAAGAGGCCACCGTGCTCACAGATCAGGTCCGCAAGGCGCGACAGAAGCTGGTGTTGAACCACTTCCACGACGAGGTGAGGCAGGACTGGGACGACGTCCTGGCGACCTTCCCGCACCCGCACTACGAGCTGATCCCCACCTTGACGGTGCACGACGGCGAGCACGCGGTGCGCGACTACTACCGCGCCACCCGCGTCGCGTTCCCAGACCAGAACCATGAGATCATCGCGCTGCGGCACAGCGACGATGCCGTCATCGTCGAGTTCTGGCTGATGGGCACCCACCTGGGCCCGCTCGGACAGATCCCGCCCACGGGTAACCGGTTCCGGGTGCGGATGTCGGCCTACTTCATCTTCGATGCGACCGAGACGCTGGTCTGCGAGCGCGTCTACTTCGACACGCTCAGCATCCTCAAGCAGCTCGTCGGCGGCCTCGACATGAAGCACCCGAAGAACTGGCTGCTCGCCGCCCGCTGCCTCAAGGGCCTCCTGGCGATGTCCGGTGACAAGCCGGTCCCCTCCCTCACCGAGACCCAGCCGCCCGTCTTCACCGACTGACGCCTCAAGGCCTGGGGCTGACCGCGGCCGCGCTCGCGGCCTGTCTCCGGGCGACGAGGGCTCCGAAGACCGCCGCGGTGAAGAACATGATGACGCTGTAGATGGCCGCGGGGATGGCCATCACGGTGTCGTTGAGCAACCTCGGGCTGGACGCGATGGCGATGGCGAGCGTGCCGTTGTGGATGCCCACCTCCATCGCGATCGCCACCGCCTGCTTGCGCTCGACGCGCAGCAGGCCCGGCACCACGTAGCCCACCGCCATGCTGGCCAGGTTGAAGGCGAGCGCCGCGAGCCCCACGCTCTGGAAGTACGTGACCAGCTGCGCGCGCTCCTTGAGCGTCGCCGCGACCACCACCAGCAGCAGGAACAGCGCCGAGGTGATGCGCACCGGCCGGTCCAGGCGGTCCGCGAGCGCCGCCCGCTTCGCGCGCACCCACATCCCCAGCGAGATGGGCACCAGGACGATGGCGAACACCTGGACGATCTTCGCGAACTGCAACGGAATGGCGCGCTCCTCTCCCATGAAGTGCAAGAGGGAGAAGTTCACGATGAGCGGCAGCGTGAACAGCGACAGCACGCTGTTGACCGCCGTCAGGCTGACGTTCAGCGCGACATCGCCCTTGGCCAGGTGGCTGAAGAGGTTCGCGGTCGCACCGCCGGGCGAGGCCGCGAGCAGCATCAGCCCCACGGCGAGCTGCGGAGGCAGACCGAAGCTGTTCGCGATGCCGAAGCAGACCAGCGGCATGAGCAGCGTCTGACAGCCCAGGCCCACCAATGCCGCGCGCGGATATTCGGCCACGCGGCGGAAGTCAGCGAGGGTGAGACTCAGCCCGAGGCCGAGCATGATCACGCCCAGCGCGATCGGCAGGAACACCTCGGTGATGACACTGCTCTGCATGGCGGGGCCCCCAGCGAAAGCCCCACTCTGCCAGAAAGCCCCCGTGTCCGGAGGCCCGTCTCCCGCTCAGCCCGCGTCCTCGCCGAGCAGCAGCTGGCGGACGATGGGCACGGGCGGGTAGCCGTGGGAGACCACCGCGTCGTGGAAGCGCTGGAGGGTGAAGTCCTTGCCCCACTTCACCTTGGCCTCCTCGCGCAGCTCCATCAGCATCTTCTTGCCCAGCGCATAGACGAGGTACGTCGGGTCCGACGTGCCCCGGCGCGCCTCGCGCTCCGCGTTGATGCGCGTCATGTACGCCTCCTCCTCGAAGAGGCGCACCGCCTGCGCGTACGTCATCCCCCGCGTGTGCAGCGACAGGCCCGCCATGTAGCGCGCCAGCCGCTGGAGGTAGAGCGCGAGCTGGTTCAGCCGCAGCCGGTCCGCCTGCGGCCCCGTGCCGCCGTAGCCCTCGTCCAGCATCATCTGCTCGGTGTAGAGGCCCCAGCCCTCGGCGAAGGAGCCCGAGCCGAACAGCCGGCGCACCTTCGACGGGATGCGGTTCGTCCACAGGAACTGCACGTAGTGCCCCGGGTACGCCTCGTGGATGGAGACGAGGGGCAGCGCGTAGCGGTTGTAGAAGCTCATGTGCTGCGAGGTCTGCTCCGCGCTCCACGTCGGGTCCGGCGGCGTCACGTAGTAGTACGCCTCCGTCGCCTTCGTCTCGAACGGGCCAGCCGTGCTCATGCTCGCGAAGGACAGCGCGCGGCTGAACACCGGCGTCTCCGCCACCTTCGCCCGGACCTCGCTGGGCACGGTGATGATGCGGTGGTCGATGAGGAACTGGCGGATCTCCTCCAGCGTCGCCGTCGTCGTGGACACCAGCTCCGCCGGAGCCGGGTGCTCCTTGCCCAGCTCGCGGTACACGTCCATGGGCGCCTTGCCCGGAGCAATCCGTCCCGCCACCTCGCGGAACTGCTCCTGCGTGCGCTTCATCTCCGAGCGGCCCCAGGCCAGCAGCGAGTCGATGCTCTCGGTGACGCCCTCCTCGTACTGGAGCTTCTGGCGGTACGTCGCCTCACCGATGGCGAAGTCCCCGTTCGAGCGGGGCAGCAGGTCGTCCTTCAGGAAGCGGATGTACCCATCGATGGCCGAAAGACACCGCGCCTGCTCCTTCTTGAAGGCCTCCTGGAGCGCGGCGTCCTTCACCGGCTCGAAGGCCTGCGGCAGCGTCTGCGCGTAGAGCGCGCGCGTGCCCTTCGCCTGCTCCAGGGCGATCTCCGTCCACAGCTTCGGCGGGTTCTGGAGGTTCGCCGGCGCCGCCGCGAAGACCTCCGGCACCACCGCCATGCGCTTCACCGCCGAGCGCATCCGCTCCTCCAGCGGCGCGAAGTCGCGGTTGATGAGCTGGAACACGGACCCCGAGGCGAAGCCCAGGTACGTGTTCGGGTTGCGCTCCCACGCGCGCACCGTCTCCAGCTCCAGGATGCGTCCCCGGAAGTGGTTCTCCAGGATGTCGTAGTCGGCCCGGTCCTCCAGCGGCAGCGCGGCACGGTCCACCGCCTGGGGCAGCGCCGCGAGCCGCTCCTTCAGGTAAGCCAGATTCGACGCCCGCTCCTCGGGTCGGAAGCCGCGCAGCTCCCCGTCGTAGGTGTGGACGCCCGCGGAGGTGGCGGAATTCGGCGAGCGACGGAAGTGCTCCTCGAAGTGCGCGTCCACGAACGCGCGCAGCGCCACCTGGGAGGGAGACAGCGCGGGCGTGGCGGCGTGGGCCGCCGGGGACTCCGCCTGGGCCGGTGGACGCGAGGTGGTGCAACCAGGAGACAGCAGCAGCAACGCGGCGAGGACACTCGTGGGGCGCAGTGCGTTCATGGAGCCTCGGGGGAAGGGACGCGGGAGCGTCGCCGAAGGCCCCTGGGACGGCAAGCGTCAGGCGGGAGCCCGGGGGTCAGCAGCGGCTCAAGCCTCCGCTTCCAGCGCGGCAAGGGCCTCGACCAACGCGCGCGTGAACGGAGGGTCCTCCTCCCGCTGCCCCACCAGCGCTCGCAGTGCCGGGAGCACCGACGCATCGCCCAACGCCCCGGCGGCTTCCACGTATTCAAGACGGACGCGCGAGCGGCGCAGGGCCTTGCGCAGGGGCTCCAGGACGCGCGCGTCCTTGCGGCACGCGAGCGCGAGCACCGCCTCGGCACGGATGGTAGGGCTCGTGTCCTCCATGCGGCGCAGGAGCAGATCCCGGAGTGCGGGCGTGTCGACGTCGGGCGACAGCTCCCGCAGGTGAGCCATGGCCAGGCTCCGGACACCCTCGTCCGGGTCCTCCGCGAACGCCAGGAGTACGGGCAGCGTGTCTGCGTCAGGGGCCTTCAAGAGGCCTGCCAGGACCGCGCCCCGGACCCGGGCGGAGGCATGGTCCTTCAAGGCGGAGATCGCTCCGGGCACCCGCGCGTCCTCCCGGTGTCCCAATCCCAGGACAAGCGACTGCAGGACCTGCGCATCCTGTTCTTCACGAAGCAGCGCCAGGAGCAGGTCCGCGCCACGGGAACGCACGTCGTGGGGCTGTTCGAGCTGCGCCAGGATGTCCGCCCCCCTCGCACGCGCCTTCGGATCGCGCGAGTGCAGCAGCGCACTGGCGGCGACGAGGACGGCCTCCCCGCCCCGGCGTTGCAGGGCGTAGATGGCCGCCCAGCCCTCCGAGCCCTCCGGGTTGCCCCCCAGTGCCACGGCCACCAGCGCCTCCACCGTCAGGTCGTCATGGGGGTCGTGCGCCATGCACACAGTCTCCGTCACGAGGCCGGTGCGTGTCACATCCACCCTTCGAGGGTGCCTCAGTAACAGAAGCTGTTGCAGTACGGCGCCCCGTTGGGCTGCGTGCAGCATCGGCCGGTGGAACACGTGCCGTTGATGCACGCGGGACGGCAGAGCCCTTCCGAGCCCGGCGCCTGATAGGCACAGACCGTGGTGCCAGGGCAGGCGCCGGTGAGCTTTCCCGGGAAGGCTCATTGCGCCTGTGCGGCATTGCTCCGCGCATCGTCCGCCCAGGCGTCGAGTCCAAGGAACGGCTGGGACGCTACCGCTGGGTGGTGGAGCGCACGCTGGCCTGGAAGAACCAGCTGCGCCGGCTTCGCGTCCGCGACGAGCGCAGGGACGATGTCCACTTCGGCTTCCTCGTTCTCGGCTGCTGCGTCATGCTCCTCCGACGCCTCTACCCTGACAGTTGTTAGAGGCTGTTATATGAAACCCGTTGGACGTACGCTCTGCTGGCTGCGAGGGACAAGGTCCAGTAGGTATCGCGGTTCATCAATACGCGCCGGACGGGACCGGTTGGCACTGGCGCATGACGCGGTGAAGGGTGGGCCATGTCTTTGAATGCCTACGATCTATCTGCTGGCCTGTTCGTCCGCGGACTGACCAACTTGAAAACGCAGTTGACGAAGGCCGAAGACCATGCCGCTGCCAGTGGCAGCAGTGAAGCGGCCTTGCTCGACGCGCAACTCGCTGCGGAAGGGCGCATGCGCGGCGTTGCGAGTGACGCGCCAGCTGACCTGCACATGTACACGTTCGCCGCTCAAGTCCACTGGGCTGCGGAGGGAGCCAGGTTGGCGATCGCGCAGTTGCTGGGTGCGCCACGGGTGCCGGCCGCGAACGATGCAAAGAGCTTTGCGGATCTGCACCAACGGCTCGATGCGACGATCGCGTATCTCCGAGAGATCGCGCCAAGCGACCTCGAAGCCGGCCTCGATCGAGAGATCGTGATCGAGCACCGCCGTGGCTCGATGCACTCCAGTGGCCGCCAGTTTCTGATCGCATTCGCGATCCCCCACTTCTTCTATCACGTGACCGCCGCCTACGGCATCTTGCGCAACCAAGGCGTGCGACTCACCATGGGCGACTTTTTGGGCAACTGGGGGATGAGTTGAGCTGAACTACGCCACCCGCTCAGGATGCCCTTGCCAACGGCCAGTCCAGCCCTGACTTTCGTTAGGTGCTGTAAATCCAATCCCAGACATGCCGAAGCTCAGTTCAGCGTCCCGCAGTCGGCGATGCGCTGCACCCGGAGCGCGGCCAACCGCTCCAGCGGTGCCGCCGCCTCCGGTCCTTCGAGCAGGGCCACCGCGCGCGCAATGGCATCCAGGGTGGACATCCCTGACGGATGAGACGTTTCGCGGAGCCGGAGCATCCCGGGCTCGGGCGGCGGCAACACCAGCCGGGGCAGCGTCCGCAATTCGGGAAGCCGCTGGGTCATCCGCCGGGCCTGGGACCAGTTCCCGTCCAGCACCACCAGTTGCCTCGGCGCGGGGGCGTCTGGCGGTGCGGTGGGGCCATCCGGGAAGAGCAGCCAGGTGCCCGGCTCGCGAAGCACGGCCGTGTCAAAAGCCCCGGCCTGTCGACCGTGGATGATCAGCTGTGCATTCGCGAGCGCCAGCGCGGCCACGCGCCCGGTGTTGCTCCGCTTCGCGACCTCCATCACGTGCTGGAGCAGGAGGATCCGCGTGCGCGTCTCCACCCGGGGAATCTCGGCGCACAGGCACAGGTGGATGGCCAGGTTGCAGCGCGGACAGCGGGGTGGGCGGGGAGACATCCTCCGGTCATCCTGGGCCGGCCGCCCCGGGAAGAGAAGCGCTCGTTGCCGGCCGCACCCGACAGCACAGGCGCCCAGGCTTGCAGCCCCTTCGCCGCTGGCCTGATGGTCGCGGCCATGAGGAAACAGGTGCTGCTGCTGGGCCTGCTGCTGTGGGTCGCGAGTGGCCGCTGCTGCTCGTCGGAGGCAACGCGCTCGGGCTGAAGACCGACGGGCGCACGGTGGTCTTCCCTCGGGATGGCCGGGCCCGGAACCGGCAGGTGTCCAACCTCTTCAACTCCCTGGGGCACGCGCTGGGGGACACGGCCATGGACCACTTCGGTCTGGAGTTCAGCACGCGCATCGCTCCCGGGCCGCTCAGCGAGCTGTACGGCTGACGACGCGATGCGGTGGAGGCCGCGGAATGAACAATTGCAGCGCACCTTCACCGCATCAGGCCGAAGCTCCGCGCACGTGAAGGAGGGATTGCCTCCGCCACGCGGACGCGGCGACGCTGCGCCGCCATGGGACACAAGCGGCTGATGAGGATTGGCGTGGTGGGTGGCGGAGCCATGGGGTGCGGCATCGCGCTCGAGCTCGCCATCGCAGGCAGGCAGGTGGCGCTCTACAACACGCGTCTGGACAGCAGTGAGCGCGCGCGGGTGAAGCTGGAGCGGGACGCGGCGCTGCTGGTGGAGACGGGGTTGCTGCCCCCAGCGCAGCGGGAGGCCGCGCTCGGGCGCATCCGGCGCACCACGGAGCTCGCCGAGGCCGCCGTGGGTCAGGATCTGATCCTCGAGTCCGTGCCCGAGGACCTCGTGCTCAAGCAGGAGGTCTTCCGCCAACTGGACGGGCTCGCGGCGCCGGACACCGTGCTGGCCTCCAACACCACCGCGCTGAGCGTGACGGCGCTGGCCCGGGACTGCACCCGGCCCGAGCGCGTCCTCGCGGCGCACTACTACCTGCCGGCGCACCTGATTCCCCTCGTGGATGTCATTCCCGGGGAGAAGACCTCCCCCGACGTCGTGGAGACCGTGCGGCGGTTCCTCGAGGAGGTGGGCAAGACGCCGGTGGTGTTCGCGAAGGACGTGCCGGGCTCGGTGGGCCCACGCCTGCTGCAGGCGCTCATCGGTGAAGGCATCCGGCTGGTGCAGGAAGGCGTCGCCACGCCGGAGATGGTGGACCGCGTGCTCACCCAGGGAATCGGGCGGCGATTCGGCGTGTCCGGCATCTTCGACCGGTTGGATCTCGCGGGGTTGGACCTCGTCACCGGCGTCATGCGCAACGCCGGGCGCCCGGTGCCCCCGGTGCTCGCGCAGAAGGTGGAGCGCGGCGAGCTGGGGCTGAAGACGGGCCAGGGCTTCTACACCTGGACGCCCGAAGCCACCGCCGCCTTCGAGGAGCGCGTGGCCCGCGGCCTCATCACCCAGCTTCGCGAGGACCGGGCCGAGGGCCGCCTCCGCGTCCCCACGCCGGAGACGCAGGAATGAGCCCGGAGCTCGTGCTGCTGGACCCGGGCGTGCTGGAGGACTTCCTCGCGGACGCCCTCCGCGAATACGCGGCCTGTACCCCGGAGCTGCCCCCGCGGAGCTGGGCCGTCCTGCTGGGGCGCTTCACCGACGACGCGATGCGCGTGGAGCGCGTCCGCTTCGCCACCAACATCCGCGAGACGGACGACGCCGTGCTCCAGGAGTTCGACGCCGCCATCATCCCCCGCTTCGGCGCCTGCTACGCCAACGGACGGCGCGGCTACTGGTGCGAGCCCCGGGAGCTGCTGCGCATCACCGCCGAGGCGGAGGCGGAGGGGCTGGAGGTGCTCGGCTCCATCCACCTGCACCCGGACTGGCACCGCATCGGCCCGCCCCATGAGCGAGGCCTGCGGGTGAGCCAGGAGCCCACGCCCATGGACCGGCACCTGTTCCACGGCGCCGGCTGGCCGCTCAACATGATCCTCTACGTGGAGCGACGCGAGGGCCGGCTCTACCACGCGCTCGGGGCGTGGACCGCCCCCTCCGAGTCCGACGCCGGCTGCCGCGCCATCGGCATCCGCTTCGGAACCCCGGAGCTCGAAGCCCCCATGCAGGAGGGGCTCGGAGGACATGCCGTTTCCAGGGGGTGATGTTGGGAGCCCCTACGTCTGGATGAACGACTTCTCCCGCAGCTGGAAGTAGTCATTGCGGACATCCGGAACGTGAGGCCCCGGCTCCAGGGGCTTGCTGGTATCGCCATCAAGGAGCTGGACCACCTTGACGACCACGTGCGGCATCTGGACGGTGAGGCGCGCAGTCGGGTCGTCGTCGGGCCATGCGCTCGCGGAGACGACGGCCGTGCCGTCCGGCGTGTTCGTCAGCAGTCCCCCCAGACCGGCGGGAGGTGAGGCCCCCAGGTTGGCGATGGACTGGACCACGGCGATGCAGTCCACGTTCACCGCCCCCCGCACCGAGCCGCTGTTGACATAGCGGAAACGCACGCGTCGCCCGGGCGGGACCCGCATGGCGAGCGCCTGGGCGTCCAGTTGGAGCCGTGTCCGAAGCTGGGGCTGGGCGGCGTGGCCTCCCTGCGGGGC
>NZ_RAWB01000880.1 GCF_003612055.1 Corallococcus llansteffanensis
GCCGCCACCCCGTCCCATCCCGACACCCGCCGTGGCGAATCGACACTGACGACTTGACACCAAGACTGTCGGGACCTACTGTCAGGGTGTGAGCACGCCCAAGACACAGACGGAGTGGAAGCTGACCACGCTGGCGGAGGCGGTCGGCGTTTCGCCGCGCACGGTCCGCTACTACGTCCAGCGGGGCCTCCTGCCCGCGCCCCCCTTCAAGGGGCCGGACACCGTGTATGGCGAGGAGCACCTGGTGCGGCTCAAGGCCATCCGGGTGCTCCAGGCGCGGTTCCTGCCACTGGACGCCATCCAGGTGGAGTTGCTGCGGTTGTCGCCGGAGGAGCTGCGGCGGCTGGCGGAGACGCCGGTGCTCCCGGCGCCGCTGCCCGAAACGCCCCCCCGGCCGGCCCCGCGGCTTCCGGGAAAAGACCCGACGGTGGAGGTGGCGCGTTACCAGCGCTGGCTCCTGGCGCCGGGGTTGGAATTGCACGTGTCGGAGCATGCTGAAGCGAAGGTCCGGGCGCTGGCGGAGCGGGTGCGCGCCCTCATCGAGGAATCCGAAGAAGGGAAGCAGTCATGAACGAGCAGGCGAAGTGTGGGCTGTTCACGCGCGACGGGGCCCAGGTGCCCCTGCAAGGGGTGGAAGTCTCCGGCGAGCTGCTCGGAGGTCACGCGCGGGTGCGGGTGACGCAGCGCTACCGCAACGACGAGAAGAAGCCGGTGGAGGCCGTCTACACCTTCCCCTTGCCCTCGGACGCGACGCTCAGCGCCTTCTCGATGACGTGCGCGGGCCGCCGCGTGGCAGGGGTGGTGAAGGAGCGCGAGGAGGCCTTCCGCGCCTACGACACCGCCATCACCGAGGGCCATGGCGCGGCGCTGCTGGACCAGGAGCGCTCCAACGTCTTCACCGCGCAGGTGGGCAACCTGCTGCCGGGCGAGGAGACGCTCGTGGAGGTGGAGTTCCTGCAGGCCCTCACCGCGGAGGAGGGCAGCGTGCGCTGGATGCTGCCCACGCTGGTGGCGCCCCGGTACATGCCCGGCGCCGTGAAGGGGGACCGCACGTCGCACGGCAGCGCGGCCCCGACGACGCGGGTGCCGGACGCGGACCGCATCTCCCCGCCCCAGGGGAACCCGGACTACGGGCTGCGAATGGACCTGCTCATCGACGTGGGCGGTGAGGTGGTGGTGGAGAGCCCGTCCCACCCGCTCCTGCTCACCCGGGAGGGCACCCGCACGCGCGTGAACCTCCAGCGGGACCACGTGCGCCGGGGTGCCGGCGAGGTGACGCTGGACCGGGACGTGGTGCTCACGCTGCGCAACGCCAACCCGGACGTCATGCTCACCCCCGTCGTCGCCCACCGGAAGGCGGAAGGGCCGGGCACGTTCGCGCTCACGGTGGTGCCGGACCTGCTGAACCTGGCGACGGCGCCGCCCCGCCAGGAGGTGGTGTTCGTCGTGGACACCTCCGGCTCCATGGAGGGAAGCAGCATGCCCCAGGCCCAGGCCGCGCTCCGGCTGTGCCTGCGCCACCTGCGCGAGGGCGACCGCTTCAACGTCATCGCCTTCGAGAGCTCCTTCCGGAGCTTCGCCCCGGAGCCGGTGCTCTTCACCCAGCGCACGCTGGAGCAGGCGGACGCGTGGGTCGCCGGGCTGCGCGCCAGTGGCGGCACGGAGCTGCTGGAGCCGCTCGTCACCGCGATGAAGACGGCCCCGGACGGCGTGGTGGTGCTGCTGACGGACGGACAGGTGGGCAACGAGTCAGAGATCCTCGAAGCGGTGCTCGGCGCGCGCAGGGCGGGACGGGTGTTCTCGTTCGGCATCGGCACCAACGTGAGCGACGTGCTCCTGCGCGACCTGGCGCGGCGCACGGACGGCGCGGTGGAGTTCATCCACCCCGGAGAGCGCATCGACGACAAGGTGGTGGCGCAGTTCTCCCGGGCGCTCGCCCCGCGCGTCACCGACCTGGAGGTCCGCTTCGACGGCGTGGAGGCCAGTGAGCTGGCTCCGGCCACCCTGCCGCCGCTGGTGGACGGCACGCCCTGGACGCTCTTCGGGCGCTATGCGCAGGCGGGCACGGGCAGCGTGACGTTGAAGGGGCGCTCGGGCCGGGAGCCCTTCTCCCTCACGGTGCGGCTGGACCTGCCGTCCCTGTCGGACCGCCCGGTGGTGGAGAAGTTGTGGGCCGCCGAGCGCATCCGGGGCTGGCTGGACGCGGGCCTCGTGGGCCGGCGCGCGGACGCGATGAAGGACCGCATCGTGCGGCTCGCCATCGAGCACCAGCTCGCCACGAAGTACACGTCCTTCGTGGTGGTGGAGGAGCGCCAGGGTGAGCGCCGTGCGTCGGGCACGCCGGAGACGCGCGTCGTGCCGGTGAACGCGCCCCAGGGCTGGAGCATGTTCGGCAGCGTCAGCCCCGGTGAGATGGATGACGACAGCGCTCCCGAGGGCGACGTCCTCCTGCAGGGCCTGCCCAGCAAGCCCATGCCGCCCATGCGCTCGACGAAGGCCGCACGCGACCGTGCCCCCGGCGCGCCGCCTTCCGTGTCGGCCGGTCCCCGGGGA
>NZ_RAWB01000881.1 GCF_003612055.1 Corallococcus llansteffanensis
GGGCTGGGCGGTGGGCGCGCACGACACGCCGCAGGCCCGGCGCAGCGGGCTGATGGCCTTTGCCACCGGCGCGGTGGTGATGGCGCTGGGCGGGCTCGTGTTCGCCCTCTTCCCGGGTCACCTCGCGAGGCTCGCGGGGGCGCCGCCAGACGTGATGCCGCTCCTGCTGCCGCTCTTGATGGTGAGCGCCATCTTCCAGGTGTTCGACGGTGTGCAGGGCGTGGGCGCGGGCGTGCTGCGCGGCGCGGGCGAGACGCGCTTCACCTTCCTGGCGAACATCGTGGGCCACTACGCCGTGGGCCTGCCCCTGACGCTGCTCCTGGGCTTCGGCCTGGGCATGGGCGTGCTGGGCATCTGGTGGGGCCTGTGCGCGGGCCTCATCACCGTGGCCCTGGCGGTGCTGTGGCGCTTCTGGCGCGTGAGCGCGGGCACGCTCCGGCCCCTGGATCAATAGCGGGGGCCGGCTGTCCGGGGCCGGCAGTGCTTCAGGCTGGCAGGTAGTGGCGGATCATCTGCCGCCACACGGGCCAGTCATGGGTGCCGCCGCTCCAGATGGACAGGTCGTTGCGGATGTCCTTCTGCCAGAGCAGCTTGGAGAGGTGCTCGTTGGAGGGGCGGCAGAAGTCGTGCTCGCCCACGGCCAGGGTCATCTCCACGCGGCGCAGGGCGTTCAGCCGCGCGGCATCGTGCAGGCCGGACAGCCACTGCGGCGCGGTGTGGAAGTACACCTGTTCGTCGTGGTGGCCGTCGAGGAAGTCGTCCGTCTCGAACTTGCCGCCCAGGGAGATGAGGCGCTGGAAGACGTCCGGGTGGCGCAGGCCCACGTTGTACGTGTGGAAGCCGCCCAGGCTGCACCCGGCGAGCGTGAGCCGGCCCCCGGTGGAGCGGCTGCGCACGAGCGGCACCGCTTCGTGGACGAGGTAGTCCTCCCACTGGGCATGGCGAGCCACGCGCACGGCGGGGGCGACGTCCTTGTTGTACCAGGACTCCTCATCCACCGAGTCCACGCACACCACGACGTAGCGGCCCGCGGCGATGCCGTCCGCGATGGCGCCAATGAGGCCGAAGTCCTCGGCTTGATAGAAGCGGCCCTTGCTGGTGGGGACCAGGAGGATGGGCTCGCCCGAGTGCCCGTACAGCAGCACTTCCATGTCCCGGTTCAGCCGCTGGCTGTACCAACGGTGGTATTCGCGGTTCATGGCCGCAACCTTAACCGGCGCGGCCGGGAGGCAAGACCGACCGGAGTGCGTGCGTGCCCGGGTCAGCCGGCAGTGAACACCTGCTGGGGCGCCACCCCACCCCGCCACGGGGTGAGAAACGCGTCCGCCTCCTGGGCGATGCGCTCCAGCGAGGCCGTCAGCTCGTGGCCGTCGTCCACCTCCACCAGCCGCACGTGGCGCCGGTCCTTCGCCCATTCGCGCGAGTAGCGCACGTCGCAGGTGTCGTCCTGTCGACCATGGACGATGAGCGTGGGCACGCGCACGTCGGGCCAGACGCCCAGGCGCGCGTCCATCGCCTGGGCCTCCTCCACGAGGCCGTGGTGCACGCGCGCGCGGCGCTTCTCCGCGTGGTCATCCGTTTCGATGTAGCCCGTGCGCTGCCATTGGGCCCAGCCGGCCTCGCCCATGCGGCGCTGGAGCTGCTCCACGAAGTGGAAGGCGGGGGCGAGCAGCACCAGCGCGCCCACGCGAGCGTCCTGCTGCGCAGCGCGCGCGGCGACGAGCCCGCCCAGGCTGGAGCCGATGAGCACGGCGCGCTCCTGGGGGGCGCCCAGCGCGTCGCGCACGGTGTCCAGCATGGCGCCCAGGCTCAGGCGCTCCAGCGACGGCACGCGCAGGTTGAGGCGCTCCAGGGGGAGGCCCTGCTTCGCCCAGTGGGCGTCCAGCCAGAGGCCCTTGGTGGAGGAGGGGCCGGACGCGAAGCCATGCAGGTACAGCCAGCGGGGACCCGGGGTCTGGGACGGCGCGTTCATGGGCGCGCACTCTAACCCCATCAAAACCGCAGCACGGGCCCGGCGATGATGCTCTGCAGGGGTTTGGCGCAGGTGCTGTCGGCGTCGGGCTCCTTCGTGAACTTCAGGTCGCAGAACTGGAGGGCGGTGGAGAGCGACACGCCCCAGCGGTCGCTGAACCAGCCGTCCAGGCCCACGCGGAAGGCCATGCTGGTGACGTCGAAGTCCTCGCGCCGCAGCTGGCCCACGGTGTTGGGGGTGAAGGGCTTCGCCCAGCTCTTCGCCAGCCGGGCCCCCAGCCACGGCGTCACCGGCTTGTCGCCGAAGAAGCGCAGGCGGGCTTCGATGCCCACGGCCGTGTAGTCGAGCTGCACGCGGCTGAGCTGGGACGGGTCCTGGGCGTCCGCGAACTGGCGGCCCCACGTCTGCGTCGTCTCGAAGACGGCGCCCAGGGACAGGCCCGGCGGCGTCTCCACGCCCAGCCAGGCTTGCAGGGCCGGCCCCTTGGCGCGCCAGTCGCTGAAATGATCCAGGGTGACGCCCGCGCCCAGGGACGCATAGCCGTGCCACCCCTCCGCCACTGCTGGCCC
>NZ_RAWB01000882.1 GCF_003612055.1 Corallococcus llansteffanensis
GCTTCGGGGGAGGGCTTGGGGGTGGAGGCGCAACCGGCGAGCGACAGCGCGGCGGCGACCACGAGGGACACGGATGGATTGGACTTCATCACTTCGTCCCTCCAGCGGCGGCGGCCTTGGGGGTGAGGGTGAGGACGGTGAGGTTCGGATCCACGAGGTATTTCTTCGCGAACGCGGTGAGCTGCTCCGGCGTCACGGTGCCCAGCTGTCGCAGGTAGCTGGACAGGGCATCGGGGGGGCCCATGACGCCCGCGTAGAGGGCCAGGTCGATGGCCACGTCGCGCGGCGTCTCCTGGTCCATGAGCATGCCGTAGCGCACGTGGTCCTGGATGGCCTTCACGCGAGCGGCGTCCACCTTGCCATCGATCAGGGCCTTCACCTCGCGGCGCAGCGAGGCGTCCACGGCGGCGCGGTGCTTCTCATCCTGGAGGGTGGCGTCGATGGGGAAGAGGTACGGATCGCGGTGCGGGGTGCTGTAGATGTTCAGCGATTCGACGAGCTGCTTCTCCAGCACCAGCTCCTTGTAGGCGGGGCTGGTGTCGCCCACGAGGTACTCGGCGAGGACGGCCATGATGGCGGCGTCGGGCGTGTCGGCGCGGGCGGCGGGGGCGTGCCACGCGAGCACGTGGCGCGGCTGGGTGGGCTGCGGCCAGTCCACGTGGATGGCGCGCGCCTTCTGCTGCGCGGGCTCGGTGGGGATGGTGACGGTGGTGGCCTTGCGGCTCCAGGCGCCGTACTGCTTCGTCACCTCCGCCAGGACCTGGGCGTCGTCGAAGTCACCGACGATGAAGAGGGTGGTGTTGGCGGGCGTGTACCAGCGCTCGAAGAACGCGCGGCTGTACGCGTAGGCCTTGGGCATGGCCTGGATGTCTTCGTAGAAGCCGAGCGTGGTGTGCTGGTACGTGTGGCGCGTGAAGGCCGTCTTCGCCAGCGACTCCTCCAGCTTGAGGTTCGGGCTGGCCGCGTTCTTGTGGTACTCGCCGAGCACCGCGAGTGCCTCCGTCTGGAAGGACGGCTCCGAGTACGTCAGGTTCTGGAAGCGATCCGCCTCCAGGGCAATGAGCTGCTGCAGGCCGGCGGTGGGGCCGTACACCTGGTAGACGGTGATGTCGTCGGTGGTGAAGGCGTTGTCGTCGAAGCCGAAGCCGCCGAGGATGCTCTCGCGCTGGCCCTCGGGGTGGGCCTTCGTGCCCTTGAACATCATGTGTTCGAAGAAGTGCGCGAAGCCGGTGCGCCCCGGCTCCACCTCGTTGCGCGAGCCGACGCGCACGGCGGTGACGTAGGCGACGATGCCAGGCGAGTTGAACGGCACGCGCACCACGGTGAGCCCGTTGGGCAGGCGCGTCGTCTTCAGGGTGTAGGGGAAGAAGCGGGAGGCCTCCTGTGGCTGGGCGGAGGCCGGGAGGACCGGCGCCAGCAGCAGCAGCAGCAGGAGAGGCAACAGGCGGGGCATGCGCGAACCCTTTCGGTGCGGGGCCCGCCCACCACCTTGCGAGCGGGCCCGGAAGTCGCGCGGGACGTTACGCCGGAGGTTGTCCTTCCAGCAGAGGGAATCTTCCGGCGTGTGTCGCGTCCACGCCAGACGGGGCCATCACACGGAGATGACGATCTTCCCGAAGTGGCCGCCGGACTCCATGTAGCGCAGGGCCTCGCGCGCCTCGGAGAAGCGGAAGACGCGGTCGATGACGGGCTTCGTCTTCTGGGGCGTCATCGCGCGCAGCATGTCCTCGAACATGGCGCGGCTGCCCACGTAGGTGCTCACGATGCGCAGCGGCTTGTTGCCGGTGACGGCGGGGTCGGGCTTGCCCGGAGCGCCGGTGAGCAGGCCGATGAGGGCGATGTGGCCGCCCTCCTTCGTGGCGCGCACGGAGAGGGGCAGCGTCGCGGCGCCGCCCACTTCCAGCACGTGGTCCACGCCCTGGCCGCCCGTGAGCGCGAGGATCTCCGCGGCCCAGTCCGGGGACTTCTTGTAGTTGACGAGCCCCTCTGCACCGAGCTGCTTGCCGCGCTGGAGCTTGTCGTCGCTGCTGGACGTGAGGATGACGCGCGCGCCGAGGATGCGGGCGAACTGGAGGGCGAAGATGGACACGCCCCCGGTGCCCTGGGCGAGCACCGTCTGGCCGGGCTTGAGGCCGCCCTGCGGCACGAGCGCGTTCCAGGCGGTGACGGCGGCGCAGGGGAGGGTGGCGCCCTCCTCGAAGGACAGCCAGTCGGGCAGGAGCGCGAGCCCTTCGGCGTCCAGGCAGACGTATTCGGCGAGGACGCCGGGGATGCCGCCGCCGAGCGCATGGGCGACCTTCTCCGGGGTGCGCTCGCCGTCGGTCCACACCTGGAAGAAGGTGGGGGCCACGCGGTCCCCGGGCTTGACGCGGGTGACGCCGGGGCCGACGGCGACGACCTCGCCCGCGCCGTCGGAGACGGGGACGAGGGGCGTCTTGGTCCCCGGGTAGGTGCCCTTGGCGATGATGAGGTCGCGGTAGTTGAGGGACACGGCGTGGATGCGGACGAGCGCCTGGCCGGGGCCGGGTTGGGG